>NZ_MJXN01000046.1:0-1162 GCF_001762815.1 Campylobacter sp. BCW_6465
GTACTTAAAGCTAGGATAAAAAGTTCTATTTCACTTTCAAATACAAAAAGATGTTTATAGTGTTTAGCTAAATTTTTAATAAGCAAGGCATTGCCTATACCATAAATACATACGAAAGGATATCTAGGAGTTTTTTCTAAAATACTTTGATAGAAAAAATTTAATTCTTCTTCTAAGTTTTCATACATGAAAACATTATGAGTTTTATCAAAGATATTTAAATTTTCATCTATATTAAAATGAGAACAAGTTTTATTTTGTATGAAATTTAAAAGTTTATTTCCTAAGGGTTCATTTACTCCACTTAATAAAGCTTGTATGTTTTTTTCTAGTAGGCTCATTAGCTTTCCTTAAAAGAATTGATGATAATATTTATTCTTTGTTCTAACTTTTCTATAAAATAAAACAACCATTCATCATAAGCTTTGATATAAGCACTGATGAAACTAGCATGATCTAAAATATTTTCTTTATAAACTAAGCTTATCCTAAGTCCTCGTTCATAAATCACTGCTTTTAAAATACCATCCTGTATAAACTCATCTTCATCTAAAGAATGATTGAAATTTTCTATATTTTGATAAACTTTTTCTAAAAATTCCAAAGGTAAAATAAAATCTTTACTGAGTATATTTTCTAAAATTTGTTTTAAAGCTAAAGCATCATTTAAAAATCTGTTAGCATTATCTTGATCTTTTTGTATTTTTTCTTTGAATTTAACTAGGAGTTTATCACTTCTATTTTTAGTTAAACTTTTTGGAAGTTCAAATTTAGGTTTTTCTTTTGTAAGGAGTTTTTCACAACATTCTTTAAAGGAAAGTTCTTCAGTAAAATTAATCCTTGCTCCACCTTCAGTAGCATTGTAAAATTTAGCTTCTTTACTGTTGCAAGCAAAAAGATATTCAAGTTTTATGCGATAATCATTCCAATCCATATGAGTTAAAACTTCACCTTTACCTGCATAGGCTGGGACTTTAAGTTTGTCTATATTTTCTTCACCGCTAAATTTCTCCCCAAAATCAAAACCTTTTGAATGTGAATTTCCTTCTTCATCAAAGGCTAAATCTTGTCCTATCATGATAATATTTTTAAATCCTAAAGCCAAAGCTAAGGTATAAGAAAAATGACTTACATGAGTACCTGTATCAATATAACCAAAGTC
>NZ_MJXN01000047.1:0-878 GCF_001762815.1 Campylobacter sp. BCW_6465
TACTAGAAAAAAACATACAAGCTTTATTAAGTGGAGTAAATGAACCCTTAGGAAATAAACTTTTAAATTTCATACAAAATAAAACTTGTTCTCATTTTAATATAGATGAAAATTTAAATATCTTTGATAAAACTCATAATGTTTTCATGTATGAAAACTTAGAAGAAGAATTAAATTTTTTCTATCAAAGTATTTTAGAAAAAACTCCTAGATATCCTTTCGTATGTATTTATGGTATAGGCAATGCCTTGCTTATTAAAAATTTAGCTAAACACTATAAACATCTTTTTGTATTTGAAAGTGAAATAGAACTTTTTATCCTAGCTTTAAGTACGCTGGATTTGAGTGAAGAGCTTTGTAGTGGAAAAATTTATCTTGTGGATATCGAAGAAGAAAGAGTAGATATTCAACTGCTTATACTTTTTGATATGAAAGATATGTTTGAGTACTTAAGTTTGTATGAAATGTTTGTGAATAATGTTTATTATAAAAAGTTTTATGAGGATATCTGGCATAAAGCAGATGAGCTTTGCGAGAAAAATATAAAAGTTGTGATAAGAAATTTAAATTCTAGTTTATGCATCGGTTTTGAGTGTTATTCTCATCTTTTACAAAACATCCCTTCTATGCTTGAAAGCATTCCTTTTCAAAGAATCTTAAATGAAAGAAAAAACAAATTCGAAAATGCTATAGTAGTTTCTGCAGGACCTAGTTTAGCTAAACAACTTCCTTTACTTAAAGCTTATCAAGAAAAAGCAGTGATCTTTTGTGCTGATGGGGCTTTAAGTATGCTTGAAAAAGAAGGCATAGTGCCTGATTATGTTACGAATTTAGATTTTACTGATTTAGCAATGAAATTTTTTCAAAATAAAGAAAAT
>NZ_MJXN01000048.1:0-371 GCF_001762815.1 Campylobacter sp. BCW_6465
CTTCAAACAAAGCTTTGGAATATTCTTCGGTATAGTTGCCTGTAGGCTTAACATTTTCTTTAAGGAGTATTTTATTGGTATCTTTTTCCACATCTAGTGCTAACCCATTGGGTGTATAAATCTTATAAGTATCGCTCATTTTTATCCTTTCTTAATTTATCCCATATATAAACCATCTTCTATGATTATAGTAGTGGCTAGTCTGCCTATGAAGTTAGGCGGTAATTTTTGGGATTGTTTGTTTTTAGTTACACTTTCTATATCCTCCTCGTTTCCTTCTTCATTGTCTTTGTTTTTCAAGCTTTCTTTATTTCCATTTATCCCCATATACATAGCCTTAAGATTGTTTTGTCCTATGATATTGAGTTTTT
>NZ_MJXN01000049.1:0-4405 GCF_001762815.1 Campylobacter sp. BCW_6465
TAGAAGATGAAGATAGAAAACAAGAGCTTTATGTTTGTAAATTTGTGGTGGTAAATGGGGTTAAAATATGAAAATAAAAAATTTTACTTTAATTGCATCAAATCATAATTTAGAAATCGAGTTAAAAAATCTTACCAAAAATGCTAATAAAATTATTTTTATATGCAGTGATTTTGATGGATATAAAGAAGCTAAGAATTCTTTGTATAAGACACTACATACTATTGAAGATAATTTTAAAATTGATAATACAAAAACTTTTAAAATCATACATTTAAATCAAGCCAATAAAGACGAAATCACAAAAGAACAAAAATTTAGCTCTGATAAAAATTTATCTAGCATTAAAAAAATTATCTTTAATAATTTAAAATTTTTAAATAATGCAATTAATCAAAATGAAAATAAAACGCTCAATAAAATTATTGATGAAAACAATGTAGAAAATATTGAAAATTTTTTAAAAGAAATTCAAAAAGAATTAAATATATTATTAAAAAATATCAAAGAATCTAACTATTTTGAGCAAGAAATTAAACCAAAGATACAACTTACCCTAGATACACTTTTTAATACACTTTTAAAAAATATTACTCAATCTAATGATGATGAATATAAGCAAATTATTAGAGCTATAGCAAAATTTTTTATCAATATACTAGATTCTGTAACCAATCTTAAAAAACCTGTCTCTTTAGTCAAAAAAAATCCTTATGTTTTTGTTGTAAATACATTATTTGAAGCTTATAATTCTTCTGCTGAGTATCAAGAGTATAAGGAACAAAAATATTATTATGATTTTGCTTATCCACTTTTAGAGCTTATTACTAGTAAGCTTTATCCTATTATCGCTTTGTGCAATGAAGAAATTTTATCTGATGTATTAATTATAGATGATAAAGTATTATTAGATTTTTCATCTTATTCTAATGTACCTTCTATTAGTCTTTATAAAAATAGTTTTTATAAAGTTATTTTAGATGAAGAATTTCAAGGTATTTTTGATAATTTTTTAGAAAATAATCTAAAATTTGAAAATGAAAAGTTAGATAATACACTTTTAGTGAATTCTAGTTTAAATAATTTTGATACAACATTAAAAAAAGCAATCAATTTAAATATCTCTAAACTCAATCATTTCTTTTATGCAGAATATCCTGATTTAAATTCTTCCATGCTAGTAGAAATGATATTAGATAAAAAAAATACTGATCAAATCAATACAACCAAAATGGGTAAAAATTATTTGCTTATTACTAATCCACCACAGCTTAACAATGCAGGACTTTGTGAGGACTTGTATCAAAAAAAATTAGGAGCAATAATAAAAAATCGCCCCAAAGCTCTTACAAAAAATGAAAAACTTGCATTAAAAGGCGATTTTCCTAGCAAAAGAGATTATGGTTCTTATTTTATAGAAAGAGATGTTAAAAAAGAAGATGATTATGTATTGCAACTTTGTCCTTTTGTGAAACTTGATGGACAGATTTATCAAAAATATAAGGGATATTTTAATTTTTATAATCAAACATATTCTTGGATGAAACTTTATTTATTAGAACATATAAACGAACGATTAGAATATGAAAAAGTTAAGCAAGATTTTGCTTATATTGATAGCTTTTTTAAATTACCCAAAGAACTGGAAGAAATTAGCGAAAAAGAAAAAGTAAAAGTAAAAGAATATATCGGGCTTTTTAATAATTATTTAGATAATATCAATTCTTATTATGATCAAATGCAATTTTTTCTTGAGTTAGAGCCATCAATATCTAAAACATATGAAAATGTAGATTTTAAGAAATACTCACCTTTAACGGTTGTTTTATTGACTTTAACTTTGTATGTTTTACAAAAAGACTTAGCTTTTACGCAAGAATATTCTCTTGGTGTTAAAAATATTGTAATTCCAAATTTAGATTATGGCGATAAAGAAATTTCACTTAATTACCAAAGGATTAAAATACCAAATTATTTTAATGAGTATATCTTATTTATCCCTGATGATATTTATTTTTATGATAATGATAAAAAAATTTATATCTTTTTATCTAAAGAATTAAATAAAAATAAAAAAGAAGATGAAGTTATTTATTTAGATGAATTAGCCAAAGCTATGTTTGAAAATGATTTTGAAGAAGAAGATCAAACTTATGTAAATTTTTTAAAAACCTTAAATGAAAGCTTTGATGAGGAGATTGAATTTGAAGAAAATATACAAACAGACAAAACTCTTCCTTCAAAAAAAGATTTAGATAAAAGCATTCAAGATATTATGCTTGATAAAGAACTTGCAAAATTATCTATAGATATTACTTTTTTTAACATCATTAAGCAACTTTTTCCTTTTACAGAATTTTTTATGAGTCAGCCTGATTTTTTTAAAAAAATGATTTTATTTTTTATAGATTCAAGCTTAGATAAAAAGTATTATGGTAATAAATTATTTTCTAGTTTTAAAGCACATTTTTTTAAAGAACTAGGGATATTTTATGCACTTAATCCTAAAGGACATTTTATAAAAATTAATCCAAAAAGTAAAAAATCACTCAATAAGCTTTTTTTATATCAAATAGGAACAAATTATTATTATTTTAATCAATTAGAATATGCAAGTGAATTAAAAAAGTCAAAGAGTTTTTCAAGATTAGATAAAGCTAAGCAAATTCATTTGATATCAAAAGTAAGAAAACAATTAGCTATTGATTTTTCTATTAAAGTAAGTAAAAATTTAAGTGTAGATGTGTTAAAAAATTTAGCAGGATCTTTTATCGATACACTTTTGCCTACAAATTATGAAAGATTGAAAATTTTATATGAAAAACTAATGTATGAAAAATTTACTTACAATTATGATTTTCCTTTAGCTGTAAAAAAAGAAGAATATATAACCTATCCTTTATTAATAAATTCTAGATTTATGAGTTTTGATTTATCTGAGTTTATTTTTGGTTCTTTATTATGCACGGGTGGGCTTAATTATTATCCTAGTATTGCTTGTGCTACAACTTCAAGTGAAGCTAGGGAATTTGCCTTAAAAAGACTTTTATCTTATATTATTTTAGATGAAAAAAGAAGTGCTTTTATGGAAGATAAAATCAATGAAGGCAAATATATCTTAAATGATAAGGAATTTTTTGAAAAAAACAATATAGAACTTAGAAATTGTAATATATATAAGCTAGAACATTTTCAAAGAAAAGAAGAGTATAAAATACAACACCCAGTGATAAAACAACACCCTATCTTAGCTTATAATGATACTATACAAATTTTATATGAATATGCAAATGGGATTTATAATACCACTCAAGATGAAAAGGGTAAGTTCATAGAAGATAGGCAAAAAGCAAGAAGATTGATGGAAAATTTAGAAGCCATAGGACAACATAATTTAGAAGTGATGTATAAGGGGATAGAGAGAGAAAAGACAAATGATGAAAGTAAGATGGAAGAAAATGAGGAAGAAAGCGATGATATTAGTAAAATACAAGATTATTCTAATAAGTTTATAGGCAGACTAGCTACAACTATAATCATGGAAGATGGTTTATATATAGGATGAAAGGATAAAAATGAGTGAAACTTATGAAATTTATACACCTAATGGTATTATTTTAGATGTAGAAAAAAAAACGAATAAAATTTTATTAAGTGATGGGGGAGCTAAGGTAGGCAAATACACCCAAGAATATTCTAAAGCCCTTTTTGAAGCACACAATATCAAACAAAACTCCCCCTACAAAGACTATCAACCCCAATACCTAGATCCTAACTTTTATACAGGACAAAAATCCACTCTAGTTGAATTTAAAGATTGGCAAAGTATTTATTTAAAAGATCCTATTAAAGGAGCTATAGCTCCTTGGACTAAAGCAGAAAAAGCTTATTATAACTCACTAAAAACTAAAAAAGAAAGATATAAATATTTAGTTATAAGAAGTGGTATAAGAAGTGTTGTTATAGATATACCTTATGAATCTATAGGAGCTGTAGATGAAAAAGGAAATGTAGATCCTAAATATGAAGAATTATATAGAACAGTAGATGATAATAAACATAATCTAAGATCAAGTTTATTTCATAATGAATGGGGTATGGCAGCAGGAATATTAGGTGATTATAAATACCTAGCTAATGATATGTCTCAAAATGGTTTTAATGCAAGATTTATCCAAGCTACTATACTTTATATACAATTAAGTGGAGGAAGTAGTATATTAGATAAACCTAATTTATTAGGTGCTATTTATGGTTATGCAGATATTGCAGTAGGAAGTGGTTTAGTAGGAGTGCATAAAAATCCTTTAAGAGAACAAGAAATTAAAACCTTAGCTAAGACTTTAAAACCTGATGAATTTGGTATGCTTCCTTTTATAGATGAGATTATGGGAGTAGATTGGGT
>NZ_MJXN01000050.1:0-3934 GCF_001762815.1 Campylobacter sp. BCW_6465
TAGAAGATGAAGATAGAAAACAAGAGCTTTATGTTTGTAAATTTGTGGTGGTAAATGGGGTTAAAATATGAAAATAAAAAATTTTACTTTAATTGCATCAAATCATAATTTAGAAATCGAGTTAAAAAATCTTACCAAAAATGCTAATAAAATTATTTTTATATGCAGTGATTTTGATGGATATAAAGAAGCTAAGAATTCTTTGTATAAGACACTACATACTATTGAAGATAATTTTAAAATTGATAATACAAAAACTTTTAAAATCATACATTTAAATCAAGCCAATAAAGACGAAATCACAAAAGAACAAAAATTTAGCTCTGATAAAAATTTATCTAGCATTAAAAAAATTATCTTTAATAATTTAAAATTTTTAAATAATGCAATTAATCAAAATGAAAATAAAACGCTCAATAAAATTATTGATGAAAACAATGTAGAAAATATTGAAAATTTTTTAAAAGAAATTCAAAAAGAATTAAATATATTATTAAAAAATATCAAAGAATCTAACTATTTTGAGCAAGAAATTAAACCAAAGATACAACTTACCCTAGATACACTTTTTAATACACTTTTAAAAAATATTACTCAATCTAATGATGATGAATATAAGCAAATTATTAGAGCTATAGCAAAATTTTTTATCAATATACTAGATTCTGTAACCAATCTTAAAAAACCTGTCTCTTTAGTCAAAAAAAATCCTTATGTTTTTGTTGTAAATACATTATTTGAAGCTTATAATTCTTCTGCTGAGTATCAAGAGTATAAGGAACAAAAATATTATTATGATTTTGCTTATCCACTTTTAGAGCTTATTACTAGTAAGCTTTATCCTATTATCGCTTTGTGCAATGAAGAAATTTTATCTGATGTATTAATTATAGATGATAAAGTATTATTAGATTTTTCATCTTATTCTAATGTACCTTCTATTAGTCTTTATAAAAATAGTTTTTATAAAGTTATTTTAGATGAAGAATTTCAAGGTATTTTTGATAATTTTTTAGAAAATAATCTAAAATTTGAAAATGAAAAGTTAGATAATACACTTTTAGTGAATTCTAGTTTAAATAATTTTGATACAACATTAAAAAAAGCAATCAATTTAAATATCTCTAAACTCAATCATTTCTTTTATGCAGAATATCCTGATTTAAATTCTTCCATGCTAGTAGAAATGATATTAGATAAAAAAAATACTGATCAAATCAATACAACCAAAATGGGTAAAAATTATTTGCTTATTACTAATCCACCACAGCTTAACAATGCAGGACTTTGTGAGGACTTGTATCAAAAAAAATTAGGAGCAATAATAAAAAATCGCCCCAAAGCTCTTACAAAAAATGAAAAACTTGCATTAAAAGGCGATTTTCCTAGCAAAAGAGATTATGGTTCTTATTTTATAGAAAGAGATGTTAAAAAAGAAGATGATTATGTATTGCAACTTTGTCCTTTTGTGAAACTTGATGGACAGATTTATCAAAAATATAAGGGATATTTTAATTTTTATAATCAAACATATTCTTGGATGAAACTTTATTTATTAGAACATATAAACGAACGATTAGAATATGAAAAAGTTAAGCAAGATTTTGCTTATATTGATAGCTTTTTTAAATTACCCAAAGAACTGGAAGAAATTAGCGAAAAAGAAAAAGTAAAAGTAAAAGAATATATCGGGCTTTTTAATAATTATTTAGATAATATCAATTCTTATTATGATCAAATGCAATTTTTTCTTGAGTTAGAGCCATCAATATCTAAAACATATGAAAATGTAGATTTTAAGAAATACTCACCTTTAACGGTTGTTTTATTGACTTTAACTTTGTATGTTTTACAAAAAGACTTAGCTTTTACGCAAGAATATTCTCTTGGTGTTAAAAATATTGTAATTCCAAATTTAGATTATGGCGATAAAGAAATTTCACTTAATTACCAAAGGATTAAAATACCAAATTATTTTAATGAGTATATCTTATTTATCCCTGATGATATTTATTTTTATGATAATGATAAAAAAATTTATATCTTTTTATCTAAAGAATTAAATAAAAATAAAAAAGAAGATGAAGTTATTTATTTAGATGAATTAGCCAAAGCTATGTTTGAAAATGATTTTGAAGAAGAAGATCAAACTTATGTAAATTTTTTAAAAACCTTAAATGAAAGCTTTGATGAGGAGATTGAATTTGAAGAAAATATACAAACAGACAAAACTCTTCCTTCAAAAAAAGATTTAGATAAAAGCATTCAAGATATTATGCTTGATAAAGAACTTGCAAAATTATCTATAGATATTACTTTTTTTAACATCATTAAGCAACTTTTTCCTTTTACAGAATTTTTTATGAGTCAGCCTGATTTTTTTAAAAAAATGATTTTATTTTTTATAGATTCAAGCTTAGATAAAAAGTATTATGGTAATAAATTATTTTCTAGTTTTAAAGCACATTTTTTTAAAGAACTAGGGATATTTTATGCACTTAATCCTAAAGGACATTTTATAAAAATTAATCCAAAAAGTAAAAAATCACTCAATAAGCTTTTTTTATATCAAATAGGAACAAATTATTATTATTTTAATCAATTAGAATATGCAAGTGAATTAAAAAAGTCAAAGAGTTTTTCAAGATTAGATAAAGCTAAGCAAATTCATTTGATATCAAAAGTAAGAAAACAATTAGCTATTGATTTTTCTATTAAAGTAAGTAAAAATTTAAGTGTAGATGTGTTAAAAAATTTAGCAGGATCTTTTATCGATACACTTTTGCCTACAAATTATGAAAGATTGAAAATTTTATATGAAAAACTAATGTATGAAAAATTTACTTACAATTATGATTTTCCTTTAGCTGTAAAAAAAGAAGAATATATAACCTATCCTTTATTAATAAATTCTAGATTTATGAGTTTTGATTTATCTGAGTTTATTTTTGGTTCTTTATTATGCACGGGTGGGCTTAATTATTATCCTAGTATTGCTTGTGCTACAACTTCAAGTGAAGCTAGGGAATTTGCCTTAAAAAGACTTTTATCTTATATTATTTTAGATGAAAAAAGAAGTGCTTTTATGGAAGATAAAATCAATGAAGGCAAATATATCTTAAATGATAAGGAATTTTTTGAAAAAAACAATATAGAACTTAGAAATTGTAATATATATAAGCTAGAACATTTTCAAAGAAAAGAAGAGTATAAAATACAACACCCAGTGATAAAACAACACCCTATCTTAGCTTATAATGATACTATACAAATTTTATATGAATATGCAAATGGGATTTATAATACCACTCAAGATGAAAAGGGTAAGTTCATAGAAGATAGGCAAAAAGCAAGAAGATTGATGGAAAATTTAGAAGCCATAGGACAACATAATTTAGAAGTGATGTATAAGGGGATAAATGAAGAATATGTTGATAATGATAGAAAAAGTAGAGAAAATGAGGAAGAAAGCGATGATATTAGTAAAATACAAGATTATTCCAACAAATTCATAGGCAGACTAGCTACAACTATAATCATGGAAGATGGTTTATATATGGGTTAAATTAAAGAAAGGATAAAAATGAGTGGTAATAAAGATATTTACGAGATTTATACTTCTAATGGACTTATATTAGAAGTTGATAAAAATACAAATCAAATTATATTTGATAAAAGAAAAGATGGGCGTGAAGTAGGCAAATACACCCAAGAATATTCTAAAGCTTTGTTTGAAGCTGATCGTATATTAAGAACTTCTCCTTATATTAATTATCAACCTAGGTATCTAGATCCTGAATTTCACACAGGGGAGAAATCTACTTTACTTGAATTTAAAGATTGGCAAAGTATATATTTAAAAGATCCTATCAAAGGAGCTATAGCTCCTTGGACTAAAGCAGAAAAAGCTTATTATAAATCTTTAAAAACTAAA
>NZ_MJXN01000051.1:0-3164 GCF_001762815.1 Campylobacter sp. BCW_6465
ATCAAAAACCAAATTTTCCACCTAAAGCTCTTAAACTAAGCTTTAGTTTAAAATATCTTTAATCAGTTTTTGCAAATTCCTTTTTGTTTCTTCTTGTTCTTTTATGATAAAACATTTTGCTTTTGGCCAAAAATAACTTTTAGGATTTTCAAATTTTCCCCAACGCCAATCAAATCTAGGATGTAAAAGAACTATAGTAGGAATATCCATAGCTAAGCTTAAATGCGCTATAGCACTATCAATACTAAGCATACAGTCAATATCATATAAATAATTTAGAGTATCATTCCAATTTTTTATAAGCTTGCTTCTATCTTCTATTACCTTAGGCAATTCTTCTTTTAATTGCATTTGAAAAGAAATGATTTCATAATCTAAGTCTTTTAATATATCAAATAAAAATTCAAATTTTACATTTCTTAATAAATCAGAATTTTCAGCATTAGGAGTAGCATAAAAAATACCAAGTTTTTTTCTTTTATTATGCGGTTTTTTCTGTGGCAATATAGGTGTTTTTAATCGTGAAATCTCATCAAGCTTAATATCAATAAAAAAAGGCAAAGAACAAATAGGAATAGCATAATCAAAATTTGTAGGTAGATTTTTTAAAACCTTTACATTTTTAAAAATATCATCATTTTGATTTAAAAATTTGATTTGATTTTTAAACATTTCATACATGGCACTTTGAGGAGCAAATAAAACCTTTGAAGCGATTTTGCAAAGTTTTTCTAAGCATCTTGCATACATTATAGTATCGCCAAAGCCTTGCTCGCAAAATACTAAAACTTCTTTATTTTTAAAAGCATCAATGCCAAATTTATTAAAAGCTTTTATGCTTTCATTATAATGATAAGTAGAAAAAGTTTCATTATGAGCATAAAACAATCTACTTTCATAATACTTCTTACCCTCTTCAAAATTATCATCCACTCCCATACGCATCAAAAGATAAGCCAAATCAAATTGATAGGTTGCATGAGAATCCAAACTAAGACATTTTTTATAAGCATGATAAGCTTCTTGATAGTTTGAGTTAAATTCTAAGACCTTAGCATAGTTTTGCCAAAACTGTGCATGGTGTTGATTGGTTTCTTGTAGTGATTGAAAAAGTTCTAAAGAATCAGATATTCTAAAAAGCTTAAAAAGTAAGTATGCTTTTTGGGGTAAAATTTGATGAGTTAAAAAATCTTCTATTTTAGAAATAGTAAGGTTTTCTTTGGTTTTACTGTGAAGCCTATCTTCGAGTTTGACTAAATTAAGATTGGTTTGTTCAGCAATGATTCCTTTTTGCAGTTTATCAATCAAATCTTGCATAAAATGACACAAGTGTTCATGTGCATTTAATGCCTTAGTAAAATCATGTTTAAAATAAATTTCTGCATAATTTTTCCATAGATTAAGATTATACATATCTTTAGAAAGCAATTCTTTGAAAATTTGTTCAGATTCTTCTAGTTTGTTGCTCAGTTTATAAATAAAAGCCAATTCTAACTTAAGTTCATCCTCTAAATCATCTTTGCGAGTTAAAAGTGTTTGTAATAAATTCAAGGCTTCATCAAGTCTTAAATTTTCAATATAGCTTTTAGCAAGCATAAGACCATTAAAACTTGTAGGATTTAAAGAAAAAAGCTCTTGAGCATAATATAAAGCTTTTTGAAAAAGAGAAAGTTTATAAGAAGAAAGCGTAGCAAATTCTAAAGCAAATTTTGGACTTTCTTTTAAAAATTGCTCACTCAAGTTTAAACATTTTTCATAATTAGCATTAAAATAATAATAATGAATTTTATCAAACATATTTTTCCTTGATAGTTACATTAAAATCTAATATTATCTTATAAGTTGCATAAAAAGATAATTATATTTTTATAAAATTAAATAATAAAACAAAAATAAAAAAATATAACAACATCCATCCTAATAATTTTAAATTATCAGGATGAAATTTTTAACAAGTAGGAGAGTAAACTAATCAAACTAAGTATTATCTTTTGTGATATTACCAAAGATAATTAAACTGAGCAAATCCTGTATGGGTATTGCCATCTTTATCAAACATTCCATTATAGTTTAAACTAAAATAGAAAGCTTCATTAACAGGAACGATAAAAGAAGTACTTACAAATTTTTGTATTCTTGGTAAATAAAACTCATCACTTACTTTTACACTTCCAAATCTAGCCTCAGCTTGTGTTTTAGGATTGATATTAAACTTAGCTCCAAGTTCTACTGAAGTTTTTAAATTAGGCAACCAATCTCTAAACCAAGTAAAGCTTGTTTTAGTAGAGAAAAGATTTAAATAGTTTGCATAGGTTCTTTCTCCACCTTTAACTGTTGCTTGTCCTATAGTATCTTTCATAGAAAAAGCTTCAGTATAGCCTCCTTCATAAGCAAGACCTATTTCAGGGGAGAATATATCTTTATCTTTAATAAAATTCATACCTAAGGCTGTATTGACTCCATAAGCATAAGAATTAGGTTCAGCTTTAGCTTCATTATTTCCTATTTTTTTAGTTAAATCATTTTTAATCAAAGCAGCTTTACCTTGAGCTTTGATATAAACTTCTTGACCTTTTTCTGTAGTAAATAAGGTATTAAAGTATTTTAAACCTGCATAATAGGTTCTATTATTAATATCAAAATAAGTTGAACCCATTTTTGTATCTTCATAACCTGCATACACACCATATATTCCACTGTCTTTTAAAGTAGAATAACCTATAATGGTTCCTTTAGTGTGTCCTTTACTTTCTTCATTTAAAGAAAGTTCAACATTCTGTGAAGAAGCATAAGGAAGGATGAATAAAGAATGTTCTTTATTAGAACCATAGCTTCCATTATTTAAATCACTCTTTATATAATCACTTGCATCCGCATATAAATTACCCTTTTCAGACATAGCAATGCTTTGAGACTTACTTGAAGAAGCTAAAGCAAAGCTTTGCATAGAATTACCCATAACATTGTCTATAAAGGTAGATCTTCTTGAAGTAGTAGAGATTAAAGATCTAAAGGTTGCACCTGATATGGAAGCATTAAGATTAAAATCTGTAGTAAGCTTTCCTGTTATTGGATCAAAGCTTAAAGATATTTCTCCACCTCCATTGGTTCCTATATTGCCAATATTGCCTTGATTAACACCTGAGATGATATTGTTTATATTA
>NZ_MJXN01000052.1:0-43373 GCF_001762815.1 Campylobacter sp. BCW_6465
TCTTTGGTAATATCACAAAAGATAATACTTAGTTTGATTAGTTTACTCTCCTACTTGTTAAAAATTTCATCCTGATAATTTAAAATTATTAGGATGGATGTTGTTATATTTTTTTATTTTTGTTTTATTATTTAATTTTATAAAAATATAATTATCTTTTTATGCAACTTATAAGATAATATTAGATTTTAATGTAACTATCAAGGAAAAATATGTTTGATAAAATTCATTATTATTATTTTAATGCTAATTATGAAAAATGTTTAAACTTGAGTGAGCAATTTTTAAAAGAAAGTCCAAAATTTGCTTTAGAATTTGCTACGCTTTCTTCTTATAAACTTTCTCTTTTTCAAAAAGCTTTATATTATGCTCAAGAGCTTTTTTCTTTAAATCCTACAAGTTTTAATGGTCTTATGCTTGCTAAAAGCTATATTGAAAATTTAAGACTTGATGAAGCCTTGAATTTATTACAAACACTTTTAACTCGCAAAGATGATTTAGAGGATGAACTTAAGTTAGAATTGGCTTTTATTTATAAACTGAGCAACAAACTAGAAGAATCTGAACAAATTTTCAAAGAATTGCTTTCTAAAGATATGTATAATCTTAATCTATGGAAAAATTATGCAGAAATTTATTTTAAACATGATTTTACTAAGGCATTAAATGCACATGAACACTTGTGTCATTTTATGCAAGATTTGATTGATAAACTGCAAAAAGGAATCATTGCTGAACAAACCAATCTTAATTTAGTCAAACTCGAAGATAGGCTTCACAGTAAAACCAAAGAAAACCTTACTATTTCTAAAATAGAAGATTTTTTAACTCATCAAATTTTACCCCAAAAAGCATACTTACTTTTTAAGCTTTTTAGAATATCTGATTCTTTAGAACTTTTTCAATCACTACAAGAAACCAATCAACACCATGCACAGTTTTGGCAAAACTATGCTAAGGTCTTAGAATTTAACTCAAACTATCAAGAAGCTTATCATGCTTATAAAAAATGTCTTAGTTTGGATTCTCATGCAACCTATCAATTTGATTTGGCTTATCTTTTGATGCGTATGGGAGTGGATGATAATTTTGAAGAGGGTAAGAAGTATTATGAAAGTAGATTGTTTTATGCTCATAATGAAACTTTTTCTACTTATCATTATAATGAAAGCATAAAAGCTTTTAATAAATTTGGCATTGATGCTTTTAAAAATAAAGAAGTTTTAGTATTTTGCGAGCAAGGCTTTGGCGATACTATAATGTATGCAAGATGCTTAGAAAAACTTTGCAAAATCGCTTCAAAGGTTTTATTTGCTCCTCAAAGTGCCATGTATGAAATGTTTAAAAATCAAATCAAATTTTTAAATCAAAATGATGATATTTTTAAAAATGTAAAGGTTTTAAAAAATCTACCTACAAATTTTGATTATGCTATTCCTATTTGTTCTTTGCCTTTTTTTATTGATATTAAGCTTGATGAGATTTCACGATTAAAAACACCTATATTGCCACAGAAAAAACCGCATAATAAAAGAAAAAAACTTGGTATTTTTTATGCTACTCCTAATGCTGAAAATTCTGATTTATTAAGAAATGTAAAATTTGAATTTTTATTTGATATATTAAAAGACTTAGATTATGAAATCATTTCTTTTCAAATGCAATTAAAAGAAGAATTGCCTAAGGTAATAGAAGATAGAAGCAAGCTTATAAAAAATTGGAATGATACTCTAAATTATTTATATGATATTGACTGTATGCTTAGTATTGATAGTGCTATAGCGCATTTAAGCTTAGCTATGGATATTCCTACTATAGTTCTTTTACATCCTAGATTTGATTGGCGTTGGGGAAAATTTGAAAATCCTAAAAGTTATTTTTGGCCAAAAGCAAAATGTTTTATCATAAAAGAACAAGAAGAAACAAAAAGGAATTTGCAAAAACTGATTAAAGATATTTTAAACTAAAGCTTAGTTTAAGAGCTTTAGGTGGAAAATTTGGTTTTTGATTTGCAAAAATTAAAAAATTGATTTTTAAACTAATCAAGGTATAATTTTAAAGTTAAAAATAAGGAATAACTATGCTCTATGTTTATATTAAAACTCAAAATGCTTTAGTTCAAAGAATCAACTTTAATCTCGATAGTCAAGAACTACCACAAAATATTTTATGGATTGATTTACTTCATCCAAGTGCAGCGGAAATTGCTTTTATATCAAGTGAATTTAATCTTGAGTTTCCTACAAAAGAAGAAAGAGAAGAAATAGAACTTAGTGCAAAATATTGGGAAGACAATGCGACAATAACCATCAATGCTCATTTTTTAGTAAGAGATCTTAAAAGCGATGAAGAAGATAGGAATTTAATCAAACTTCGCACAGAAATTGTTACTTTTGCTACAGCTAAAAATATCTTATTTACTATAAGATATAACGAATTTAGCACTTTTGAAGAAATTCAAGCAAGGATTTTAGCTAGTCCGAAGAATTTTGAAGATGGTTTTGATATTATTGATAAAATGTTTGAAGTGCGCGTTGAAAAAGATGCGGATTTACTAGAATGGATAGATAAAGAAGCAAGACGCTTAAGAACAAGTGTTTTAGAAAAAAAAGATGAATATAGTTATGATGAAATGCTAAAGGATATTTCAAGCTTACAAGAGCTTAATATGCGTGTAAGAGATTCTTTATTTGATAAACGTCGTGCTATGACTTCTTTACTAAAAAGCGATAAAATCGATAAAGATATAAAACAAAATCTCACTATAGTTTTAAAAGACTTAAATTCTTTGGTTGAATTTAGTGTTTCGCAACTTAATATCTTAGACAATATTCAAACCATTTTAGCTAGCCAAATCAACATAGAACAAAACAAAATCATTAAAATTTTTACCGTTGCAACTGTTGCCATGATGCCTCCTACTTTAATAGGAACTATTTATGGTATGAATTTTAAATTCATGCCAGAACTTGAACTTCACTATGCTTATCCCATAGTGCTTGGCGTGATGGTAATTTCTATCATTTTACCTTTGGTTGTTTTCAAGAAAAAAGGATGGTTATAAAAATTTATTAAGGAGGAACAATGGATACGATAAACATAGGAATTTTAACCCTAAGCGATAGAGCAAGTAGTGGTATATACGAAGATAAAGCTACTGCTGAAATTGAAAGAGTGTTAAATTCATATATAAAAAATGATATTATTTATCATAAAGAATTAATCCCTGATGATTATGATTTGATCATTAAAAAATTACTTTATCTAGCAGATGAAAAAAAATGCGATTTGATTGTTACAAGCGGAGGTACAGGTCCAGCACTTCGTGATGTAACCCCAGAAGCCACGGAAGCCGTGTGTGATAAAATGATGCCAGGTTTTGGAGAGCTTATGCGCTTAGAAAGTTTAAAATATGTCCCAACAGCCATACTTTCAAGACAGAGCGCAGGAATTCGCAATAAATCTTTTATCATTAATTTACCAGGAAATCCTAAAGCTATAAAAGAATGTCTAGAGCCTGTTTTTCCAGCTATACCTTATTGTATTGATTTAATAGAAGGTGCTTATATAGAAGCAAATGATGAAGTTATTAAGGTTTTTCGCCCTAAGAAAAAATGTCAAAATTAAAATTTATTAGCTCTGATAAGTCTGCTTAATTGTCTAGCAAGCAGACTTGCCGAAGCTTCATCTTTGCTTATCTTTTGCACTTTATTTTTAAACTTACAAAGTCTGTCATCTAAAATCACATTATTGATTGGAATTTTAGGCTTTTCTTTTTGCTTTTGTGAAATCTTTTTCTTAAAAAACATTCTTTAATCCTTTTTTATAAATATACATCAACTTAGTTGAAAAGAATATTATTTTAGATTTTAAGCTATTAACTTTATTTCATTATTTTAAGCTAAAATTCGCAAAAACTAATCAAGGAAAAATAATGACTTTAATTGCAATTTTATGTCTTTACACAGCACTTTTATCTTGGATTTCCTATACTCAAATTCGTTTCTTAGAAAGAGAAAAAGACAAACAAGCTCAAATTTTAAGCGAAAAAGACTATCAAAATGCAGCAGACATTGCCATCGAAAATGAAAAATTTAAACTATTTTCCAATTTTTATAATTTAATCATCAATATTGCATGGATAGGTTTTGGATTTTTATATCTTAAAGAATTACTTATCTCAAATAACACTCGTTTTGAAAATACTTTATTTTTATTATCTTTTTTAATAATCACAAGTATTTTAAATCTACCTTTAAGTATTTATGAAAGTTTTATCAAAGATAAAGCCCATGGTTTTTCAAATATGACTGTAAAACTTTTTATCAAAGACACTGTAAAAAGTCTTATTTTAACTTTAATATTTGGATTTTTAATCCTTTATGCTTTGCTTTTTTGCTATGATTTTTTTGGAACTTTTTGGTGGATTGTGGCCTTTATTTTTGCCTTTTGTATTATAGTGATTATAAATCTTATTTACCCTACCTTGATAGCACCTATTTTTAATAAAATGGAAAAACTAAACGATGAAAATTTGCTGAAAAAAATCAGCTCTTTAATGAAACAATGTGGGTTTAATGCAAATGGGGTTTATGTTATTGATGCAAGCAAAAGAGATAAACGTTTAAATGCTTATTTTGGTGGACTTTTTAAAAGCAAAAGAGTGGTTCTTTTTGATACATTATTAAAAGCTTTAAATGAAAGAGAACTTTTAGCTGTTTTAGGACATGAGCTTGGACATTTTGTTCATAAGGATGTTATCAAAGCTTTATTTAACGGTGCTATAACTATGTTTTTACTTTTTTTTGTTTTTGCAAATTTACCTGAATTTGTTTACTTAGAAAGTCATCTAGAAGGAGTAAATGGCGGTGTATTTGCTCTTTTATTTATCTTTGCAAATATTTTTAGCTTTTTAATCTCTCCTATACTTAATGCCTTAAGTAGAAAAAATGAATTTGCAGCTGATCAACACGGAGCTAAAGTTACAAGCAAAGAAGATATGAAAAATGCGTTGATAGCTCTAGCAAGAGAAAATAAAGCTTTTATCAAAACAAGTAAAATATATACATTTTTTTATCTCAGTCATCCAAGTATTAGCGATAGAATCAAGGCTCTTTCTTGACTATAAAAAATGCTCTTATAGAAGCTAAATCTAGCTTAAAAGGTTATGAAAATGAAGCAGTATTTATACTCTGTGAATATCTAAAAAAAGATAAAGCTTGGTTATTTTTAAACCAAGATATAGAAATAGATCACAAACCTTATTTTGAGCTTATAAGACGTTTTAAATCTGGAGAACCTTTTGAATATATATTTGAAAAAGTGGATTTTTGGGGCTTAGAATTTAAGATAAAAAAAGGCGTTCTAATCCCTCGTTATGATAGTGAAATTTTACTTTTTCAAATTTTAAATTTATGCAAAAAAAATACTTTTAATAAGATTTTAGAAATAGGATTTGGAAGCGGAATTTTAAGCATTGTTTTAGCCAAAGAACTTGGGTTAAAAATCACAGCCTGTGATATCAATCCTAAAGCCTTAGAATTAGCTTTAGAGAATGCCAAATTACACAAAGTCGATCACTTGATTGACTTTAAACTTTGTAATTTTAAGCAAATTAAAGAAAATTATGATTTTATTTTTTCAAATCCACCTTATATTAAAAATTCATATCCTATAGATATTTGGGTACAAAAAGAACCCAAAGAAGCTTTATTTGGCGGAGAAAAAGGATATGAAATTTTAGAAGAAATCATACATTTTTCCCTCGATAAAAAAGTTAAATTTTTAGCTTGCGAATTTGGCTATGATCAAAAAAAAATTTTGGAAAAAATTTTATATCAAAATAATTTCATTGTTGATTTTTTCAAAGATGAACAAGGTTATAATCGTGCTTTTATAGCTAAATTTACAAATATGCGTTATGATAAAAAATAAAAGGAGAAACTTTTGAAAGCTGTTAATTTATTTTTACTTGCCTCCATCATAGGGGTTGAACTCATACTAGGAATAGTTGTTGCACCAACAATTTTTTTTCCTCAGAATCTTATAGGGGAAGGAGTGTTGAGCCATTTTCAAAGTGGCTTAATGATGACGCAAATTTTTATTAAAATGGGATATTTACTGATTTTTGTTTCAGTGGTTAATTTTTTATATGAAATTTATTCTCTTATAAAAGATGAAATAAAATTTCAAATAAAATTTTCAAAATTTATACTGAGTTTGCTTATTTTGATTTTAAGCTTAATATTTGTTTTTTATTTTACTAATACCATAATTGAACTCCAAAACTTAGGAGAAAACGCTACAAAAACTCAAGAATTTATCAGTATCCATAATGCAAGTGAAGTGGTGATTAAAATCATCTTGATAATGCAAGTTTTTTTATATTTCTTAAGCTTTAAAATAGCAAAAAAATGATAAAATATAAATAAATCTGAAAGAGAAGGAGTAGGCCATGATGATCTCTGAAGCAACTATGATGCAACAAAATTATTATTTAAATAATGCACAAAAAGCTAGCGATAAAGCTTTAGAAAATATTGCAGCTGTTCGCGCAATAAGTGGAGTTGATAGTGCTAATTTAGCTATTGCTGATTCTTTAAGATCTCAATCAAGCACTATAGATCAAGGTGTCGCAAATGCTTATGATGCTATAGGGGTTTTACAAATTGCAGATGCTAGCCTTACCAATATCTCTCAAAGCGCAGATAGACTTAATGAACTTTCAGTAAAAATGAACAATGCTGCACTTAATGATTCTCAAAAAGGAATGCTAAGAACAGAAGCAACACGCATACAAGAATCCATCAATGATTCTTTTAATAATGCAACTTATAATGGAAAAAATGTCTTTCAAACTATGAATTTTGTAGTAGGTAGCGGAACTGAAACTACAAATTTAAATCCATTAGCAACAGGTGGATTAAACATAGATAATCAAGATAGTATTACAAATTTTATGGATCAACTTGGAAGTTTAAGAAGTGAAATAGGCTCAGGTATCAATGCCATCACATCAAATATTAATGCAAGTGTTCAAAATAGCATCAACTCAAAAGCAGCTGAAAATAATTTACTAAATAATGATATGGCAAAAAATGTTAATGATTTTAATGCCAATTATCTAAAAGAAAATGCTGCTGCTTTTATTGCTGCGCAATCCAACATGCAGCTTCAAAGCAAAATTGCTAATTTACTACAATAATATAAGCCCTAAATAGGGCTTATTTCTTTATCAAAATGACTTTAGAGCAAATTTTAGAAAAAACCAAAAACGTTCGTCTTGTAGCCGCAAGCAAGTATGTCGATGCAAGTATAATTGAAAAGCTTTTTGATCAAGGTATAGTAGAATTTGGAGAAAATCAAGTCCAAGCTCTAGCACAAAAAAAAGAAAATCTTGATGAAAAAAAACTAGACATAAAGTGGCATTTTATAGGAATGCTACAAAGCAACAAAATTAATCTCTTAATCAAACAAAAACCTATATTATGGCACTCTTGCAATGGTATTAAAATAGCTAAAGCTATGGACAAAAGACTTGATTATAAATTAAATACTTTATTAGAAATCAATAGTGCAAATGAAAATAGCAAAAGCGGTCTAGATCCAAATCAAGCTGTAGAAGAATATTTACAAATACAAGAAGAATGCTCTAATCTAAATCTTTGTGGCGTAATGAGCATAGGATCACACAGCCAAGATAAAGAAAGTATTATCAAAAGCTTTGAAACTACATTTAAAATTTATGAAATTCTTCAAAAACATGGGGCTAAAATTTGCTCTATGGGGATGAGTAATGATTTTGAAATTGCTATAAAATGCGGATCCAACTTAGTAAGACTTGGAAGCATTTTATTTAAAAATCTTAAGTAAGAACAATCTTACTTAAGCATATTTATTAGAAATTTCCTCTACTATACTATCAGAGATAATAAAATCTGTATGATAAAGCAAGCAAGATCCCGCGCTAATAACTTTTAAAACAAGTTTTTTATTATTTTTTTCATTAGGATTATGTGCATTTCTAGCAATTTCATGAATTTCATAGATTAATTCTCTATTTAATCTTGTCAAATCTAGCTCTATGATATTTTTTTCAAATTCCTTAGGTTCTGCGGTAAAATGATTTTCTTCTTTATTTTTGAAATCTTTTTTTGCTCCAAATTTTTTTATAGCTTTAATCTCGCCATCTTCAAGACTTTGTAAATCTTTAATTGCTTTTAAAAAAAAGCTAGGCTTCTCCCCTCCCTCAGCTTTAAATCCCAATACAAAACCATAGGCATTATTTTTTAAATTTTCATCTTTGATGATGTTTTCTATTTCTTCTACATTGCTTTCAAATACAGTAGCATCAAACGAAGAATAATAATCCAAAATTTCAATTCTACCATAACGCTTATTATTTTTACTCATCATGGATTTGAAATCTTCAATTTTACCTATACTTAAAATTTCTCCATTGTTTTTTAAACTTTCAAAATCTAAACTTTTAACATAATCTATGGCATTAATTTGTTCATAAAATCGATCTAAAGGATGGCCTGAAACATAAATTCCTAAAATTTCTTTTTCATATCCTAATTTTTCCATCACTTCAAATTCTTCATTTTTGGGAGTAAAATTTACTTGAACACCTGAAGTTAATTCCTCTTCACCAAAAAGAGAACTTGCAGCATTTTTTCTTACTTCAGCCATTTTACGCGATGCTTCGCTAAGATTTTCCATATTATCAAACAAAGCTTTTCTAGTAAAACCAAACTCATCAAAAGCCCCTGCCTTAATAAGACTTTCTAATGTTCTACGGTTTATTTTGGTAGGATCTATCTTACCTAAGAAATCATTAATATCCTTAAATTCTCCATCTTGTCTTGCTTCAAGTAAATTTTCAACTGCAGGAATACCCACACTTTTTATAGCCCCAAGTCCGTATATAATAGCATCCTTGCCATCTTGCTCTAAAGCACTAAATTCACGGATCGCTTTGTTAATCGATGGAGGTAAAAGTTTAATATTCATTTTTTTCATCTCATCAATATAAACAGCAATTTTATCCACATTGTTTTCTTCGCTTGTTAAAAGCGCTGCCATAAATTCACTAGGATAATAAGTTTTTAAATAAGCTGTTTGAAAAGTAATCAACGCATAAGCCGCAGAGTGAGATTTATTAAAACCATATCCTGCAAATTTTACGATAAGCTCCCATAAATCCTCAGCTTTTGCTCTATCATATCCTTGTTTTTCTGCTCCATCTGCAAAATCAGTCTTAAGCTTTTTCATCTTTTCAGGATCTTTTTTACCCATAGCACGACGCACTACATCAGCACCTCCTAAAGAAAAGCCACCTATAATTTGAACAATTTGCATAACCTGTTCTTGATAAACGATAACCCCATAAGTAGGCTCTAAAACCTTTTCTAAACTGTCAAAAGGATATTCTATACTTTTTAAACCATGCTTTCTGTCGATAAAATCATCAAGCATTCCTGATTCCATAGGGCCTGGACGATAAAGCGCAAGAACCGCAATGATATCTTCAAAACGCTCTGGTTTTAAGCGTGCATTTAAGCTTTGCATACCGTCTGATTCGATTTGAAAAATCCCTAAAGTATTTCCACTTTGTATGGTTTTATAAACTTTGCTATCATTTACATCTATAGTTTCCCAAATAATGTCTTTATTATAACGCTTTTTAATAAGCTTGATTGCATTATTGATTACTGTTAAGGTTTTAAGACCTAAAAAGTCAAATTTTATCAAATCCACATCTTCTAAATGATCTTTAGAATACTGCGTTACCAAATGTCTTTCATCATTTTTACTTTGTCTAAAAAGCGGAGTTTTCTTCCATAAACTTTCATTAGAAATTACAACACCCGCTGCGTGCATACCCGCATTGCGATTTAATCCTTCTAAAGCTCTTGCATATTCCCAAACTTCAGGACCTTTAGGATGACGATCAATAAATTCTTTGATTTTAGGTTCTTTTTCATAAGCAGCATCAAGAGTGATTTTAAGCTCTTCAGGCACAAGTTTAGCAAGCTCATCAGCATCTTGAATACTCATATCACAAACTCTAGCCACATCACGAATCACCCCTTTAGCTAAAAGCTTACCAAAGGTAATAACCTGTGCAACCTTATCTGCTCCATATTTATCAATCACATAATCAATCACTTCAGCACGTCTGTCTTGACAAAAATCCACATCAATATCAGGCATGCTCACACGCTCAGGATTTAAAAAACGCTCAAAAAGTAAACTATAAGGAATAGGATCTAAATCCGTAATCCTCAAACAATAAGAAACCAAACTTCCTGCAGCTGATCCTCTTCCAGGACCTACTGGAATGCCTTTATCTTTAGCCACTTTAATAAAATCATGAACAATAAGCATATAACCTGAAAATTTCATATTTTTAATGATATTAATTTCTACCTCAAGTCTTTGTTTGTATTCTTTATGCTTGCTTTCATCGATAAATTTTAATCTCTCTTCAAGTCCCTTTTTACAAAGCTCTTCAAAAACTATGTCATCATTATCAAAGCTAAATTCTTTTGTTTCTTCAGGCAAGGTAATATTATGATCTTTAGCATATTCTCTTGTAAATTTGAAATTCGGTGGAGTGGGATTGCCAAGATTAAGCTCTAAATTACATTTTTGCGCGATTTCTTGTGTATTTTCTATAGCTTCTGGAATATCTGCAAAAAGCTCACTCATTTGCTCAGGGCTTTTAACATAAAATTCATGCACACTATGACGCATTCTATCAGGGTCATTAAGTTTTTTTCCCATAGCTATACACATAAAAACCTCATGGGCAGCCGCTCTTTCTTTAAAAGTATAATGCGTATCATTTGTAGCAATGATTTTTATATTTAATTCTTTAGAAAGTCTGATAATATCATCATCTATCATTCTTTGATCACCTATACCATGACGCATGATTTCAAAATAAAAATCATCTTTAAAAACTTTTTTATACCATAATGCTGCTTCTTTTGCTGCTTCATAGCCTTTTGCACCAAAACGCACATTTCTTTCACTATAAGTATTTAAGTGCCAATTTACTTCACCTTGCAAGCAAGCAGAAGAACAAATAAGACCTTCGCTATATTTTTCTAAAAGCTTTTTATTGATACGCGGATAATAATACAAACCTTTAATATAACTTTGAGAACTTAAATACATTAAATTTTGATATCCGATCTCATTTTTTGCATACAAACAAAGGTGAAAACGCTGACGAGAACTTTTATCATCTAATTCATCGTGATTATGTAAATACGCTTCCATACCAATGATAGGTTTTAAACCTTGTGCTTTCATTGTTTGATAAAAATCAATTGCCCCAAACATATTTCCATGATCTGTCATAGCAACACTTGTAGCACCCTGCTCTTTTAAAGTCAAAGCTAATTCTTTAAGCTTATTAGCTCCATCAAGCAAAGAATATTCTGTATGTAAATGCAAGTGTGTAAATTGACTCATTTTCTTCCTTTAGTTTTTTAAGGCTTATTTTAATTTTGATAAAAATTATAAATTTTTCTCGCTGAATTTGAAAGAAATTGACCCTAAATTTCAACTTAAATTTTACAAAAAAGGCAAAAATTCAGCCAAAATAAACTATAATAAAAATTTAAGATTTTAATCTTAAATAAAATAAACTTTTCAAAGGATGAAATGATGAAAGTAAAAATTGCTTATTGCAATCTTTGAAATTATCGCCCACAAGCTGCAAGGGTTGCAGAAGAACTACAAAGCGATTTCAAAGATGTTGAAGTAGAATTTGAAATTGGCGACAGAGGTGATTTTATCGTTGAAGTAGACGGAAAAGTTATCTTCTCTAAAACACAACTTATTAATTGCGAAAGTGAAAGATTTCCATATCAAAATGAAATTAATCAATTAATAAAAAATAGAGTGTAATCAAACACTCTATCATAATATTTTCTCATATTCCTTGCCAATATATATGTTTTGCTCATACTCGATAATAGGACGCTTAATACAGCTTGGATTTTCTAATACAATTTTCTCAAGTTCTTTTTCATTTAAACTTTTAACTTTTTCTTTGTTTAAACCAAGTTTTTTAGAAGTTAATCCAGCAGTATTGATAAGATCTTCAAAAGATTTTTGTTTTAACCATGTGTATAAAATATCTTGATTAATCTTTTTAATATCCATAAAATCAAATACAACACCTTTTTGTGTTAAAGCATCCATAGCTTTCTTTACAGAATTACAATTTTTAATACCATAAAGTTTCATTTTCTAGCCTTTTTTACTAAATCTGCAATTAAAAAAGCAAGCTCTAATGCTTGATCCGCATTAAGCCTTGGATCGCATTGAGTCTCATAACGATCTTCTAAGCTTTGAGCAGTAACATTGCTTGCACCACCTGTGCATTCTGTTACATCTTTTCCGGTCATTTCAAGATGCACTCCACCTGGATAAATCCCTTCGCTTATTGCAATCTCAAAAAAAGATCCCACTTCTTGCATGATTTTATCAAACTCACGTGTTTTAAAATTACCTGCTTTTACTGTATTTCCATGCATAGGATCTATGCTGTATACTAAATTTAAACCTTCACTTTTAAGTTTGGAGAAAATTTTTGGCAAATTATTGATAATTTTATCTGCACCCATGCGGATAATAATATTTAATCTTCCTTCTTCATTATTTGGATTTAAAACATTTGCTAAAGCTATGATATCATCAACACTTGCACTAGGTCCTATTTTAACCCCTAAAGGATTTTTTACTCCTCTTAAAAAATGTACATGGGCTTCATCAAGCGCCCTTGTTCTTTCACCTATCCAAAGCATGTGAGCTGAACAATCGTAAATTTCTCCACTTAAACTATCCACTCTAGTTAAAGCTTCTTCATAAGGCAAAAGTAAAGCTTCATGTGAAGTATAAACACTAACTTCTCTTAGACTTGGGGTATTACTTGTATTAATCCCACAAGCTTCCATAAAAGCTAAAGCTTGTGAAATTTTTTCACTGATATTAGTATATTGCTTATGGAGTTCACTCTTTTTTAAAAAGCCCAAATTCCAACGATGTACTTCATGCAAATCTGCTAAACCACCCTTAGCAAATCCGCGCAACAAATTTAGCGTTGTTGCACTTTGATAATAAGCTTCAAGCATTCTACGTGGATCAGGAATGCGTGCTTGTTCGCTAAATTCAAAACCATTAATAATATCACCACGATAACTAGGAAGACTTATACCATTTAACTCTTCAAAATCACTACTTCTTGGCTTGGCAAACTGCCCTGCAATACGACCAATTTTTACAACAGGACATCCACCGGCAAATGTAAGCACTATAGCCATTTGAAGTAAAATTTTAAACATATCACGGATATTTACAGCGCCAAAATTTTCAAAGCTTTCAGCACAATCTCCACCTTGAAGTAAAAAAGCTTCTTTTTTACAAACTCTTGCTAAAGACTTTTGAAGATTTCTCACTTCTCCAGCAAAAACCAAAGGAGGA
This sequence comes from Campylobacter sp. BCW_6465, assembly GCF_001762815.1. Taxonomy (NCBI): domain Bacteria; kingdom Pseudomonadati; phylum Campylobacterota; class Epsilonproteobacteria; order Campylobacterales; family Campylobacteraceae; genus Campylobacter; species Campylobacter sp. BCW_6465. The sequence goes on from NZ_MJXN01000052.1 coordinate 13,504, forward strand.
AGTTTCTCAAGTCTTGCTAAAACTCTATTCATTTCCTCTTGATCTGGATAGATAGGTTGCTGTTTTATGGGATAGTTTTTCCAAGAATTCTTAGTCCACATGGTTTTTTCTTTCGTTTTATTGATCAGCTTCCTCTATAAGTTGAATAACCAAAAGGAGAAAGGGTTATTGGAACATGATAATGTTTTTGATCTTTAGAAAGCTCAAAACTTACCTCTACAAAAGGATAAAAAGTATTTATTTTGTGTGATGTGTAATAGTCTTTTGTAAAAAATTTAAGCTTATAAATTCCAAAAGCCCTATTTTCAGCTTTTTCATATGGTAATAAATCCCCTATTCTACCATTTTCTTCGGTAAATTCTTCACTTACTTTTTTCCACTGTTGATTTGCTTCCAACTTATAAAGCTCAACTTTTACTTTAGGAGCGGGTTGTCCAGAAGTAATATCCAAGACATGAGTGCTTAATTGATATTCAGTAGCACTCAAAAACATTGGCACGCTTGCTAATATTAATAAAGTTTTTTTAATAGAAAACATTTTCTCTCCTTATATAATATTTACAAGGAATATTATATAAGAGCATTATTAATAATTAAAATCAAATAATAAAAATTATAAATTAATTATAATTATTTAATTGTTAGACTTATAATAAAAAATAATTATAAATTATTTTTTAAGCTCTTTAATACGTGCTGCTTTACCGCGTCTGTCTCTTAAGTAGAATAATCTTGCACGGCGTACACGACCACGACGCAAAACAATAATACTTTCCAAACTCTCACTATAAATAGGAAAAATTCTCTCAACGCCAACATTATTAGCACCCATTTTACGTACGATAAAAGTTTCGCTTACGCCATTACCTCTTCTAGCAATACAAATACCCTCAAAATTTTGGATTCTTGTTTTATCTCCTTCTTTGATACGAATTGCAAGCTTTAAAGTATCACCAGCACGAAAATCTGGAACATTTTTACCTTCAATTTGTTTTGCTTCAAATTGTTCTATATATTTATTTTTCATAAAAATCCCTTATTTTTTGCGTTCATGCTCTAAAAATAAATCTGGACGAAAAAATTTCGTTTTGCAAGACGCCAAAGTAGTTTTTAAACTTGCAATTCTAGCGTGATTACCCTTTAAAAACTCTGAAGGAGTATAAAATTTTTGATTTTTTTTCTCAAAAATAAAAGGTTTTGAAAAAGCAGGTGCTTCGAGTAAATTATTTTCAAAGCTTTCTTCTTCCAAACTTTCCATATTCCCTAAAACCCCGTTAACATTTCTTAAAATCGCATCACACATTACAAGCGCAGGTAATTCTCCTCCTGTTAAAATAAAATCCCCTATGCTAAAAACTTCATTCCCAAAAATTTCAAGCACTCTTTCATCTATACCTTCATAGCGCCCACATACAAAAACTATGTGTTCTTTTTTACTTAAGCGTTTGGCGTCTTTTTGATTAAAAGTTTTACCACTTGGATTTAAAAAAATAAAATAGGGATTTTCTTTTTTTTCTTGAATACTTTTTAACACCTCATACATAGGTTCAGCTTGCATCAAAAGTCCAGCTCCACCACCTATTTTATAATCATCGACTTTATGATAAGAATTTTTAGAAAAATCTCTTGGGTTATAAAAATTAAGTTTGAAAAGTTTTTTTTCTTTTGCTCTTGCAAGTATAGAATCCTGAAAGTAAAATTCCATAAGATTAGGGAATAAAGAAACGAAACTAAATTTCATGAATTTTCTAAAATTAAAAAAGCATCTTGCGTGCAAAAAATCTGTCGTTTTTCTATATCTATATTTTTAACAAATTTATCTAGATACGGAATAAAAAATATTTTAGAATATTTTTTATTCACCCATTTTTCATCACTTTGAATTTCAAATAAATAAGAAGCTCCAGTTTCCAAGATATCAACAACTTTACCTAATCTTTTATCTTCTTCAAAAACTTCACACTCTAAAATATCAAAATAAAAAAACTCATCTTTTTTTAATTTACAAGTTTGTCTGCTTTTCTCGATACTCTGAAAAAGAATAAGATTGGTTAATTCTTTAGCTTTTTCTATATCTTCATAATTCTCAAATAAAACAGTAGAATTGCTTGCATTATAATGCTTAATCTTTAATATTTCTTTGGTATTTTTTATAAAAAAGGTAGCATCTTTTTTAAATTGAGAAGAAAAGTCGCTCAGGTTATGCAATTTTACATAACCCTTAAGACCCACAGTTTTACCAAGTTTTGCAACTTGAACAAAATCTTTTTCACTCAAGTGCTTTTACCGTTACCCTATAAGAACTTGCATCCTTGCTCTTATAAGCAGAGATTACGGTTTTTATAGCATTGATCATTTTTCCATTTTTACCTATAAGCTTACCTGTATCAACCTTATGTGCAAAAAGAACAATCTCAAAAAAATTTTCACTTAATTCAATTTTTTGAGTGTTAATCTGTTCAGGATAATCTGCAATTAATTTTGCGTATTCCCTAAGAAAATTCTCTACCATGATTATTTGCTAGTGATAGAAGCAACTTTATCGCTAAGTTTTGCACCAACACTTTTCCAATAAGCTAAACGCTCTGCATCAACTTTAATTACCTCAGGTTCTACCATAGGATTATAATATCCAATACTTTCTATCCAACCACCATCGCGACGTTTTCTACTGTCTGTAACCACAATACGATAAAATGGTCTTTTAGTTCTACCCATTCTTGTAAGTCTAATAACTGTCATTTATACTCCTTAAAAATTAAAAATTTTATTTATAGATACTATAAAAAGTATTTATAAATAAAATTTAAAATTGTCTTCTAGCTTGGCTCATCATTTGTGTCAAATTCTCCATTCCTTTTTTGCCTGAAAATCTTTTTGCAAGTTTTGCTGCATTACTAAATTGTTTTAAAAAACGATTGACTTCTACCTGAGAAAGACCTGCTCCCTCTGCTATACGACGTTTTCTAGCATTATTTAACAAATCAGGATTTTCTCTTTCTTTTGGAGTCATTGAAGAAATCATTGCCTTAATATGTATAATCTCTTTAGAATTATCCAAATCTATATCTTTTACCGCATTTGCCATTCCGCCAAGCCCTGGTATCATACCGATTAAAGACTTCATACTTCCTAATTTTTTAATACTTTCCATTTGGTTAAGAAAATCATTAAAATTAAATTCACCTTTTTTGATTTTTTGATTGAGTTTTTTAGCTTCTTTTTCATCAATCACTGCAGCAGTTTTTTCAGCTAAAGTAGCCAAATCACCCTCGCCCATGATACGACTTACTATGCGATCTGGTATAAAAACTTCTAAATCTGCTACTTTTTCACCTACACCAATAAATCTTAAAGGAATACCGATTTGTTTTGCTATACCTAAGGCTACTCCACCTTTAGTATCTGCATCAAATTTTGATAAAATTACCCCGCTGATACCTAAAACTTCATTAAAACTAGCCGCAGTCTTAACCCCATCTTGACCACTCATTGCATCAGCAACATAGAAAATCTCATCAGGATTTAAAACATCCTTAACTGCTTTTAATTCATTCATCAAAGTCTCATCTATAGCCAAACGCCCAGCAGTATCCACAAGCAAAACATCCACCATAGAACTTTCAGCCTTTTTTAAAGCCTCTTTAGCAACCCTAATAGGATCTTTTTCATTTTCTATGAAGAAAAGTTCAATTTCATTAGCTTCACAAAGTTGTCTTAGCTGCTCCACTGCCGCTAAACGCTGTAAATCACAAGCTGCAACTAAAACTTTTTTATTGCGTAATTTTAAATAATTTGCAAGTTTGATAGTGCTTGTAGTCTTACCGCCCCCTTGCAAACCTGCCATTAGAACTACTGTTGGGGGTTTAGAAGCAAAAACAAAACCTTGATTTTTGCTATTGACACTTAAAATATTTTCTAAATTTACTTTAATGGCATTTAAAAATTGTTTTTGACCTATTCCGTTTTGCTTTACATCTTCTTCTATCGAAGTCAAAAGCTCTTTAGTTACCTTATGGTGAACATCTGCTTTTAAAAGAGCTTTTTTTAAGGTTTCTAAAGCGTTCTTAAGTGCTTTTTCATCATCAACAAAACGTAATTTATTAATCGCTGATTTAAAAGATTCGCTAACTAACTCAAACACTTTATCACCTTTCTATAAAATTTTTAATTAAACCTTGCATTATACAAAATTTTTTCTTAAATGGCTTTAAAAATCTAAATTTTTTATCTCAAAGCCAACTTTTGCAAAACTATTATCTAGCTCAGCCTTAAAATAATAATCAAAAATTTTAATTTCATAACTATGTAAATACATTCTATCGCTTGAAATTTTAGCATATTTTTCATCACCTACAACGCCATGTTTTATAAATTTAGCATGCGCTCTGATTTGATGAGTTCTACCTGTTTGAATGACTATTTTTGCTAAGGTTTTTTTTGACTGCAACATAATAGGAGTAATGATACTTAAGGCACTTAAACCATCTTTTGAAACTTTACTTAATGCTCCACATTTTGCTTTTATGGTAAAAATAGGCTCATTCACTTCAACCTCTTCAGCCAAAACCCCATCTAAAACCGCAATATAACTTTTATAAACTCTGTGTTTTTTAAATTCTTCTATACAAAGCTTTCTAAAATCTTCATCTTTGCAAAGCAAAATCACACCGCTTGTTTCTTTGTCTAAACGATTTAAAAGCTTGGCATTAAATTTTTTCTCCAAGTCTTCACTCACATAAGCGTAAGGTTTATTAATAGCAATAATCTTATCATCTTCAAAAATAATTTGAGGATTTTTGGTTTTTATCACATTAAATCTTGCCTTATCGTTCATCAAAGCTCTAGCAACCACAACTTTTTTTCCATGTGAAAAAACACAACCCTTATCAATCAAATCTTTAGCTTCACGATTTGAAATTTTTTCTTGCAAAGCTAAGAGTTTATAAGCTTTTTCTTGCATCAATTCCCTTTTGTATAGTTTGCATGATAAGATCTAAATTTTCTTTTTTGGAAATTTTAGCTTTTAAATTTAAATAATGGATTTTATCATTTAAATCTTTTAAATTTTCACAAAAATATACATTTTCTACTTCTTCAAACAAAACCTTTTGATTGTGAATAAATTTCCCGCTGATTAATACATTGTCAAAATATGCCACTTCTATAGGATTATGTCCTCCTATACCTTCTATGAAAGAACCTCCAAGCACAACAACATCAGAAATTGCATAAAAATTTACAAGCTCCCCTAAAGTATCTAAAAGTAAAATTTTTTTAGAAAATTTCTTATTTTCATCTTTTAAAGAACTAAATTTTTCAAATTCTAAACCTTTGTTTAAAAGTAAATTTTCAACTTCTTTAAAACGCTCAGGGTGTCGTGGGGCGATAATGAGTTTTTCATTTTCTTCTAGTTTAAAATGATCAAGTAAAAGCTCTTCTTCATCTTTATGAGTACTAGCAAAAATGATAAGTTTTTCCTTAGGTTTGGTATAAATTTTATTATTTTTAATTTCTAAATTTGCCTTAATATTTTTAAAAATTTTAACATTTTTAGCTCCCAAACTTTCAAGTCTTACTTTATCTAATTCACTTTGAGCAAAAACTTCATCAATATAAGAAAAAATTTTTTTATAAAAAAAAGAAAATTTTTGATAAGAATGATAAGATTTATCAGATATTCTCGCATTAAGCAAAATAATCTTAGCCTTATAAATACGTGCCATAAAAACAAGCATAAGCCAATATTCTGCTTCAAAAATTACCAAAACCTTACAAGGATTAAACCAAAAAGGCAAAAAATTTTCAAAAGCAAGATAATTTACCTTTTTACAAAATTCTTTTGCACATTCAAAACCTGTTTGAGTAATAGTAGTTATTCTTGAATCAAATTTCAAAACCAAAGCTTTAATACTTCTTACCTCCCCGTAAGAACAAGCATGAAAATGTACATCAGCTTTTTCTTGATGTAAATTTTTATAAAGAAAAAATCGAGATTTTAAACTAATTTTGTATTTGGATTTTAAAAAAGAAAGCAAAAGAATAAAGACGGCACAAAATAAAAATGCCGTCCAAGTTAAAAAATAATAAAAAAAGATCAATTTTGCTCTTCTTGCTCTTTATAAAGAATTCTTCCACAATGAGGACAAGTTACAATCTCTTCACCTTTTACAACAGACAGATAAGTCTTATCGTAAATTTTCATAAAACATCCATAGCATGCTTGTTTTTTAACAGGAACTACAGCAGTATTTTTCGCCCATTTGCGAATTTTCTCATAAAAACTTAAAACTTTTTGATTCATCTCGCCCACAAGTTTGGTTTTTTTATCATAAACACTCATTCTATCTTTTTCAAGAACTTCCATTTCAGATTTAATGCTTACTCTAATCTCATTAATATTTTGCTCTTGTTTGATTTTTTCTTCTTCAAGTTCTTTTTTATAAGTTTCTTTATTCTCTAAAATTTTATCTAGTCTTACAATTTCATCATTTGCAGCGTCTAATTGCTCTTTTGCAATATCTTCTTCAATTTTTAAAGCATTAGCTTCTTTTTCTGTTTTTACTGCACCACTTTTTTTAGAAAGCTCTTTAATTTTTGCTGAAAACTCGGAAATATGAGCATTATTTTGCACTTTTTGATTTTCTATATCTTTAATTTCTTCATCGATTTTTTCTAAATCTGTGTTGATTTTTCCTATTTTTAACTCAGCATCTTTTAAAGTCTTATTAATACTGTCTATTTTTGGTTCATAACTATCAATTTCTTGATCTATTTTTGATAAAAGCACTAATTGTTCGAGATATTTATTCATTTATTTTCCTTAAAAATATTGAAATGGATTTTTTGAAACTGTTATTATAACTTGTAGCGGCAAATTTTTCAAGTCTTTTGCTAAACATTGAGAAAAATATCTCTCACTTTCAAAATGACCTAAATCAATAAGACTGATTTGATTACTAAGCGCCTCTAAAGCTTGATGATATTTAAAATCTCCACTTAAAAAACAATCCGCATCTACTTTAGAAATTAAATCCCCGCCACTTCCAGTACATATAGCAATACGCTTAATGTCTTTTTTACCACAATCACTTACACGTAAAATTTGTAAATTTAACTTTTTTTTCACCCAGTCACACAAAGCTTCAAAAGACATAGAATTTTCTACATAAATCAAAAATTCGTCTTTAAAAGAAATTTTAAAACCTAAAATTTCTTCCGCAAAATAAGTATTTAAATGACTTAAATCGTAATTTGTATGCATGCTGATTAAAGAAATATTTTTACAAATCATTTCTTTAATAAAAGCCCTAGGATAAGCCTTATCATACAAATTTTTTAAACCTTTAAATATCAAAGGATGGTGTGTGATAATTAAAGAATTTTCACTCGCTTCTTTAATGATATTTTCATCAATATCTAAACTTAAATAAACAGTTGAAATTTCACTATCCCTATCTCCAAGCAAAATTCCACTATTATCCCATGATTCTTGGATATTAAAGGGACTTAATTGATCTAAAAAATTATAAATTTCACTCAGCTTCATTTAAATTTTTCTTATAAATTTCAGCACAATTTTTTGAAAGCTCACGAATTTTTAACATATAATCTTGTCTTTGTGCTACAGAAATTGCTCCTCTTGCATCTAAAAGATTAAAAGTATGTGCAGCAAGCATACAATAATCATAAGCAGGTAAAGCTAGTCCTTGTTCTAAAATATTTTTACATTCTTTGTAAGAATTTTCAAACTGCTCATTTAAGATTTTAACATCACTTACTTCAAAATTGTATTTACTAAATTCATATTCACTTTGCTTATGCACATCTGCGTATTTAATTTTTTCTCCATTAAATTCACTCCAAACTATATCATAAACATTATCAACATTTTGAAGATACATGGCTATTCTTTCAAGGCCATAGGTAATTTCAGCACTTACTAAATCTACTGCTATACCGCCAACTTGCTGAAAATAAGTAAATTGAGTAACCTCCATACCATCAAGCCATACTTCCCAGCCTAAACCCCAAGCACCCAAACTTGGACTCTCCCAATTATCTTCAACAAAACGAATATCATGACTTTTTAAATCAAAACCCAAATTTTCAAGACTTTTAAGATATAATTCTTGAATATTATCAGGGCTAGGTTTAATCAAAACTTGAAATTGATAATAAGCACCTAAGCGATTAGGATTTTCACCATAACGTCCATCAGTAGGCCTTCTACTTGGAGCCACATAAGCAGCTGCCCAAGGTTTTTTTCCTAAACTTCTTAAAAAAGTTGCTGGATGAAAGGTTCCTGCACCTGCTGGCATATCATAAGGTTGCATAATCGCACAACCTTGCTCTTGCCAATAATTTTGTAAATTAAGTATCATTTGTGAAAAAGTCATTGTATCTCTCTTTATCGTTCCATATTTTCAATAGGTTTTTCTAAATTTTTATTCATTTCCAAATCAGGCTCTGTCTTAGCTCCAAAAATTTCTGCAGTTTTACTCCACATTAATTTATATTTACGTTTGAGAAATTCTATCTCTTCACGCGCATGTTTTAACTCATTGTTTAAGGTTTCTATAGTTTTTCTATCTTCATCATAAAGTTCTTGCATAGAATAAAGAGCATCTTTTAAAAATTTATTCTCATTTTTTAATGCTTCAAGTGTTTCATCTTTAGCATCTAAAACTTTTTCATGTAAATTTAAAATAGTTCCTATTGTTTTTTCAACAAAACTTTCCCCTGCTAAAGTCATTGAATTTACCATTGCAGGTTGAGATTTTACAGCACTAGGCACCACACTAAAAGTACCTTGATGAGCTTCGATGTAAATTTTACCCTCTTCTTCTTTAAAATTTAAAGCCCCATTAGCCATCATACCTTTAACCACATCTTCATTTAAATGCACAAGTTTACAAAATTCTTCAAGTTCAAGATAGGTTTGCATTTTTATCCCTTATAATAAAACTTCTACTTCTTTTGAATCAGATACAAGTTTTTTTTCTTTTTCAAGACGATCTTCTTTAAGTTTTTGTGCTAAATCAACATCATAAATAGCTAAAATTTGCATAGCCAAATAAGCAGCATTGATTGCTCCAGCCTTACCAATAGCTAAAGTTCCTACAGGAATTCCACTAGGCATTTGCACCGTAGAAAACAAAGAATCCATACTTGCAAGATTACTTCCTGGCATAGGCACTCCTAAAACAGGTTTTGTGGTATAAGCTGCAACAGCTCCAGCCAAATGCGCTGCCATTCCAGCTGCTGCTATAAAAACTTTCGCACCTTTTTCTTCAGCATTTGTAATATACTCTTTTGTTCTTTTTGGGCTACGATGAGCTGATGAGATAATAAGTTCATACTTTACCCCAAAACTTTCTAAAGTTTTAGCAGCCTCTTTCATAGTCTCATAATCACTCTTGCTTCCCATTAAAATAGAAACAAAATTCATCTATATTTCCTTTCTTAAAAAACTTAATGCACTGATTTTACTTGGTAATTGAATTTCATGTTCATTACCGCTATGAATTTCACTAAATTCTTTATTGTTTTTAGCAATGAGTTTTTTAAACTCTATAAAATATTTATCCTCTTTTTGATAAATTTTACCTAGTTCATTGTCACAAGTTTGAATCACATCGCCTAAAGGAGCTAAAATTTCATAAGGCGTGTTTAAAACGATTTTTCCTTTGCATTTAAAAAAGCTTCCATCTTCGCTTATAGCATGCACTTGATGAGAGCCTTCTTCTATGCTTGTATTATGATTTTGTGTGTCGGTTTTTTCTAAAGGACGCGAAACAAGATAGCCATCTGTAAAACCACGATTCTTAAGCGTAGCAATCTCTTTTTCATACTTGTTTGACTCAAACTTACCCTCTAAAACATCCTGTATAGCCATTTTATAAGTTCTTGTTGTAAGCGCAACATAATATTCGCTTTTGGTGCGTCCTTCTATCTTAAAAGCACTGATACAATTTTCTTGCATGATTTTTTCTATATAAGAACAAAGATTTAAATCTTTGGAATTAAAAACATGAGTACCATTTTCATCTTCTTCTAAACGAAATAAAGTACCATTTTCTGGATTTTTAGCATAAAGCTCATAATTAAATCTGCAATCATTTGCACAAGATCCACGATTACTCATTCTTCCACTTTGCACAGAGCTTATTAAACAACGCCCAGAATAAGCAAAACACATAGAACCATGCACAAAGGCTTCAAGTTCAATATCGCAATTTTCTTTTAAAGCTTTAGCATCTTTAAGCCCTAATTCTCTCGCAATTACAACCCTTTTAGCGCCCATATCCTTATAAACTTGAGCATCTAAATAATTTAAAATATTCGCCTGAGTAGAAACATGTAAAGAAATTTCAGGTGCAAGCTCTTTAACAAGACGCATAGTTCCAACAGAAGCTACAATAAAAGCATCGGGTTTCATCTCACGTAATTTTAATATATGTCTTTTTAAGCCTTCAATTTGAGAGCTTAGATGAAAACCATTTAAAGTGACATAAATTTTTTTACCACGCTCATGGGTATATTTAATAGCTTCTTCAAAACTTTCATAATTAAATTCTCTTGCAGTACGTGATCTTAAAGAAAAATTATTCACACCCGCATAAACCGCATCTGCACCATAAGCTAAAGCAATTTTTAATTTTGTGAAATTTCCTGCAGGAGCTACTATTTCAGGAATGATCATTTTTGCCCTAAACTTGCAATTAAAGCTTCTATATCATCATTACTTACAACATCAGTAGTGCTATCACCTTCAATATGCACTGCAGAACTTACACGTTTTTTATCATCAATTTTACCTTCAAATAAAGAACTCATATAACGGCTTAAAGCACGCATTACATTAATAACACGTTCGATTTTTTGACGATGTATATCTTGATACTGCATTGCATCCATTGCCATCATCACTTCATCTTGTCCGCTTTGAAGATTTCCGACAATCTCCCTAGAACTTTTTTTAGCTTGATTGTTTAATTCTAAAGCTTCACTGAAACTTTCTACATTAGGAAATTTTTCATTAAGTTTGGAAAAAATATCAATATTTTTTTCTATTGCTTTATTTATTTCTTTGAGTAAACTTTCAGAATCCGCAAAAAAATTATTAATACTTTCAAGCTTATCCATCATTTCCGTTGCTTTAAGCTCGCTATCTTTTGTAACATCATCTAACTGATGTACAACTTTATGTTCCTGATTTGGTGGGGGTGGTGGCCATACTACACTAGGATTAGGTTTGTAATCAGCTATTTTGACATCTTCTAACATCAAAGCATCTTCTTCGGTATTCGATTCTTCGGTTTTTACCTCTGCTTCTGTCTCTGAATCAAGATCAACATCACCATTCATCAAAGCATCAAGCTCTTCTTGAGTCATTTTTTTCCCTTTTTTAAATCTAGATTTTCAATAATTGCTTAAAATTATAATCAATTTTATCTAAAACAAAAATATAAATTTTTATTTTTTAATCTTTTTAAATTAAATTTTTAAATTTATTAAAAAAAATATATTAATTAAATCTTAATTAAAAATTTTAAGATATAATTTTATAAATTTAATTACATAAAGGAGTAAAAATATGGGAAAATTTGTTAATAATATAGATGATTTTTTCAAATTTTGCAAACAAAATGAAGTGCTTTTTGTTGATTTTCGTTTTACAGATATGATAGGAACTTGGCATCATATTACCTATAATCTTCATGCAATCAATGAAGAAACATTTCAAACTGGCATTCCATTTGATGGAAGCTCAATCCATGGATGGCAACCTATAGAAAAATCAGATATGATTTTAAAACCTGATGCTCAAAGTGCTTTTTTAGATCCTTTTACAGCTGATCCTACTATCATAGTATTTTGTGATGTGTATGATATTTACAAAGGACAAATGTATGAAAAATGTCCAAGAAGCATAGCAAAAAAAGCAATGGAACACCTTAAAAATAGTGGCATAGCTGATACTGCTTACTTTGGACCAGAAAATGAATTCTTTGTTTTTGATAGTGTAAAAATAGTTGATACTACTCATTGTTCTAAGTATGAAGTTGATACCGAAGAAGGAGAGTGGAATGATGATAGAGAATTTACCGATAGCTACAATACTGGACACAGGCCAAGAAACAAAGGTGGATATTTTCCAGTTCAGCCAATTGATTCTTTAGTAGATATTCGTTCTGAAATGGTTCAAACCCTTGAAAAAGTAGGTCTTAAAACTTTTGTTCATCATCATGAAGTTGCACAAGGACAAGCTGAAATAGGAGTAAATTTTGGCACGCTTGTAGAAGCAGCTGACAATGTTCAAATTTATAAATATGTTGTAAAAATGGTAGCTCATTTAAATGGCAAAACTGCCACTTTTATGCCAAAACCTTTATACGGAGATAATGGCAATGGTATGCATGTTCATATGAGCTTATGGAAAGATGGGGTAAATTTATTTTACGATAAAGATGGATACAGTGGACTTAGTCAAACTGCTATAAATTATATAGGTGGAATTTTAAAAAATGCTAGAAGTGTCGCAGCTTTTACAAATCCAAGTTCCAACTCTTACAAAAGAATAGTTCCTGGCTTTGAAGCTCCTTGTATTTTAACTTATTCTTGTCAAAACAGATCAGCAAGTTGTCGCGTTCCTTATGGCATAGGTAAAAATTCAGCTCGTATAGAAATTCGCTTCCCTGATAGTACTGCTAATCCTTATTTAGCTTTTGCTAGTCTTTTAATGGCAGGGCTTGATGGAATCAAAAATAAAACCATTCCTGTAGGTCCTATGGATGAAAATTTATTTGATCTTACTTTGGATGAAATACGTGAAAAAGGGATAGAGCAATTACCACATACTCTAAGAGGAAGTTTAGAAGCTTTAATCCGACATAATTCTTATTTAAAACCTGTAATGAGCGATATTTTTATCGATGACTATCAGCATTTAAAATTTGAAACACAAGTTTGGCCAGTAGAAGCTCGTCCAACTGCTTATGAATTTAAAACTTGCTACTCTTGCTAAAAATTTAATGGCGTTTAACACGCCATTAAACTAAAAAAGAATTAAAAATATTTATTTTATATCAACTATCGCTTAAGTTGATTTACAATTCCTAGCATATCATCACTTGTTGTAATTGCCTTAGAACCCGCTTCATAAGCCCTTTGTCCTGTGATAAGATCTGTCATTTCTTCAACAAGCTGAACATTACTAAGTTCTATAAATCCATGTCTTATTGTTCCAAGTCCATCTTGTCCTGCTATACCCGCAACAGGTGCACCACTTGCTCCTGTTTCAAGATAAAGATTATCACCCATAGAATGAAGACCCGCTGGATTTATAAACTGAACTAGCTCCACTTGGCCAATTTGAGTTTCTTGTTGCTCCCCTGGTAGCATTACAGAAACGGTTCCATCTGTAGCAACATTAATTGCTGTTGCGCCTTCAGGTATTGTCATTTCAGGTAAAAGTCTATAACCATCTGAATTTACAATATTGCCTTCATTATCTTTTGTAAATTGCCCATTTCTAGTATATCCTATAGTGCCATCAGGAAGTTGTATTTGAAAAAACCCATTACCTGCAATAGCCATATCAAGACCATCAGTACTTGTTGATTTTAAATTTCCTTCAGTAAAAACTTTAGTTACTGCTGTTGGACGCACACCCACACCCACTTCTATACCCGAAGGAGAAAGAGTAGTAGCTGAAGTTGAAGTTCCTGCATACTTCATAACTTGATACATAAGATCAGCAAATTCTGCGCGACTTTTCTTAAAACCTGCTGTATTAACATTGGCGATGTTATTTGAAGTAACATCAATTTGTGTTTGCTGCGCTACCATTCCCGTAGCAGCAGTATGAAGTGATCTCATCATTTTTAATCCTTTTTTTTATTTTATTTTAAATTATTTAACAGCTGCAAGCTTATTGATAGCTTCTTGATTTAAGTCATCCATATGAGCTGTCATAACTTTTTGATACATTTCTACCATTCTGTTTGCTTCAATCAGTCCTACCATTTCAGTAACTGGATTAACATTTGATCCCTGAGAAAAACCTTGGCGAATAGCATTGGAGTTTTCCAAATCTCTAATGCGGGTTAGATCATCTATTTTATAGACATTATCCCCATCTTTTTGCAAAGCTCTTATATCATCTACTTGTGCTACAAATAATCTTGCATTTTGAGCTCCATCAACCTCAATGCTTCCGTTTTTATCAACGCTAATTTGAACAGCACCATTAGGAATGCGTATGCCAGCATTCTGAGGATTATTAAAATAATCACTACTTAATACCTTGTATCCTTGCTTATTTACCAAATAACCCTCATCATCAAGTTGAAAATTTCCATCTTTAGTTAATCTTACTTCTCCATCTTTGGTTTGAACCAAATAAAAAGCATCTTCTCTAGTCATTGCCAAATCCAAAGGATTGTTTGTGGCCTTTAAAGAACCTAGGCTAAAATCCGTATATTCTTGAGAAACTTGCGGGATTCCATCTATTGTAGTATTTACAAAACGAGATGCATCTCTTGTGTGATTTTCTATAGGCAACTCATCCTGAGTTTCTTTAAAAATCCTTTTAAAATCTGCAATAACCACATCATCTCTTTTGTATCCACTTGTATTAATATTGGCAAGATTATTAGTAATCACATCAAGTTTATTAAACTGAGTTACCATTCCACCAGTTGCTTGATAATATCCATTTTGCATATTTTCACCTATAAAATTAAGATTTTATAGCTATAAAAGCAAAGAGTGTTCCAACTTTTAAAAACAAAGAAAAATAAATATTTGAAAGATTATTAGGAGAGAAATTTAAACTACAAAAAGCAAGATTTGACTCAATCTTGCTTTAAAAATCAATTTTAATCCATTTGACGACGCAAGAAAGTTGGTGTTTCAATTTGCGCCATTATCTCTTCATCGTAACCACCGCTTACCTTTTTAAGACTTAAATAAGGATTTTTCCTAGAAGCTTGAGCTTCTTCGGTAGATTTTTTAGCTACTGTATCTTTATCTTCAAATCCTGTCGCAATAATAGTTACTTCAACTCTATCTTCCATGCTATCATCTGTGGTAGAACCAAAAATAATCTTAGCATTTTCATCAACAATTTCTTGTATACTATTTGCTGCTGCCGAAATTTCAAACAAAGAGCAATTAGAACTTGTTTTAAAATGTAAAATAACTCCCTTGGCACCCTTAATATCCATTCCATCAAGCAAAGGAGATTCTATAGCGTTTGAAAGGGCCTCTTCTATAGCATTTTCACCACTAGCACTACCAACACCCATAAGCGCGAGTCCGCGATGACTCATGATGGTTCTTACATCCGCAAAGTCAACATTAATATCTCCATTATCAAGCAAGATAGACACCATACCTTTTACAGCACGAGCTAAAATATCATCAACCAATCTAAAAGCATCTTTAATGCCTGCTTTTTTATCAATAATGCTCAATAATTTTTCATTTTGAATTACAAGAATAGAATCACTTTCTTTTTTAAGCTCAAGGAGACCGCTTTCAGCAAGTTTTTTTCTTTGTTTTCCTTCGAATGCAAAAGGCATAGTTACAACAGAAACAGTTAAAGCTCCAATCTCTTTAGCTGCTTGTGCAATAACTGGAGTGGCACCCGTTCCAGTACCTCCACCAAAACCTGAAGCAATAAATACAATATCACTTTGACTAAGACTTGCTTTTATTTCTTCAAAACTTTCTCTAGCACTTTCTGCGCCTACTTCAGGAAGCATACCAGCGCCTAAACCTTTAGTTTTTTTCTCGCCAAGTTGAATTTTAGTTTTTGCTAATGAAATTGAAATAGCTTGTGCATCAGTATTTGCTGCAATTAAATCAAGATCATTTAATCCCATTTTAACCATATGGTTGATCATATTACCGCCACCGCCACCGCAGCCTATAACCTTAATTTTTGCACCTTTATTATGTTGCATTTCTTCTACTAAAAATTCACTCATAAAAATTTCTCCTTGTTAAAATTGATTCATAATTTTATGCCAGATATTTGAAAAAACGCTAGGTTTTTTTTCTTTTGGCTCTTTAAAATCTAATTGTTCTTGTATTGCAATTGTATCATTTTCTTGCAAATTTTCATCAAAAAAATCAGATTTTATTTCACTTTCTGCATCTTTTTGCAAAACAATATCTTGTTTAATTTGACGATTAAAATTTTCAATTTCCCCTTTATATCTTAATTTTTCATTAGAATCAAGTTCATAAGGCGTAAAATACCCTGCTCCATATAAACAAAGTCCTATAGCACAAGTATTTTCAGGATCATTAAAAATTTCACTAAAACCAGTAATCAAATCTTTTCTTGCAGTAGCCAGTCTAACTGAGCGATTATCAAATGTTGCAGGAGCTAGCTCATCAATACCTGCTAACTTAGTCATTCCACCTGTTAAAACAACTCCACCACCTATAGCATTGGCATAACGATTATCACTTAAGATTTTTGCCAAAATCATCAAAGTTTCTTCCGCTCTTGCATAAATTACGTTTGAAATAATATCCAAAGAAACTTCATTAACCTTTCTTTCATCGCCCATTGAAGGAATTTGTATAAGGGTGTTAGGCTGTTGCGAAAGAGCTGCATAATTAAGCTTGATTTTTTCTGCTTCTTTTAAAGGTGTATGCAATGCCATTGATAAATCTTGGGTGATATTAATCGAGCCAATTTGCAAACAATCATTGTATCTAATTGAATTTCCAGTATGAACAACCATATCACAAATCGCTCCACCCGTATCAATCAAAACAGCGCCTAATTCCTTTTCGCTATCATCTAAACAAGCTATAGCTGAAGCATATCCTGAAAGAACTATATTATCCACTCTTAAATCAGCTAATTCAACCGCTTTCTTAAGATTTTTAATATGAGATTCTTGTGAAATCACTATATGGGTTGAAACTTCTAAACGATTGCCACTCATTCCCAAAGGATCATCAACATGTTCAAGATCATTAACCTTAAAATTATAAGGCAAAACATGGATAATTTCATAACCACTTGGTAGATTGGCAGTATGCTTAGCTGTACTTACAGCACGATGGATTTCTTTAATGCCTATTTCATGATTTGGAATATTAACAACACCTACACTATCAACGCTTTTAGTATAAGCACCTGATATAGACACCACAACCTTATCATAATGAACTCCGCTCATCATCTCAGCACTTCTAACAGCTTCTTCAATAGATTTAGAAGCAAGCTCTATATTGGTAATGGCACCTTTTTTAACCCCGTTGGTTTTTGACTTGGAAAAACCAATAATTTTTAATCCATCTTCATCTTTTTGAGCAATAATGGCACAAGTCTGGGTTGAGCCTAAGTCAATTCCTAATATATTCAAAATCAATTCCCTTTATAATAAATTTTTATTGGATATATCTTTTTAAGTTCATCAATAAGTTCTTGCTTAAGCTCATTTGCTTTTAAATTTTGCAAATTTTGCTCAAGCATAGTTTTGTATTGTTTAAATTTATCGGAGTTCATATCTAATTTTTGTTTATTTATTTTATATAATATTGCTTTATTGTCGTTAATGACCACATAAGAACTATTTTGATCAGCATTAAATACATTCATTAAAAAATAAGCAAATTCAGAATCATTTAATATCTTATCACTAAGCTTTACACTCTCGCGAGAACTATCTCGACTTAAAAAGCCTATATCATCGCCTTTAAAATTTACTAAACTATTTTTGGCTTTTTCTTCTAAATTTTTTCTAGCTTGTTCGCTTAAATACATAGGTAAAACTTCTTCTCTAGCTTCTTCAAAAGTTTTATTTCTTATAGGATCTACTTTATTTAGTTTAACTATGATATATCCGTTATTATAAGGTGCTGGTCGTAAAACATCTCCATTTTTAGCTTTATTCAAAAGATCAATTGGATAATAAACATCAGATTCACTAATATTTTGATCTTTTTGAAAATTATCTTTCCCATTTTTTAAATCTAAAAATTTAGCATTAGCCACATTCTTTAGTTGCATTAAGGCGTAATCTTTAGCAACTTCATTTTTAGCAGACTGAAAATCCATCACTTTACCTGCAAAATCTTTATATTTTAGTTTATTTTCATCTTGATTGTAAAATTTTTCTAATTCTTTGTCGTCAATTTTCTCATTGCTAACTGGCAAAAAATAAGTTGAAATTTCATATATTTTTTTAGTTTTATAATCTTCTTTATGTTCATTCCAAAGCTTTTTTAAATCCTCTTCATTAATCTTAATATTTTTTTTGTCATAATCAATTTTTGCAATACTTAAAGCATCTTGCATAAAATAACTAGAAGCTAACATTTTTAATTCCTCATCTTTGCTAGGAATATTAAAAATTTGATTAAGTTTATCGGTAATTACTTCATTTGCAAGTTGTGTTTCATAATCTTTTGGAGTTAAATTATTGGCATTTAAAAGTTCATAATAAATTGTTTTGTTAAAATCCCCTGTAGAATCTTGAAATTCTCTAGTATTTGCAAGTTTTTGTAAAATTTCATTCTCGTTTATACCAATACCCAAATCTTTAGCAAAATTTAACAAAAGCTTATCTTCAACAAGAGAGCTTAAGGCTATATTTTTAATGCCTAGTTGCTCAGCATTTTCTGGAGTTAAAGCACCATTGCTAATTTGATTATAATAACTTAAAATCTGTCTATATCTAGTATCAAATTCGCTAAAACCTATCTTTTCATTTCCTACAGTTGCAACACTCGAACTTCTATTGAGATTAAAATCATAAGCACCCCAACCTAAAAAGCCGGCACCAACAAAAGCTATAGTACTAACCCATATAGTAACAACAAGATATTTTTTGTGATGTTGCATCCAAGTAAGCATATCATTCCTTGATTAAATTTAAACTAGATATTGTATCGTAGAAGTGTTTAAGTGGAGTTTAATTATAAAATTTTTACCAAAAAATATTTGTTCTTTAAATTTTATGATTTTTACAATGAAATTTAGTTATAATTATAGTTTATAAAAATTTATTAGGATTGATTTTGGAAATTCCTCATATCCCAGTTTTACTTAATGAAGTTCAAGAGATTTTTAAAAATCTTAAAACAGGTTATTTTTTAGACTGCACTTTAGGATTTGGCGGACACAGTGAAGCTTTGCTTAAAAATCATCCTGATCTTGAAATCATTGCTTGCGATCAAGATCAACAAGCTTTAGAATTTTCTAAAAAACGTCTTAAAGATTTTCACAATAGGATAACTTTTATACAAAGTAATTTTAGTGAAGTTTTAGAAAAAATTTCACATAAAGAAGAATTAAGAGGTATTTTAGCAGACATTGGAGTTTCTTCATTTCAACTTGATAATAACGAAAGAGGTTTTAGTGTAAATTCTGACTTTTTAGATATGAGAATGAATCAAAACTCCAAAATATCGGCTTATGAGATTATTAATACTTATACAAAAGAGCAATTAACTTCTATTTTTAAAGATTATGGAGAATTGCACGATGCACATTTTATTGCTGAAAAAATTTGCCTAGAAAGAAGTAAAAATCCAATCAAAAGCGCCAAGGAACTTTATCAAATCATAGGAAAAGGCAAACAAAATCATAGAAAAATTTCCAAAGCCACTTTAGCATTTCAAGCCATTAGAATAGAAGTAAATCAAGAACTTAAAGTGCTTAAAGATTTTCTTGGGCATTTAGAAAATTTAAAACCAAAAAATTGCATTTTAGCAATCATTAGTTTTCATTCTTTGGAAGATAGAATAGTAAAAAATTTTTTCAAAAAATGGTCAAAAAACTGCATTTGTGATGAAAAAATAATGCGTTGCGAATGTGGAAATAACCATAGCCTAGGGCAAATAATAACCAAAAAAGCTATAAGCGCAAGCAAGGAAGAACTTTTAAAAAATTCTCGCTCTAGTTGTGCTAAAATGCGGGCTTTTTATTTTAATAATTTGGACAATAAATAATGCTAGAAGATGATTTTATAAAAGAACGCCAAAACATACGCCAAAAAATGCTGAAATTTTCTCGTGCTATAAATCAAGGCAAACCGCTTGATGATGACTTAAGAAATGAAATTTCTAGCGATGATATTTTAAGACGTCGTTTTAAAAAAAAGACTCCTAATAAATTCTTAGAAGAACTCGATGAAGAGTATGAGTCAAAACATACCAAAAAATCAAATATATATTTAAAAGAAGATCTGATCAATGTTAAATTAGAAGAAAAGCAATCTCTTGCTAAAAAAATTTTTTCCAAAATGAAAGAAAGAAAAAAAGAAGAAAATAAAAAAACTAAAAAGATTTTTTCGTTTGGAAGAAAAAAAATAAACGAGATAAAAAATATTCAAACCAAACCAAAAATTCAAACAAAAAATGATCAAAACCCTATCCAAGATAAAAAAGAAAAAAAAGAATCTATAAAATCTATAGAAAAAATTCAAAAAACTGAGCCTAAAATACAAAATTCCCAAACTATAGAAAAACGACCTGATATTAAAAAACAACCCGATATTAAACAAAGTTTGGAAAATTTACAAAAAAAGATAACACCACAAGAAAATAAACAAGAACTTCCAAAACCATCCAATCAAGCCCAAGAAAAACAACAAAATGATGAAGATGCTCAAAAGGCAAAAAATGTTTTATTAGAAGGCTTCTCTAATGCCACCAAAGAAGATAAAAACCTAAATTTCAATCATCTTCTTTTTGCGGCTTTACTTGTTAGTTTTGCGTTATTTTTATTTGCTCCACAAATTTATATTAGAAATCAAATTTATTATCTTAGTAGAGAAATTGCTACATTAAGAACAGAAGAAAGCGTTTTAAACGAAGAAAATAAAGATTTAAAAAGAAGACTTGAAAATATGCGATTCCAAAATCAAATTTTAGATTATTTAGAATGAATAATCTTATCTAAAACATACTGCTCTAAATTTGCTTTTGGAATTTCTTCTTTTAAGGCTTCCCTATAAATTTCACCTGCCATTATAGAGTATTTTTCATAAGCAAAATAAGGGAAATGCAAAGCCCAGGCTTTTTGTATTATTTTTTTTGAGATTATTTTGCGAGTATAAACTTTAAAAATATCATATCCTATAAATACACAAGCAGTAACCATAACAGCACTCACTATGCTTATATGAAAGTCAAGTTTTGTTAAAAAATAATGAGTAATTAAAAGCAATGGCAACAAAACCACAGCACAAAAAACACCAAAATAAATATAAGAATTTAGAATTTTGAAATTAAAATTTAGCTTAGAAGGATCTACAAGCATACCGTCATTAAAAAGTGCATTTGCCTCTAATAAATCCTTCACTAAAACAGGTTGTTCTGATACTTTAAATAAAAAACGAAGGCTAAATTCTTTAAATTTTTTCATAATCCACGCTTTATTTTTTAATTAAAATTTTATCTAAAGAAAATTAATTTTTACTAAATATAAACCTCTTTCAATTGCTTATTAATTCTTCTGTGATTCTAGCGATTTCTAATTCTTCATCTGTAGGAATAACAAGCACTTTAACTTTAGAATTGGCATGATTTATCATTCTTTCGCCCGAAATCCTTTGTTTGTTAAGTTCAAAATTTAACTCGATACCAAGATGAGCTAATCTCTCACATACTTTTTGTCGAACCAAACTATCATTTTCTCCTATACCACCTGTAAAAATAATAGCATCGGTTTTTGGCAACACAGCAAAGTAGGATCCTATATATTTTACAAGACGATAGCAAAACATATCAAGAGCCAAACGTGCTTTATCATTACCTTGTTCTATCTCTCGTTCTATATCTCTAAAATCATTATAACCGCAAATTCCATATACTCCGCTTTTTTTATTCATCAGTGTATCTATTTCTTCTATAGTTAAACTTTTAATATGGCTTATAAAAGGTAAAATAGCAGGATCTATATCCCCGCAACGCGTTCCCATAATAAGTCCTTCAAGCGGAGTAAATCCCATAGAAGTATCCACACTTTTACCTTTTTCTATAGCACATACACTTGCACCATTTCCAAGATGAGCAGAGATAACATTTAATTCATCTTGATCTTTTTGAAGAAATTTTGCCGCTCTAGAACTAACATAAGCATGGGAAGTCCCATGAAAACCATATCTTCTAATATTATGCTTATCATAAAAATCATAAGGCAAAGCATACATATAAGCAAAATCAGGCATAGTACGATGAAAAGCTGTATCAAAAATAGCCACATTTGCAACACTAGGTGCAGCTTTAATCATTGTTTTTATGCCTGCTAAATGGGCAGGATTATGCAAAGGAGCAAAAATACTAACCCTATCTATCTCTTTAAGAACATAGTCATCTACTAAACAATGCTCACTTAAATTTCTTCCCCCGTGAACTATACGATGACCACAGCCATCAAGAGCATTTAAATCCGCTAAAATTCCTGATTCTTTAAAAAGCTCATTAACTATACTAAGTCCTTCTTCGTGATTATTTATTGTTAATTCTCTTTCAAAACTTTCATTATTTAAAACATTTTTTAATATAACTTTTGAATTTTGCTCTCCGATTTTCTCTACTAAGCCACTCGCTTTAACGACTTTATTATCAAAAAATTTAAATTTAATCGATGAAGAACCTGAATTTAAAACTAAAATTTTCATTTATTATTCCTTTCTATTGAGCTTGTATAGCACTTAAAATAACAGTATCTACAATATCATCCACCAAACATCCACGACTTAAATCATTAACAGGTTTTTTAAGACCTTGTAAAATAGGACCGATTGCTAAAGCATTAGCGGTTCTTTGAACTGCTTTGTAACAAATATTTGCTGCATTAAGATCAGGAAAAATATACACATTTGCATGGCCTGCTATCTTAGAATTTGGCATTTTCTTTGCCGCAGTCTTTAGATCATAAGCACAATCAAACTGCATAGGACCATCTATATTTAACTCAGGGTATTTTTCTTTAGCAATTTTTAATGCTTCTTTTACAAGATCTACACTTTCCCCTTTACCGCTATCACCACTAGAATAAGAAAGCAAAGCTATTCTTGGTTCAAGTCCAAAAGATTTAGCAGTCATAGCACTTACATAAGCACTAGTTGCAAGCTGTTCAGCAGTTGGACTTGGATTTACAGCACAATCCGCAAAAGCTAAAACTTGATCTTCAAGCCCCATAAAGAAAATTCCCGAAACAGAACTAATACCTTCTTTGGTTTTAATAAGCTGCAATGCAGGGCGAATTGTTTCAGCCGTAGTAGTTGATGCTCCACTAACCATAGCATCAGCTTTTCCAGTATGTATAAGCAAAGTTCCAAAATAAGTTTTATCCTGAACTAGCATCTTAGCCTCTTCTAAACTCATTCCTTTAGATTTTCTTGCCTCATAAAGAATGGAAGTAAATTCTTGATTATATTCTGAATTGAGCGGATTCATAATTTGTATAGTACTTAAATCAAGACTTAATCTAGCAGCATCTTGTTTGATTTTTTCCTCATCACCCAATAAAATAAGATCAACAACTTTACTTTTTAATAAAATTTCAGCAGCTTTTAAAATTCTCTCATCATTACTTTCTGGCAAAACAACAGTTTTTTTATTTTTTACGCTTTGTTTAATCAATTCATATTTAAAACGATGCGGAGTTATAAAATCATACTCTTCAAGCTTTTGCACTTCTTCAAAATTAAATTTTTCATTAATCAAAACATAATTACGACCATCTAGGGTATGATCGAAATATTTTTGAGCTATAAGTTTATCTTCATCATTAATAATAGCAGCGATAGGGGTATTAAGATTTTTAGCCAATTTTATACTAAGATCAAATCCATCAAGTATTCCAAATTCGCAAAAGCTATTTACAAGCACAAAATCGTATTTGCGTTTTAACTCTTCGTATTCTTCTAAAATAACATTAAAAAAATTATGAGGATCTTTGCTAAATTCCTCCATTGCTTCTCTAAAGGTAAAACCATAAGCACTTTTTACGGTTTGGTTAATATTAAATTCTTCCAACCAACCTTGCAAAACAGGGACGCGATGTATGTATATCACAGGACAATAAATTGCGATATTTTTGTAAATTTTGCTATAATTTTTAAGCAAATTTGTACTAATAATAGTATTTAATTCATCACTTCTAGATCTCATCAAATAAAGATTTGCCATCATTTTCTCCTTAAATTTATAAATGTGGAACACTCTTTGCTTTTTCTAATTTTAACAAAATAAAAATAAAAAATTTATATTTTAAAGGACGAAAATGAAAAAAGTTTTATTTTATATGTTACCGTTTGCGTTTTTTGGTTGTTCTGCAACGGTTGATCCACAAATTTCAATGAAACCACCTGCTTATGTAGAAGAACTTGCACCAAAACAAAGCAATAATGTAGAAAGTGCACCAGGATCGCTTTTTGGCAAAGGGGATAATCCTTTATTTTCAGATAAAAAAGCTATGAATGTAAATGATTTAGTTACAGTTGTTATACAAGAAAGTACCACTCAAAGCACACAAGCCAATAAAGCAACAAGTAGAACTAATACCTCAAATTTAGGCGGAGGTGCTTTAACAGGAAGTTCAGGAGTGGTAGCTAATGCTCTTAATAAAGTCAATGCTTATTCTAATATAGGCTTTCAAACCAATAGTTCAAACAAGTACACAGGAACAGGCTCACAAAGCAGAAATGAAAGTTTCAATACTACAATTTCAACGCGTGTAATTAAAATTTTATCGAATGGTAATTATTTTATCGAAGGCTCAAGAGAGCTTTTAATCAACGGAGAGAAACAAATCATACAATTAAGCGGTGTTATTCGTCCTTATGACATCGGTCAAGACAATACTATAGATAGTAAATATATAGCAGATGCTAAAATTCTTTATAAAACAGAAGGTGAAGTGGATAGAAGCACAAGAAAACCTTGGGGTAGCAAAGTTATAGAAGCGATATGGCCATTCTAAAAGCAAGGTTAAACCTTGCTTCTTGGCTTTTATTCTTTTACAGCCCTACTTTTAACCTCATCTTCAACTTCAGCTAAAAATCTATCTACAAGTTCACTTTCTTTTAATTTAGCTACAACTTCACCATGTCTTATAACAAGTCCTTGATTTTTCCCAAAGGCTATAGCCACATCAGCGCCCTTAGCTTCACCTAAAGCATTTACTACACAACCCATAACACTGATATTTAAAGGTTCTTTTATATGCTTGGTTTTTTCTTCTACGATTTTAATCGCGCTTAACAAATCACTTTGAATCCTACCGCAAGTTGGACATGAGATGATATTTACTCCGCTTTTTTGCACTCCACTATCTTGCAAAATCGCTCTTGCTACACGAATTTCCTCTTCAAGCTCACCCGTCATAGAAACACGCATAGTATCGCCTATACCTTTAAGAAGTAAATTTCCTAAAGCTATAGAACTTTTTACAGTGCTATGAAATTTAGTTCCTGCTTCAGTTACCCCTAAGTGAAAAGGATAATCACAAAGCGGTCTTAATCTCTCATAAGCTTCTATAGTTTTTTGAGTATCTGAAGTCTTCATGGAAATTTTAATATCAAAAAAGTCTAAATCCTCTAAAAGCTTGATATTATACATCGCACTTTCTAGCATAGCATCGACACCATAGCCAAATTTATCACTAAATTGTTTTTCTATGGAGCCGTGGTTTACACCGATACGTATAGGGATACCCCGTTCTTTACATGCTTTTACCACTTCTTTGATATTTTCTTTAGAACCTATATTGCCAGGATTTATACGCACTCCATCAATAAATTCAGCACAATATACAGCCAAATTATGATTAAAATGAATATCTACGATTAAAGACAAAGGACTTTTAGCTTTAATCTCTTTTAAAGCCCTTGCATCAGCCATATCCAAGCACGCCAAACGCACTATATTTGCTCCTGCAAAATAAAGACGATTGATTTGCTCCAAAGAACCTTCTATATCTCTTGTTTTAGTAAAAAGCATAGATTGAACTGAAATAGGTGCATCACCGCCTATTAAAACATCTCCTACTTTGATTTGTCTGGTTTTAAATCTTTTATACTCCATAACTTCACTCTTTGAAAAATTTTAATATCAAATTTTAACTTTTTATTGCTTTAATTAAAGTTTATTTTTGATAATATATTTAAATTTCATGACATTTAAATATTTATGAATTATATATAAATTAAATACAATTAAAAGAGGTTATATGCAAAATCTTTTACTCTATATAAACAATAACCTAACTCCAACCCTAGCTCAAATTCTTTTACAAGCTTTAAAAAATTCGAATAATGAAAAATTTTTTACCTTTGTTTTGGAAAATATTGAAATAATTTGCACTTGGCTCAATTCTAGCGAATTTAAGAATAGATATTTATCAATAAAACATCCTTATCCACCTTTAATCAATCCTAATTTTATAGAAATAGATGCTAGTCGACATTGTGCAGAATTAGCCTGGGATTTAAATTTACCCCTACCTAAACACTATAAATTTATCTATATTTCTCCATATGGCGTTGGAGCAGCAGCATTTTTAAGATACCTTAATCAATGTTGCGATGTAACTTGTTTTGCCTCCTGGGTTTTACCACCTGATGCCAAAGAAAGATATTGTCTTAATTACATGTGTCTAAATGACAATACGATTACTCAATATGCTATTAATATATCAGAAATCAATCTACCTTATTTTGATAAATATCTATCTTTATTGGATTTTAACTCTAAAATTATTTGCGGAGTTCGCGATCCAATAGGAATTTTAAAGCATAACTTGGGAAGAGATTGGAGTAAAGTTTTAAGAAACTATCCCTCTGAATTTAATCTAACTTATGATTGGCGTTATTATATCGACTATCTTACTCATCAAAATCATAAAATTAAAATCGATATAAACGAACTACAACAAGGAGTTTTTATCATCTCTTATTTATTAAAATATTTTAACAAAGACAATGTATACTATCTTGATATGGAAGAAATCCGCCAATCAAAGGCCTTCGATACTATGAATTTACTTGCTATAAATTTTAATTTTACCCCCCCCCATAAAGATAAATTAGATTTATTTAAAATTAAAGAATTTAGAGGTTATATTCGCTATCTTTTTCCTATTACACTCTATGCAAATTCTAAAGATATTAATAACACCTTTTATCTTAATACTCCTAAAAATAATAAAAATTTCAATATTGATAAAACTTCTAGCATTCCCATAATTTTAGACAGAAAACATATCAATCATGAAAAAATAGACATAATACAAGAAATTATAAAAAACGACCTATGTAATGATATGGGTATATATATTGATAAAAATGATTTTAAACAACTGGAACAAAACAATCTTTTATTTTCAACAATTAAACATTATTTGTATGATTTTTTATATCAAATTAAAATAACTATAGATGAAACAGAATCAAAAATGATGAAAGAAAAAGATGTGATAGATTATTTTATAAAAAATAAATCACTTATTCACACTTTTTTTAATATTTTTGAAAATGATCTAAATCATTTAAAGCAAAAATTTCCCAATATAATTAACTCTTGGACATACTATAAAGAATTTGAAAAATGCGTCAAGAGTTAGATGACAATATTCAGGGAAAAGATGTAAGGGGTATTTTAAAAAGAACATGTAACTATCCCTAAATAATTTTAGCAAAACCACCAAATAATAGGATTTTAAAGCTCATAAAAATAACTTTTTATCTTTCCTAATTTAAAGTGTAAAAAATCCCAAATATCCCAAAATATCCGTTTTGTCCCAAAAAAAGTGATTAAATGCTGTTTAAAAGGCAGATAAACACGAGTTTTGATTTTAATTTTATATCCCAAAAATGTTTTTAACCCTATAAGATAGTTGCATTTTTACTTAAAGTATTCTTATGTTTTTTAACCATGTAACTATCCCTATAAAACACTATATAATCATACTTTAACCACTTTTTATATAAAAATAGTATGTAACTATCTATAGCTTTAAGGTTTGGAGGATAGTTACATATAAAACCTAAACATTTAGTTGGTTTTTGTAAGCTTATAATAGACTAAGATTACTTTAATTTATTTAAAAATTATTTTTATTTTTGATTTTATTTTTTAACTTTGATGATAACTTTTGCCAATTATAATGTTTTTTAAAAGAGAAATATATTAACTTTTATATATATTTAGTTTTAGACTTGTAAATATAACTATATTATTTTTTAATTAATATGAATTATGTTTTTGTATATAGATATCGCATCTATTTTTCAATGCCATAAGTTTTTTGAGTCCCAAGGGATTATTTTTTTTGAAATCATCGCTATTTAAATAACAATCATATCTCCCTATGATGTTTTTTATCATATATGCAAAATGTTCCATTATAATATTTTCATCTATCTTATTGTTTTCAAAAAAAGTTTGAAGTATTTCAAAATAATTCATCATCATTATAATTGATCTTTCTAATTCTGGATTGTTTTTATCTTTAATTTTTTTTAATATTTCTTCATCTCCTTTTTCGTATTTTATATTTTGTTGCTCTCTTGTATAATCTCTTGCCTCTATAAAATGTTTTTCATCCCATTTGGATAATAACTGCATTGTTAAATTAAATTTATCTGCTCTTGTTTTTTCAAAAATAGAATAAGCATTTAGCACCAATGAGCCTGAAACCACATAAGCAGAAACAATAGATATAATAGCTTTAATTCTGCTTTCTAAATCACTAATAAATACAAAACATAAATACACTGCTATCAAAAACCCAATTATATATAGAAATATAATAAAGTATTTATTTTTTAATATTTTCATTAAAATCCCTTTAATATGTAATTAAATTTCATTAGAATTATATATTAAATTTTTTATTTAGTCAAATTTTTAAAGTTGCTTTGTAAAATCAAAGTCTTATTTTTTCACTTTGATTTCTAATGCAAAATTAAGTATATTTTTATTTATAAACTTATAATTTTAACTTAAAAAATCAACTTTTCAAAATAAAATATTTTAATTACTTTTTGTAATTTTATGTTTAAATTCTTTGAAATTAAAATTAAAGGATTTAAAATGCAAATGCAAGAAGTAATCGAAAAATTAAAAGACATACTTGCTAGTGAAGGTAAAAGATATTTAAAAACAAAAAATATAGCTAAAGAATGAAGTTTAGAAACCCCATTCCTTATCCACAAATACTCAATTTTTTACAAGAAAGAAATATAAGTATAAATTATTTCTTTTACGGAAGCTCTCCCAAAGATCAATTGGTAGTAAAGAATGTGAGTTTATCACCTGCTATGGAGAAAGCATGGAGCCACTTATAAAAGATGGAAGATTTGTGTAATAGATAGAAATAAAACTTTTAAGAATAAAAGCATTTGTGTGATTAATACTAGAGATGGACTTTTTATAAAACAAGTTTTAAAACAAGATGATGGAGTGATTTTACACTCTTTAAATCCTTTATATGAAGATATATTTTATAAAAATGGAGATTTTTTGCTAATTGGTGTGGTAATTGGAGAACTTTCTAAGATGTAACAGTACACAATAAGCTAAGCCAAGCTAATCTTGTCTCATCAATACAAAAGGATATAAAGATGGATAGAGTATCAGCAGACATAAGACAAGGTGTTAACAAAAGATTTATAAACGCAATTTGCAACCATAACAATGAACTTGTTTTAGAATATCTTAAAAATGGTATGAGTGCAACTAAAGAATGCATGGGCGAAGAACCTATGTTTTATGCAATAACTCATAATAATTTTGGAGCGATTTTACTTTTATTAAAATACGGTGCTATTTTAGATAAAGAGTATCTAGAAGAAAGCAATAAAGATTTTAGCAAAGAAGCT
>NZ_MJXN01000053.1:0-21279 GCF_001762815.1 Campylobacter sp. BCW_6465
ACCATCTTTATCTACACTATAACCATAGGCTGTATTATTACTTATATCTGCTTGTTTGTATTTTAGAGTATAAATAGAGTTTTTAAATTCACTTGATATATCATAATTAGGAGAACTTGTCTTACTACTTATACTAAAATTAGTATTATTGCTAGTATTTGTTGTATTAGTAGAATTTAATATTTCACTTCTTGCTAGAGTTTGTGAATTTTTACTTTCTATATCACTTAACTTGCTGGCATTTTGTTTTAAAAAAGCATTAGCAAAACTTATTTTAGAATTTTCTTTACTTTCTTTATTAGCTTTACTTTGTGAAAGTATAGAATTATAGTTTGAGTTATCATTGATGCTAAAGATACTCATATTAATTCCTTAATTTAGATTTTTCTGCCTTCAACCTAAATATATTAAAATAATATAAGCAAGATCTGTTCCGTTTTGGGGTGGAGTTATTTTTCTAAATAAATTTTTAAAGCCCTTTCATAGTCTTCTTTAGTATCAATCCCCATGCTTGTTGTTGAAATTTCAAGCATTTTGATTTTTTTACCATTTTCTATAGCTCTTAACTGCTCTAACTTTTCCGCTCTTTCAAGTGCAGAACTTGATAAAGAACAAAACTCCCTTAAAGCTTTGACACTATAAGCGTAAATGCCTAAATGCCCTTTAAAACTTTCCTCGTAATTTTCTCTTTCATAAGGGATTTTAACTCTTGAAAAATACAAGGCATACCCTTCTTTATCGCAAAGCACTTTAACCAGATTAGGATCCATAGCTTCTTCTTGAGTAATTTTTTTATAACAACTCGCCATAAAAGCTTTTTTATCCAAGCAAGAACTTGCAAATTTTTTAAATTTTAATAAATTTTCACATTCTATAAAAGGCTCATCAGCTTGGACATTAATAATAATCTCATCATCTTTTAAAGATAGTTTCTTACAAGCTTCATTAATCCTATCCGTACCACTTTCATGATCTTTGCTTGTTAAAACCGCATTTAGACCATATTCTTTAGTGATACTTAAAACCTTTTCATCGTCTAAAGCTATACAAACTTCATCCACACTACTTACCCTTCTTGCAGTAGCCACAAACATAGGCACTCCACCTATATCACATAAAATTTTCTCATGAAAACGACTTGATTTTAATCTTGCAGGAATAATAATCATTTTTGCATCCAATCTAAAATTTCTTTTTTTATATTTTTGGCTTCAAATACCTTTTCATCGCTATTTTTCAAGTCAAATAAAGCCAAAATTTCATCTTTAACTTGGACATTAAACTCTTTAGCTATAAATTTTAAATCTTCTTTTTCATTCTTAGAATCCCTATCATATAAAGCTTTTATCATACTTGGAGTAAATTTTGTCCATTCTGCTGTAGAGGTAATAATGCTAGGTTTTAAAGGATCAAGCATTTTAAAACAAGTTGCGGTGTGTGGATCGATTAAAATCTTACTTTGTTTGATAAATTGCATACATTCTTCATCGGTGCAAAAATCCGCCTCAAAATCTTCTTGCAAACTTTGTAATTCTTCTTTTTCAAGTTTAAAATATCTCTCATTTTTTAACAAATTCATCAGTTCTTTAGTTCTTTTATCTTTAAATTTCGCAAATAAGAGTCTTTCGATATTAGATGAAACAAGTATATCCATAGCTGGAGAAATAGTCTTCTTAAGACTTTTTTCACGCAAATCATAAACGCCCTGATTAAAAAATTCACTCAAAATATTATTCGCATTTGAAGCGATTTTGATTTTTGAAATTTTAGCTCCCATTTTTTTAGCATAAAAAGCTCCTAAAGCATTGCCAAAATTTCCACTTGGAACGATGATTTGCACTTCTTCTAAAAACTCATTAAAAAGTTTTAAACTCGCATAATAATGATAAATAATCTGAAATAAAATACGTCCAAAATTTACAGAATTTGCTGCGCAAAGCTCATAATTTAAAGCTTTAATTTCATTTTGAAAATCTTTTGAAAAAAGCAATTCTTTTAAAGTGTGCTGCGCTGCATCAAAATCCTCATCTATGGCAAAAACTTTCAAATTATCCTTATCTAAAGCTCGCATTTGCAACTCTTGAACTCCACTTGTACCACCTTTTGGATACATACAAACTACTTTAACATTTTCTGCATTTTCAAAACTTTTTAAAGTTGCAGGTCCCGTATCGCCACTTGTAGCACAGATAATTAAAATATTTTTATCCTTTGAAAATTCGCTTAAAAGCACGCCAAAAGGCTGTAAAGCCATATCTTTAAAAGCTCTTGTAGGCCCATGCCAAAGCTCGTTAATATAGGTTTTTTCAGAGATTTTTTGCAAAGAAATAGGTGTATTTTTATCATCAAAGCTTTCATAACTTTTCAAAGCCTTTTTAAAAAGCTCTTCTTCGCCAAAACCAAAACTTTCTATAAGCTTTAAAGCAAAATCTTTATAAGATAAATTGGCATATTTTTCTCCTTCAAAAATAGGTAAATTTAAAGGCGAATAAAGTCCTCCTTCTGGAGCGTTTGGGTTAATCAAAGCTTCCTTAAAGCTTGATACATTATTTACATTTCTACTCTCGACCAATTTCATTGCTCAAACTCCTTAATATAAGTTCTAATTTGTTCTTTTAGTGTATCTTTTAAATCTATATTTAACTCTATAATTTGACATTTAAAACCAAAATCTTTAACTTTAACAAAATCCTTAAAAGTAAGCATTAGTGTATCGCAATTATGTTTTTTTAGCAAATTTTCTAATTCTTCTTTTTTAAACTCATAATGATCTTTAAAAAAATAACAA
This sequence comes from Campylobacter sp. BCW_6465, assembly GCF_001762815.1. Classification (NCBI taxonomy): domain Bacteria; kingdom Pseudomonadati; phylum Campylobacterota; class Epsilonproteobacteria; order Campylobacterales; family Campylobacteraceae; genus Campylobacter; species Campylobacter sp. BCW_6465. Next base: position 2,789 of record NZ_MJXN01000053.1, read on the forward strand.
GCCCTTGCTTTGATAAAATGCTCATACAATCTAAAAGGTTTAGCAATAGCAGTTACCAAAACAGCCTTTGGATTTTCTTTTACAAAAGAATAACGCACAAAATCCCTACCTTCTAATGCAATAAAATCAGCCCTTTTTTCATAAAATTTTGGCAAACGATAAGCTCCACTTGGTAAGGTAAAATTAAAATAAGGTTTGATTTTACTTTCAAGCAAAATATCAAATTTTTTAATGTGAAATTTAGAAAAAGCATCATCAAGTACAACGATTTTAGCTCCCAACTCAAAAGCTTTTTCAATACCTTTTACTCTATCTTCACTTACAATCACACCTTTGATATTTTCTTCAAAAGCATACTCCATAGCTTCATCGCCACTTTGTGCTAAGGTGCATAAAATTTCATTTTGATTTTTAACAACAAACAAACCTTTAGATTTTCTTTTATAGCCCCTAAGCACTATAAAAACGTCATCAAATTCCCTTGCTATAGCTTTGCAAAGCGGGGTTTTTCCATTACCTCCAAAACTTAAATTACCAACGCTAATAACAGGCTTTTTAAAAACTATTTTTTTACGAAAAAAAGTATTTAAAATCGCAAAAAAAGCATAAAGCACACTTAAAGGTAAAAGTACAAAAGCAAGACATTTTTGCCAAAAATTAGGCTTAAAAAAATAATTATCAAGCCAAAGTTCATAATTTTTTTCTTCACTCATTGTTTAAATTTCCAAAATTTCAGGCATTTTTCCCTTAAAAGCATTTTTTTGCATGCGATTTTTTAACATAGCAATCAAAGAAGGATCAAGCGTTCTTAAAAGTTTTTCGTCATTAGTTTCTAAGGCTTTTAAACCTTCATCGATTTTTGCATAAGAAAAACCTAAATCCCCCTCATCGCTTTGATTTTCCCAAAGATCCGCACTTGGAGCTTTTTTGATAAAATTTTCATGCAAATTAAGGTATTTTGCTAAGGCATAAATTTCACTTTTATAAAGCGATCCTATAGGATTAAAAGCACAAGCTAAATCCCCATAAATCGTACCATAACCCAAAAGTAATTCGCTTTTATTAGAAGTGCCTATGACTAAAGAATTTTTCAAAGCAGAATAATCATAAAGCAAACTCATTCTAATGCGAGCTGCAAAATTTCCTAACGATACTAGAGTAGTATTTTCACTTTGCTTTATAAAAGCATCTAAAATGCTTTGAATTTCTATGATTTTATATTCAAGATTTAAATCCGCACAAAGCCTTAAAGCATCTTCGAGATTGGCTTTATTTGAAATTTGAGTTGGCATTAAAAGAGCAAAAACATTCTCTTTTAAAGCTATTTTGCAAAGCGTTGCTACTAAAGCAGAATCAATCCCGCCACTAAGCCCCAAAACCACACCTTGACTTTGAGAATTTTTCACTTTTTCTTGTATAAAATCACACATTTTTTCTGTTATCTTTTGCCAATCCATAAAGCTTGCCTTTTAAAAATTTAATGTATAATTATATTTATTTAAGGCAAATTTTTCATTAAAGAGGCAAAAAATGCAAATTATCAAACAAGCTTGTGGAGCTTATGAGACAAATTGTTATATTTTATTTGGTGAGCATGGAGAAATTATCATTGATCCTGGTTTTGATGCACTAAATTTCATCAAAAAACATGTAAAAAATCCTTTAGCGATTTTAAATACTCACGGACATTACGATCATGTTTGGGATAATGAAAAAGTAAAACAAGCCTATCAAATCCCTATTTATATTCATAAAAATGATGCTTTTATGCTTGAAGATCCTTTTAATCAAGGTTTTATATCTAGCAAAGCGGATTATTTGATTGATGATGAAAATATCATTTCTATAGGCGGATTTGATTTTAAATTTCACTTTTTACCAGGACATACGCCAGGTTGCACTATGATAGAAATTGTAGGTAAAAATATCATATTTAGTGGAGATTTTTTATTTTATAGAAGCATAGGAAGATGGGATTTTCCTTATTCAGATGCAAATTTAATGAAACAAAGCTTAGAAAAAGTTATGACTTACAAAGAAGATTTTAAACTTTTACCAGGACATGGACAAGAGACTACTTTAAAAAAAGAACAAGCCCATTTACCCTCTTGGCTTAGATACTTTTAAGGTATATTAAAATGGAATTAGATCAAATTTTATTATATGCTTTTATTTTTTTAAATCTTTTTGCTCTTTTTGGTTTATTTTTGGGAAATAAAAAGAAAAATCAATTTAACGATAAAAAATTTTATAAAATCTGCCCATGTAAAAAAATGGCAGAAAATGGATCTTTAAGTACCATTTGTATTTATTCAGCTGTGGGAGGATTTTTTTATAGTGTATTGTCTATAGGTTTTATAGGTTTTGGTAATTGGATTTTAAATTTTATTTTTTTACTTGCATTATTAAGCGTTTTTTTAGGGTGGAAATTAAAGCTTGATTGAAAAATATTTTTAAGAAAAATCCATTGATTTTTCTTAATTTTTATTTAAAAGTTGTACCACCATCAACGATGAAAGTATGTCCTGTCACCCAACTTGCCTTACTTGAACAAAGAAAAAGACATGCTCCAGCCAAATCTTCAGGCTGCCCCATGCGATTTAAAGGGCTTAAATTTATAGTAGCCTGTTTTACTTCTTCATAATTTGTAAAAGCTCTTAAAGCATCGGTTTCAATAGGCCCACCACTTACGACATTTACACGGATATTTTTTTCTCCAAGTTCAGTAGCTGCATATCTTGCCATAGCTTCTACAGCAGCTTTTGCTGTACCATGACCTGAATAATTTTCTATATACACTAAATTTCCTGTAGATGAAATAGAAATAATGCTTCCACCCCCTACTTTTTCCATCCTTTTAGCTGATTCTTGAGCTCCTACCACAAAAGCATTTACTGTGGCGGTAAAAATGTTATTAATTCCCTTTGGTTTTAACTTCATAAATTTAGTATAACCACCTACAACCGCACGTCCTGAAATGATAGCATTTGAGATAAAATAATCCACTCTATTAAAATCCACATCAATTTTTTCAAAAAGTTCTTTATAGGTTTCAGGTTCTAAGATATTAAATTCATAAGCTCTAGCTTTGATTTTATAATTTTTCTCCAAATCTTGCACCATTTCATCAGCAATTTGCGCATTAGAATTATAAGTAAAAGCTATATTTGCACCCACTTTAGCAAATTCATAAACTATAGCTTTGCCTATCCCGCGAGTTCCACCGCTGATTACTAAAGTTTTTCCTTGAAATTCTGTATTCATTAAAATCCTTTGATCTTATATTTTTTCATCACTTCTTCAATTTTAGCAAAATTTTCCTTATTTGGAGGACAAAGAGGAAGTCTAAACTCCAAACTTTCTATCAATCCAGCTATATACATAGCCGTTTTAATAGGAATAGGATTACTTTCACAAAATAAAATTTTATTGATATTATAAAGCTCATCATTGATTTTTTTAGCTTCTTTATAATTTTCATCTAAAGCAAAATGAGTTAAAGCGCTAATCATATCGGGTAATAAATTTGAAGTTACTGAAATCACTCCCTTTCCACCATTTGAAAGTATAGGATAATTGATCGCATCTTCTCCCGAAATAAGCATCATTCTAGGTTCATGCGCAAGCAAATCCACACACTTATCGATATTTCCACTCGCTTCTTTTACTCCATAAATATTTTCACAATCTCTAAAAAGCTTGATAATAGTATCTGTTGAAATTTCACAACCTGTTCTTCCTGGAACATTATATAAAAGCACAGGAATATCTACACTTTGTGCAATAGCCTTATAATGCTCGTAAAGTCCTTGTTGCGTAGGTTTATTATAATATGGCGCCACACTTAAAATCCCATCAGCACCATGTTCTTTAGCAAATTTAGCTAAATCCACTGCCTCATGAGTTGCATTACTTCCCGCACCTGCTAAAACCTTAACCTTAGTTCCTTTACAAGTCTCAACGGCTATCTCTATACAAGTTCTATGTTCTTCATGAGTTAAAGTTGCACTTTCTCCTGTTGTTCCTACTGGAACTACTGCATCGATGCCATTTTCTATTTGTCTTTTAATCAATCTTGCATAACTTTGCTCATCAACTTTTCCATTTTTAAATGGTGTAATAAGAGCAGTCATCGCCCCAATAATAATATTTTTATCCATTTGAATCCTTTCTTAGAATTACCGTAGTTGAATTTTCTTGAATAAAATATTTTTTAGCACAAGAAATCAAATCTTTTAATTCCAAATTTTGTATATCTTTCTCATAATCTAACAAAGGATTGATATCTCCTCTTGCTAGATATGAACCATAAATATTTGCCACTGCACTAGCATTGTTAAGTGAGAAAATAAAATCACTTTTAACATTATTTTTTACTCTTTGCAAATCTTTTTGAGAAATTTTACCCATTTTAAGTTTATCAATGATTTTTAAAAGCTCTTTTTCTACTTTTTCTGCATTAACATTGGGGTTACAATTACAAATAAAAATAAATAAATTTTCATCTATACAATCATTAACATAAGCATAATAATCATTGATTAAATTTAATTTATCAATCAAAATTTCACTCATTAAAGAACTTTTCCCACTTCCTAAAAGCTCAGATAAAGCATTTAAAGCAGGTATATCTTCGTGTTTGAAATTTGGAATTTTATAAGCAAGGGCTAATAGTTCAGTATCTGAGTTTTTATGCAAATATATTCTTTTTGCTCCATCTTGTTTAGGCTCTTTTGTGTGAATTTTAGGTATAGTCTTAGTATTTTTAATCTTCTCAAAATGTTTTTTTGAAAGCTCAAAAACTTCTTTACTTTCTATATCGCCACTTACAAGCAAAATCGCATTTTTAGGTTGATAGTAAATGCTGTGAAATTCTTTAATATCCTCAATACTCCAATTTTCTATATCCTTAAAAAAACCTATAGGAGTCCAATGATAAGGATGATACATAAATGCGTGATTAAAAAGTCTAAAATAAAGATATCCCAAAGGGTTATTATCTGTTCTCCATCTACGCTCTTCTAAAACCACTGCTCTTTCAGGCTGAAATTCTTCATCTTTTAAATTTAAATTCGCCATAAGTTCTGCAAAAAGCTCTAAAGCTTTATCTAAATTTTTCTTCGCACATTTAATATAATAATGAGTATAGTCAAAACCTGTGCTTGCATTATCCACACCACCAAAACCCTTAACAATCTCATCAAATTCGCCAGCTTTTAAATTTTTAGTACTTTTAAAATTTAAATGTTCTAGCATATGAGCTATGCCACTTTTTCCCATGATCTCATTTCTTGAACCCACTTTATAAAAAATATCAACGCTAATCACATCGCTATTTTTATTTACAGGCAAAGCATAAACTTCAAGCTTGTTTTTTAATTGAATTTTTTCATAAGCAATCATTTTAAATTTACCCCAACAGCTTCACTAATATGTAAAAAACCATCTTTTCTTAAAAGCTCTATAAGATTTTGATTGATATTTTTTACCAAAGAAGGACCTTTAAAAATCAAAGCTGTATAAACTTGCACCAAATTAGCCCCATTTTTAATACGCTCATAAGCAATATCAGCACTATCAATCCCTCCACTTGCAATAAGCAAGGTTTTACCAAAAAGAATCTTAGCTACTTCTTTGAAAAAAATACCACTTTTTTCCGTAATCAGCCTTCCGCTAATACCACCAAAAGTACGATTATTATCTAACAAGCTATAATCAACACTGGTATTGGCTAATATAAACCCATCTGCACCTTTTTTAATGGCATTTTCACATAAATTTAAAGCATCATCTATTTTCATATCAGGAGCAATTTTTATCAAAATAGGCTTAGAAGTGATTTTTTTGGCTTCTTCAAGCAAGGTATTTAAAAAATCATCATTTTGCAACTCTCTTAAATTTTTAGTATTAGGAGATGAGATATTAACGATAAAATAATCACACAAATCCTTAAAATCTCTAAACAAAGTAAAATAATCCTCCAAGGCTTTGTCATTTGGAGTGATTTTATTTTTCCCTATATTTACCCCTAAAGGCAAAACAAAAGGATAAGTTTTTGCAAGCCTTAAAGCAATCTTTTCAGCACCTTCGTTGTTAAAACCCATAGCATTTTGTATACTTTCTTGTTTTACAAGTCTAAATAGACGTGGCTTTTCATTGCCTTCTTGAGGTTTTGGAGTAAAAGTTCCCACTTCCAAAAAGCCAAATCCTAAAGCACTCAAAGGTCTTATCATGGTGGCATTTTTATCAAAGCCTCCTGCTAAACCTACAGGATTATTAAAATCAAGTCCAAGTAAATTTTGTCTTAAACTCTCATCATCAACTATATATTTGTGTGCTAAAAAACTTAAAGCTCCTGGAAAACTGGCACTTAAAGCTCTTAAGCTATATTCAACCAAAGCATGTGCATGCTCAGGGTTTAACTTAAAAAGTAAAGGTTTTATCATTTCATAAGCCATTTTTTAATCCTTTTTAAAATTCTAACTAAAATTAACTAAAGCTAGGCTTTGTTTTTTCTTTGCTTTTAAATTTTTGGTATAAAGAACAAGTTTGCAAAAGCTCTTCATCTTTACCTATTGCCAATACCTTGCCCTTATCCAATACTACTATTTTATCTGCATTTTCTATAGTGCTTAAACGATGTGCAACCACTAAAATCAATCTGTCTTGTTTTAAGTTTTCTATAGTTTTAACTATTGCTTTTTCACTTTCATTATCCAAAGCTGAAGTTGCTTCATCAAAAATAAGCACATCAGGATTTTTATATAAAGCTCTAGCGATTGCTATTCTTTGTTTTTGCCCTCCACTTAAGTTCTTACCATGTTCTTTTACTTCAGCCCAAATCCCGCCCATTTCTTTAACAAATTCATAGGCATTGGCCAATTTTAAAGCTTGGATAACTTTTTCTTCTTCTAACTCTTCGCTATAAGCAATATTTGCAGCAAAACTATCATTAAAAAGATAAATATTTTGTGTTACAAGTCCTATTTTAGCATGTAAGCTTTCTATGGTAAAAGTACTAATATCTTCTTGATTGAGTAAAATTTTACCTTTTTGCTTTTCATAAAAATACATCAAAAGATTAATAATAGAAGATTTACCACCCCCACTTGTCCCTACAAGAGCAAGCATTTGCCCTTTAACAAAATCAAAATTTACGCCTTTTAAAACACTTTTATGCGGGTTTTCATAAGCAAATTCAACATTTTCAAAGCTAATTTTTTCAATGTTTTTTAATTCTTTGCTTCCACCTTTAATTTGAGGTTCTAAATCCAATAAATAAAAAGTTCTTTCACTTGCCGCAACAGCACCTTGAAGTTTTCCATATAAAGACGAAAGACGCTTTAAAGGAGTATATATCGCAAAAAGTGCCGAAACAAAACTAATAAAACTTCCCACACTCATAGAACCATTGATAACCTCTCTACCCCCTACAATAATCACCACAGCAACCCCAACAGAGCCCATCATATCCATTAAAGGACTTGTAAGTGCATCAATACGTGCGGATTTTAGGTTTAATTTACATAAAGTATCATTATGCTTAGCAAATTTATCACTTTCTTTTTTTTCATTATCATTAGCTTTGATCAATTCAATATTTGAAAAAATTTCACCCAAATAAGAAAGTAAATCCGAATTTGTTTCTTGTATATTTCTTGCATATTTTTTAAGTTTTTTAGCAAACCACACCAAAGGGAAAATAGCTAAAGGCAAAATCACTAAAGCAAAAAAAGCCAAAGTAGGACTTTGATACAAGACTACCGCAAGCAGTCCTATAGCAGTTAAAAGCTCTCTAAAAAAATCAGGAATAATGTTTGATACTATGCTTTGAAGCGCATTAATATCATTAGTGCAACGACTTACAAGCTCCCCACTTCTATAGCGTTTAAAAAAATCCATATCCAAGCGTAAAATATTTTTTAAAACCCTAGCACGCAATACTCTTAACATATCTGTTCCTATAAAGGAAACATAAAAACTTTGCAAATAAGTTCCAAGATTTTTAAAAAAATACATCAATACTAGCAAAAAAGGCACTGTATAAAGTAAAGCTTCATTTTTTTCAACGAAAATATAATTTAAAATAGGCTCTAAAGCATAAAAACTTCCAGCAGTTCCTCCGCTTGCTAAAATCATACCAAAAATAGCTATAGCAAATTGCTTCCAATATCTTTTATAAAAGGGCTTAAAGCGTATTAAAACCTCTTTTAAATTCATCTCATTATGCATTTATTTTCTCCCAAATTGTTCCATTTGGAGTATCTAAAAGAGTGATTTTTTTATTACTTAGTTGTTCCCTTATTGCATCAGCTGTGTTAAAATCTTTGTTTTTCTTAGCCTCAGTTCGTTCTAAAATTAACTTTTCAATTTCTTCTCGTTCTTCTTTGCCTACACCCCATTGAAAATATAAAGTTGTATCCATAAAACCAAAGCCAAAAATTTTAGCTAGCTCACTTAAAGCTTTTTTGATATTTTGTTTTAAAATTTTATTTTTGCTTTCTTTATCCAACTCTAAATTTGCATTACTTATAAAATCATCCAAAAGAGCTAAGGCTTTAGAAATATTTAAATCATCATTTAAAATCTCTAAAATTTGCTTAGCAATTTCGCTTTTTATTTCAATATCATTTAAAACATCAAAATCAGAAATTTCACCTAAATCCAATCTTTTTTTAAGGCGATAAAATTTATCTAAACGTTTTTTAGCATTTTCTAAATCCGATAAAGAATAATTAAAATGAGATCTATAATGAGAACTCAAAAGATAAAATCTTAGAGCCTCGCCCATAAATTCTTTTAAAGCATCTTTTATGAAAAAACTATTATTTAAACTTTTACTCATTTTTTCACCATCGATTTTTACAAAACCATTGTGAAGCCAAATATTTGCTAATTTTCTCTTACATCCACAACGACATTGCGCAGCCTCATTTTCATGATGAGGAAAAAGCAAATCTATCCCTCCAGCATGTATATCAAGAGTATTTTCAAAAATAGAATCAATCATAGCAACACATTCAGTATGCCAACCCGGACGCCCTTTGCCAAATTCACTTTCGTAAAAATTTTCATCAAATTTCCAAAGCACAAAATCGCTTTCATTTCTTTTTTGCACTTCATTACTTAAACGAGAGATATTTTCTTCTAAATTGCGATTTGATAGGCTTAAATATTTTTCATCTTTACTTGCATCAAAATAAATTCCATCTTCTAGAGTATAAACAAACCCATCCTTGGCAAGCTTTTTAATCAAATCAAGCATAGCTGTTATATAATGCGTTGCACGAGGCTTGAAATCGGGATCTAATACATTTAAAGCCCTCATATTCTCTTCATAACTTTTGATGTAAAATTCCGTAATTTCCTCTAAAGTTTGACCACTTTGAGCCATTTTTTTTAAGATTTTATCATCAATATCTGTGTAATTTCTAGCAAATTTTACCCTATTGCCCTGAGCAAGTAAAACCCTACGCAAAAGATCAAAGCAAACACTACTTCTTGCATGTCCTAAATGTGCATCATCATAAACCGTAGGTCCGCATAAGTAAATACTAATATCTTTTTTATCAAGTTTTATTTTCTCTTTTGCTACACTGTCTAATAATCTCATTAAAAAACTCCTTTAAAACTTGTAAAAATTCCTATAAAAAAACTTAAAATATAAGGTTTAATCAAAATAAGTAAGATTGTAAAAACAATCAAAGCAACTATAACCAACAAGCAAATTTTAATAGATATTAAAGCAAAAAATTTCTTAAAACCAAATTCTTTGATATTAGCTCCAAGCAAATAAAAAGCACTAATAGAGCTTGAAAGTGCTACTGCAATAACCTTTAAACTTTCATCTTTAATCAAAAATATAAAAGCCATAGAACATAAAGCACTGATAATTAAAGATTTTACCGCGATCCAAGCTGCTGTTTTTTGTTTAAATTTTGCATAAAGCCACAAAGAAAAAAGCTTTTGCAAACCAAAAGGTAAAAGCCCTATAAGATAAGCAATCAAAACATAAGCCGTAATTACACTATCTTCGTGAGTGAAATTTCCTCTTTCAAATAAAAGTTTTGAAATTTCCAAAGCAAACACAGAACCTACAATACTAGAAGCAATAAGCAAAATGCTTAAAAGCGCTAATGCTCTTTGCATAAATTTTAAGGCTAAATTTTCTTGACCACTTTTTAAATGTTTTAAAATTTTTGGAAAAGAAACTTGAGTTAAAGCGATAGCAAAAAGTGCAAGGGGGAGTTGGAATACACGATTTGCATAATAAAGATAAGAAATACTCCCGCTCATTAAAAAACTAGCTATGGTTGTATCAAGCAATGAGCTAAATTGAGTCGCAGAAGAACCTAAAACTCCATGAAAAAAATTGCCATAAAAACCTTGTAATTTCGCCTTGGCTTTTTTAAATTTTATACTTAAAGCCATAGCACGGATTACAGGATTGTTTTTTAAAACAAGCAAATGTAAAATAAGCTGTGCCACCCCGCTTAAAACCGTTGCATAAGAAAAATAATAAAGTGTATTTTGCGGTGCATTTTTATCCACAAAAAAGGCAGCTATAACAATACTTAAGTTAAATAATGCCGCAGAAAAAGAGGTAATGAAAAATTTTTGTCTATAATTTAAAATAGCTCCTAAAAAAGTAACTAAAAAAATAAAAAACAAATACCAAAAATTAATCGCCACTAAAGGAGCCGCTAAAGCTATAGTATCTGCGTTAAACCCAAAAGCAAAAAGCTTAGTAAAAAAAGAGGAGAAAAAACTTACCAAAAGACAAAATAAAAAAACTATAAGGCTAAATTGCATCATTACACTAACACAAAAAGCTCCTTTTTTTTTCGCTTTTACAAAATTAGGCAAAAAACTTTGTCCAAAAGCCCCTTCTGCAAAAATTCTTCTAAAAAAAGCAGGCATTTTTAAAGCCACAAAAAAAATATCACTATAAAGCCCTGCTCCTAAAAAAAGCGCTATTAAAACATCTCTAGCAAGCCCTAAAATTCTTGAAAATAAAATTCCTAAAGCATTGATAATAAAATTTTTAAATACTAAACTCTTCATTAAATTTTTTCATAAATTTCAAAATATAAAGAGAATTATTTTAACTAAAATTGATTAAAAATTGACTATAATTACATTCTTAATTTTTTACAAGGGGAAAGTTTTGGCTTTGGATGAAAAAATTATTGCCTATACAGAAAATCCAGCTCGAGAGCTTTTAAGCGTAGCTTCACGAACAAACCTTAGCTTAAATGAGCTTGATTTTAGTTTATTGGCATTTTCTACACAATATCGTTTTGGAGATTTAGAATGGGAAAAAATCTCTGAAAAAGAATTAACTCTTTTTGATAAAGATGAATTTTTTTTAAAAAATGATCTTCAAATCAAGCAAGAATACAAAATAGAAATTTTCCATGGTATAAACCAAAGCAAAGCATTTCAAGCAGTCAAACTAGTTGCAAATAAAAATTTAACCAAAATAGTTGCTCAAATTGATTTTACAAATTTAGACTTTCATGAAAAACTAGCACTAGAACTTTTGCAAAATATTTATAAAAAGATGTTGAAACTTAAATTTTTAATAGGTATCCGCATTTTTGATTTTAAGAAAAATTTAATGTCTTTTTGCAACCAACATAAAAACACCCCTTTAAATAAAACTATACAAATTACCGTTGCACAAGGTATTGATCCTATAGAAAGTCAAGACGAATCTCTAATCTTGACTTATAAAGAAAAAACCAAAAACTACACTATCGATGAAAAACGCTCAGGTATTATTGCTGTTGATGAAAATGAAGTTGTTTTAAAACACACCAAATTTAAACAAGGTAAAGAAGGAAAAGACTTAAATTTACACACCTTAAAAGTTTTAGCCGCAAATGAAAATAAAGTTAAATTTTCTTGTTCTTCGGCTTTTAAACAAGTAGAGCAAGATGGATACACAGAATATATAGCCTTAAAAAAAGGTTATGTAGTACAAGATGGTGAAAATTTTGATATCGCCAATGAACTAGATTTTAATGGGGTGGATTTTAAAAATATAGGGATTATAAGAGCTGGACTAGACAAAAATGTCAAAATCAATATAAAATTTCTTTCAGAAGTAAAAGATGCTGTAAATTCTGGCGTTGGGATAGAATGTGAAGAATTAAATGTAGTCGGAAGCATAGGAAGCAACACTCAACTTAATGCCACTAAAATGAAAATTGAAGGCACTACACACTCTAAAGCCAAAATTCAAGCCAAACAAGCCTATATAAAAACTCATAGAGGATTTGCAGAAGCCGAAATTTTAAATATAGATTTGCTCGAAGGGGGAACAATCAAAGCCAAAGAAGTGAGAATTAAAAAAAGTTTAGGTGGAAGTATACAAGCTGATAAAATCTATATAGAAAATTTAGAAAGTAATAATTCTTGTGTGTTTTTTGAAAACACCACAATAGAACGCATTAACGGGGATAACAATAAATTTCATGCTAAAATTAAAACTCTTGATAAAAATTATGATGAAGAATTTGCGATTTTAGGAGAGCAAATTTCTAAGTTAAATCATAAAATAAATAAAATAAGACAATACATTTTATCAAGTAAAAATGGAATTTTAAGCGTTGAAAAAAAGATAACAGAACTTAAAAATCAAGGTCAAAATGTTCCTGTACAATACGAAAAAGCCCTAAAAGATTTCTCTTTACAAAATCTTGAATTAAATAAACTACAAAATGAAGAAAAAGAACTTCTTGAACGCAAAAAATCTTTACAATTAGAATTAATCAATTTACAAAAAATGCTTTTTGAAGCAACTTTTATAAATAAAAGTGGCAAATGGACTGATATGAATGAGATCAAATTTTCACTTCTAGAGCCTAAAGAAGATATTTTTTACTCTTCATTTGTTAATGAAAGTGCTAAATTTATAGGTATTAAAAAAGTCATACAAAACAACCAAGAAAGTATAGAAATACATAAAAAATTAGATTATGAAGAAAAGGATATAGCATGGTTGTCGGCATCGAAGGAATAATCACAAAAAAAGAACCTGCTTTTATCATTGTTAAATGCGCTAGTGGTTTAAGCTATGGGATATTTATTTCGCTTTTTTGTTCTGCTAAAATTCAAACTCAAGAAAAGCATGAGTTTTTTATCACTCAAATCATCAAAGAAGATTCTAATAAATTTTATGGCTTCTTGGATAAAGATGAACAAAAAATGTTCGAAATGCTTTTAAAAGTCAATGGAGTGGGTGCAAATACTGCTATGGCGGTATGCTCTAGTCTTGATGTAAATTCTTTTTACAAGGCGTTAAGTTTGGGCGATGAAAGTGTGCTTAAAAAAGTACCTGGCATAGGTCCAAAAAGTGCAAAACGCATTATAGTAGAACTTTCTGACACAAAAACCAAACTTGAAAGTGTAAGCGATGATAAAAGCGAAGCCTTAGCCGCACTTCTTACTCTAGGCTTTAAACAAGAAAAAATCATAAGTGTTTTAGCAAGTGCTCAAGCAACAGGCACAAGCGAACTCATCAAAGAAGCTCTTAAAAAACTAGGATAAAGGAATAAAATGAAATTTGCAATACTTTTTGGCGGAAATTCTTATGAACATGAGATCAGTATAGTAAGTGCTGTAGTGCTTAAAAAAGTTATCAATCAAAATTTAGAATTTATTTTTTGCGATGAAGAAAGAAGATTTTATCATATTCCAAGTGAAAAAATGAATTCTAAAACTTTTAGCACTAAAGCTTATAAAAAAGAAAAAGAACTCTTCATCAAACAAGGAGGTTTTTTTAGCAAAGGTTTTTTAAAAGAAAATAAACTAGAGTGCGAATGCGTGATCAATCTTATCCATGGTAGAGATGGAGAAGATGGAAAAATTGCGGCTTTATTTGAGTTTTATTCTATTAAATTTATAGGACCTAGGCTTGAAGCTAGTGTATTATCTTTTAACAAAGAACTTACCAAACTTTATGCCAAAAGCGTTGGAGTAAAAACACTTGATTATACCATGCTAAGAAAAAATCAAAACTCTAAAGAAAAGCTTAGTTTTCCTTGCATTATCAAACCTGCAAGACTTGGAAGTAGTATAGGTATTAGCATAGTAAAAGATGAAAAAGATTTAGAATACGCCAAAGATGTAGGTTTTGAATTTGATAATGATCTTGTAGTAGAAGAATTTAAAAACAATATCAAAGAATACAATCTTGCAGGATGTATGATCAATGATGGGTTTGTTTTTTCCATCATAGAAGAGCCAAAGAAAAAAGAATTTTTAGACTTTGAACAAAAATATCTTAGCTTTTCAGGACGCAATGAGCTTATAGAAGCGGATTTAAGCGAAGAATTAAAAGAAAAACTCAAAGATAGCTTTAAAAAGATTTACAATCCTTTGTTTAAAGGTGCTTTAATACGCTGCGATTTTTTTATACTGGATAATGAAGTATATTTAAATGAAATCAACCCAAATCCTGGTTCTTTGGCTAATTATCTTTTTAAAGATTTTAATACCACTTTAAACGCTTTAGCTGATCAAATTTCACTTGAAAAAATGATAAAAATCAACTACAACTTCCTTCACTCCATCAACGGACAAAAAGGAAAATTATAAGCTTTTAAGTCAAAATACGCTAAATTATACATAAAATTTAGCGTATTTTAGGAAGAAAAATGCTCTCTTTTAAACAAGATGAAATTTACACTGCCACCGAGGTGGTAAGAAATTTTAGCCCCATTATGGAAAAACTCAAAAAAAGTGAAAGTGGAAAAATAGTTATTTTAAAAAATAACAAATTTGAAGCTGTAATGCTTAGTATGAAGGAATTTGAACGCTTACAAAACGCCATGCAACTTTTAGAAAATATCTACAAAAATCAAAAGGCTTAAAATGGCTCAAACTCAACTTTCTTATAAAAACAAAACTTATCAAATTTCTTATGAAATTTTAGGTGATCTTTCCTTACCGCAAATACTTATCTTACACGGCTGGGGAGCTGATAAAGAACTTATGAAGCAAAGTTTTTGTCCTTTTTTAAAAGATTTTTGTCAAATTTATATGGATTTAGCAGGTTTTGGAAATTCAAGTGTGGAAGAAATTTTAAACACTCAAGATTATGCCAATATCACAGAACTTTTTTTAAAACAAAAAAAACTCAATATCTGTTTTTTCATGGGGCATTCTTTTGGCGGAAAAGTAAGTACCCTACTCGCAAAAGAAAAAGACATCCTAATCTTACTTTCAAGTGCGGGAATTTTGGCTAAAAAATCCCTAAAAGTGCGTTTTAAAATCCGTATTTTTAAAATTTTAAAACTCTTTGGTTTGGGAAAATTTTATCGCTATTTTGCTAGTAAAGATGGAGCAAATCTTAGTCCTATGATGTATGAAACCTTTAAAAAGGTTGTTGATGAGGATTTTAGTGAAATTTTTGCCAAGCAAAAGGCTAAAAGTTTGATTTTTTGGGGAAAAAGCGATGAAGCTACGCCTTTATATTGTGGCGAGAAAATGCATCAATTTTTAAAAAATAGCACTTTTTATCCTTTAGAGGGGGATCATTTTTTCTTTTTAAAACATTCTGCTTTCATAGCTCAAAAAATTAAGGAAATTTAAATGCTTATCAATACTCTTTATTTTATTAATTCTTTATTTTTTAATTTTTGTATAGCTTTTTATCTTATGAGTGCTTTACAATGGTATTCTTATAAATTTAAACGCGTGTTTTTTCATTATCATAAACCTTTGTGGCATTTGTATTTTTTATTTATTCCTTATTTTTTATTCTTAGCTTTTCCTTTATACTCTTTGGCATATTTTGCATTGTTCCATGCTCCAATTTTGTATTTTTGGAACAAAGGTATAGATAAAAAGCTTGTTTTTACAAGCAAGGTTAAATGGTTTTTTGTTTTTGTTTTTGTTTATAATGCTATTTTTGCTATACTTGCTTTGCGTTTTTCTTTTCTTTTTAATCTTTTTAGCCTTCCTTTTGCTTTATTGAGTCTTAAAATTTATGAGTTTTTTACAAATTTATATTATAAAAAACAAGCCAAAACCAAACTAAGAGCCAATGAAAATTTAAAAATCATACTCATTACCGCAAGTTTTGGAAAAACAAGTATTAAAAATTTTCTATACGAACTTTTAAAAGATGACTTTAAAAGCTACAAAACACCACGCTCTGTCAATACCTTGCTAGGTATAGTTGCTGATATTAATACCAATTTAAGCCAAGATACTCAAATTTACATAGCTGAAGCAGGCGCTAGACTTAAAGGCGATATCGATGAAATCACGCGTTTTTTACAACCTCACATCAGCATAGTAGGAGAGATAGGCAATGCACATTTAGAGTATTTTAAAAGTGTTGAAAATATCCGCTCAACCAAACTTGAAGCCTTAAATTCCAAAAGACTAGAAAAGGCTTTTTTACACTCTAGCGCCCAAAAAGAAGAAGATAAACTCATTAGCCTTTATGATGATAAATTAAGTCTTATTCATTCAAGTCTTGAAGGTTTAGAATTTAGGGTAAATATAGAAAATAAATCCTATGATTTTAAAAGTCAAATTTTAGGGAATTTTAACGCGCAAAATCTTTGTGTTTGTATACTTTGTGCTCATTATCTTGGCATAAAGCTAGAAAAAATTCAAAAGCAAGTTTTAAATATAAACTCCGTAGAACATCGCTTGCAAGTGCTTTCAAGAGAGCCTAAATTTATCATAGATGATGGTTTTAATGGAAATTTTAAAGGTATGAGCACAAGCTATAAACTTTGTAAAAGCTATAAAGGACGAAAAGTTTTAGTAAGTCCTGGTATAGTGGAAGTAAGCGAAGAAGAAAATATAAAACTTGCTAAAATCATCAATGAGTGTTTTGATCTTGTTATCATTAGCGCACAAATCAATGCTGAAATTTTCAAAAAAGAGTTAAAAATAAAAACCATTATACTTAAAGAAAAGAGTCAGCTAGTTCAAACTCTGGCTAAAGAAACAAAAAACGGAGATTTAATACTCTTTTCAAACGATGCGCCTAGCTTTATGTGATTCGCATAAGTATTTGCAAATGTCATCATTTTTAATTTGACTTCGTGCAAATACTTCTTTAAACCCTAGTTTGTCCTATAAGATTATTTAATCTATCCATTATAGATCCAACATAAGAATTTATACTTTCACTACTTGCTTTCCAGCCATTGGCAATGGCTTGTTTAATTTCAGCATCTAAAGCCCAATTACCCATAGCAGATTCTTTAGGAATGTTATTTTCATACATATAAAGTTGCCCTTCTAATTTTCCATTTTTACTAGCTAGATATTTAAATAGACTTGCAAAATCTACTTTACCTGTCATAATATCACCTATATCTACACTAGTAGTTGAAAAACTCTCTTTAGCCATAGCTGTATTGTAAGCTTCTACTTTTGGATTAAGTGTGGTTTTTAGACTCTCAACAGGTTGTCCACCTTGAGATTTTAAAAAACTCATAAACAAAGTTTCTTTAGAATAGCTTCCATCTTCATTTTGTGGATAAACTGACATATCAGGATTAAACTGCCAATCTTCACCTTTAGAAACATTTTTGATTTCTTCTAAGGATAAACCTAAAGTTTTAGGCAATAATCCATCAATCATATATCCAGAATCAGCCCAAAGATCATCGGCTTCTTTTGCTTGTTCAGGGGTTTTATAAACATTTGAAATTAAAGAATTTGAAAAATCTTTTAAACCTGTAATATTCATTCTATTGCTTGGATCATTAAAGTCCATCCATTGCGTTCCACTTACACCATAACCACTAGGCATAGAATTTATATCTGCTTCACTAAAACTTGTTTTATCATTTGGAAAACTTTGACCTAAAGCATTAGAAAAAAGATTATAATATTGTTTTATGGTTTCAGCCATATCTATATTAGTATAATACTCGCTTACGCCTAAGTATTCTTTTGTACTTGAAACAACAGGATCATTTTCGGCAGCTTTTTTAATCTCATCCAAAGTAGATTTATGTATCTTAAAATCTTCAGGAAGTCCTGCAGCTTTGTTAAAATCACTTCCCATATAACCATCTTTATCTACACTATAACCATAGGCTGTATTATTACTTATATCTGCTTGTTTGTATTTTAGAGTATAAATAGAGTTTTTAAATTCACTTGATATATCATAATTAGGAGAACTTGTCTTACTACTTATACTAAAATTAGTATTATTGCTAGTATTTGTTGTATTAGTAGAATTTAATATTTCACTTCTTGCTAGAGTTTGTGAATTTTTACTTTCTATATCACTTAACTTGCTGGCATTTTGTTTTAAAAAAGCATTAGCAAAACTTATTTTAGAATTTTCTTTACTTTCTTTATTAGCTTTACTTTGTGAAAGTATAGAATTATAGTTTGAGTTATCATTGATGCTAAAGATACTCATATTAATTCCTTAATTTAGATTTTTCTGCCTTCAACCTAAATATATTAAAATAATATAAGCAAGATCTGTTCCGTTTTGG
>NZ_MJXN01000054.1:0-553 GCF_001762815.1 Campylobacter sp. BCW_6465
TTTTGTCCTGTATAAAAGTTAGGATCTAGGTATTGGGGTTTATAGTCTTTGTAGGGGGAGTTTTTCATAATATGATAAGATTTAAAAACCGCTTTGGAATATTCTTCGGTATAGTTGCCTGTGGGCTTAACATTTTCTTTAAAGAGTATTTTATTGGTATCTTTTTCCACATCTAATGTTAATCCATTAGGTGTATAAATCTCATAAGTTTCACTCATTATCTATCCTTTCTTAATTTAACCCATATATAAACCATCTTCTATGATTATGGTAGTAGCTAATCTGCCTATGAAATTAGGCGGAGTTTTTGTTTCTGATGCGATATCAGCATTTGCACTTGCTTTGCTAGTGTTATTTTCTCTTTTGCCTATAGCTTTCAAGCTTTCTTCATTTCCATTTATCCCCATATACATAGCCTTAAGATTGTTTTGTCCTATGAT
Source organism: Campylobacter sp. BCW_6465 (assembly GCF_001762815.1). Taxonomy (NCBI): domain Bacteria; kingdom Pseudomonadati; phylum Campylobacterota; class Epsilonproteobacteria; order Campylobacterales; family Campylobacteraceae; genus Campylobacter; species Campylobacter sp. BCW_6465. The sequence continues at coordinate 441 of NZ_MJXN01000054.1, forward strand.
ATTGAGTTTTTCTAGTAATCTTCTGGTTTTATTTTTATCTTCTATATATCTTCCTGTTTTATCTTTACTTGTATTGTAAATTCCATTAGCAAAATCTTGTAAAATTTGTAAAG
>NZ_MJXN01000055.1:0-4701 GCF_001762815.1 Campylobacter sp. BCW_6465
TATCAAATTCCCCAAAATCATGATTAAAAAATTCTGCTGTAATGGCTTTTCTTTCAAGCATACAAACATAATCAGGCTTTATACCATGCTTAGCTAAAATAGGATAAGAAGAATCCGCACAAAAAATCGTAGCTTTATTAGCATATTTTTTTAATAAAGGAAGTTGTTTGGTAAGAGATGGCCCTGTAGAAACAATAATAGCTGTATCACTTAAATTCTTTCTTTTAGAAAGTAATTCTGTATAACTAGGATGAGTGATCATTTGAGGAAGATTATAAACAAATTGTTCTATGCCTTGAAGGGCATCAAGTGGATCATTGCCATTTCTTAAAATGATATTTTTAAAAGTTTCTGCTAGTTTATGATTGATTTTTAAAACATCTTCATGAAATCTTTCATAATAATTACTCATCAGTTCTAAAAAATAAATTCTAGAAAATTGAAAGAAAGGTTTGCTAGAACAAAAATCAGAAAAAAATTCTATATCTAAAGAACTAGTTTCTAAAATCATCAATCTTGAATTTTGTAATTCATTTGAAAAATCTAAGATATGAAACATCACCCAAATGATTTCTATATCTTTTTCAAAAACAACAATATGTTGATGATTTTTATTTTGCAATAAAGCTTTAAATAAAATTCCATTTCCAAAACCATAAAAATACAATACAGGATAAAGTAGATATTTATCATTATAAGTGTTTAACATAGTGTTTAATTCATCAATAACATTTTCATAAAGAAAAGTATTATCACTTGTATCTTTTAGATTGATATCAAGATTATCTTTACCTAAGATAAGTTCAAATTTACTAGATTTGATTTCTTTTAAACTTTCTTTTAAAAGAATATTGCTTAAAGCCTCAATGTTTTTGTTAAAGAGTTCTTTTTGAGTAGGGGTGAAGGTCATTGGAAATCCTAATTATTTTTTGATTATATCGTCAAAATTCCAATTTTCTAAACTTTTTTCTATGGTTTTGTTTTGAGTATCAAGATATCCTAAACCTTGGATAAACCAATTGTGTTGTATTTTCAAAAAGTCTATTAAATTTTCTTTTTGCTTATTTGTGTTTAAAACTTCAAATTTTAAAATTTCGCATTCGTTATGAAAATAAATAGCTTGACAAAGTTCATTAAAAAGCTTGAGTTTTTTAAATTCTTTAAAAAGATTTAAAAGATCATTTTTGATTTTTTCAAGAGTTTGAAAATTCTTGTCATTTTTTTCTAAAGTGTATCTAAGCTTTTGAAGCTGAGTTTGAGTTTTTTTTATAAATTCTTTAGATTCTAAAATGCTTTTTTGGAGATATTTTTTTATTTTTTCTAATTTTTCTTTGGCTAGTTTTTTATCTAGAAATTTTGGAAAATCAAAAGGTTTATTTAAATCTTTATCAAGTAAATTCTCACAAGCCCATAGAAAAGGTTTTTCTATGGTTCCTTCTATCCTTGCTCCACCTTCGGTGCAGTTGTAAGTGTTGATATGAAGTTTTTCTTTTGCCCAAAATATATCTTTTTCAAAAGCTTGACGAAATAAATTCCAAGTAAGTTGTGTTCTTACTTTGCCTTTTCCCCCATAAGCTAGTGTATATTTTTCTCCTCTGATTTCTTCACCTTGACTTCCATGTATATGCTCTTTAGGATGTGAACTTCCATCCTCGCCATAAGCTAAATCCTGTCCTATAAAAATGATATTTTCAAATCTTAAAGCTCCTGCTAGTTCATAGATCATATTTGAAACACTGTGTCCTACTCCAAGATATCCATATTCATCAAGTTTTAAACTAGCCGCAAAATTTAAAGGGCGATGTACAAGCATATAAGTTCTTTGATCTTTTTCTAAAAAATCTAATACTTCTTTGTGAACCACAGAAGCAAGTATGAAAAGTATGTCTTTGTTAAAATCGCCAAAATCATTATCAAAACATTTAGAAACTATATCATCACGTTCTAACATACAAACATAATCAGGCTTTATACCGTATTTTCCAAGGATAACATAAGCACTATCCGCACAAAAAATCGTAGCTTTATTAGCATACTTTTTTAATAAAGGAAGTTGTTTAATTAAACTTGGTCCTGTAGAAACAATGATAGCATTTTTAACTTTAGCTCTTCTTTCTTTAAGAAATTCTTGAAAAATTCCATGATTTAACATTTTAGGAAGATTATCTAAAGTATGTTTGATACCTACCAAAGAATCATGCGGATCATTGCCTTTGTTTAAAACAATAAAGCGTATCATTTCCATGAGTTGGGTGTTTGTATTTTGTATTTGTGTACTTTGGAATTTTTGATAAAAATCGCTATGGATAAAAAGATTAAAAATTTTTACACTTTTTTGAATGACTTCATAGCTAAAAAGTGTGCTAAGTTGTGCAATATTTAGCGTTTGAGTGTGAAAAAGTATGAGTTTTTCATTTTTTAAGGCTTCACTAAAGTCAAATAAATGAAAAGCAAGGGCTAAAATTTCCAAATCATCTTCAAAAACAACAATATGTTGATGATTTTTATTTTCACATAAGCTTTTATAAAGCATTCCATTTCCAAAACCATAAAAAAATAAAATAGGATATTTTGCGTATTCACTTTGAAAAAGGCTAAGATTTTCTAAAAGCTCTTGATTAGGATTTTGATAAAGTAAGATTTCATCTTTTGTAAAATTGATTCCATTTTCATTTTGAATAAGTTTCAAAGTTATATTTTTAAGTGATCTTAATCTATAAGCTAGAGTTTCATCAACTTCAAATAAAGCTTGAGTATTTTTTAAAAAAAGCTCTTCTCTCACCTTCTTACCCTTTCCATCCATTTATCTAATTTTTTTTCTTTAAGTTTTTCTTCTAAAGGAAGTATATTTTTTATCAAAGCACTTTCTTGTGCTTTGATATGTCCATAAACTAATTCCATAAATTCTAAGTGTTCTTTTATCCAAAGAATACTTTTATTAAAAGCATCTTCTTTGGTTTTAGGATTTAAAACATAAATTCTAGCAAGATTAAGTTCAAATTGAGTTAGTAAGGGGCCTAAAATTTGTATCAAATCTTTTTGAGTATTGTAAAGTTCATCGATTTGAGTTTTGATTTTATCTATATCTTTAATGATCTCTTTGATAAGGGTTTCATTTTCTTGAGAATTTTGCAATACAATAAAAGAGTTTTTTATTTTATCATAGCTTTTAATAAATTTATCATTAAAATCTCTACAATGTTTAATACTTTGATAAACTTTATAATAAGCCTTAAGTAAAAACTCATTTTGTTTATTTAAACTTAAAGGTTCTAATTTTTCAAAAGGTTTATCTAAATCTTTATAAAGTAAATTCTCACAAGCCCAAAGAAAAGGTTTTTCTATAGTTCCTTCTATCCTTGCTCCACCTTCGGTACAGTTGTAAACTTTAGTATCTAAATATTTTTGTATTTTTTGTACATCTTGTTCTAAATTTTGCTTAAACATGAGCCAGACATGATGAGTTTTAACTTTCCCTTTTTTGCCATAAGCAAGAGTGTAAAGATGTGGATACTTTTTACTTTCATAGGTTGCTGAGTTTTGATAATCATCAGGATGAGAATTGCCATTTTCAGCATAAGCTAAATCCTGTCCTATAAAAATGATTTTTTTATGATTTAAATGCAAGGAAAGATAACAAGCCATATGTGCAACACTAAATCCCATGTTAAAATATCCAAAATAATCTAATTTTAAATATTCTATAAAGCTTGCATAGGTTGAAACTATGGTAAAATTATCGGTTTTTTTGTTTAGATAGTGTATAGCATTAGGGTGTACTACAGATTTGATAATAAAACAAACATCTCTATCAAATTCCCCAAAATCATGATTAAAAAATTCTGCTGTAATGGCTTTTCTTTCAAGCATACAAACATAATCAGGCTTTATACCATGCTTAGCTAAAATAGGATAAGAAGAATCCGCACAAAAAATCGTAGCTTTATTAGCATATTTTTTTAATAAAGGAAGTTGTTTGGTAAGAGATGGCCCTGTAGAAACAATAATAGCTGTATCACTTAAATTCTTTCTTTTAGAAAGTAATTCTGTATAACTAGGATGAGTGATCATTTGAGGAAGATTATAAACAAATTGTTCTATGCCTTGAAGGGCATCAAGTGGATCATTGCCATTTCTTAAAATGATATTTTTAAAAGTTTCTGCTAGTTTATGATTGATTTTTAAAACATCTTCATGAAATCTTTCATAATAATTACTCATCAGTTCTAAAAAATAAATTCTAGAAAATTGAAAGAAAGGTTTGCTAGAACAAAAATCAGAAAAAAATTCTATATCTAAAGAACTAGTTTCTAAAATCATCAATCTTGAATTTTGTAATTCATTTGAAAAATCTAAGATATGAAACATCACCCAAATGATTTCTATATCTTTTTCAAAAACAACAATATGTTGATGATTTTTATTTTGCAATAAAGCTTTAAATAAAATTCCATTTCCAAAACCATAAAAATACAATACAGGATAAAGTAGATATTTATCATTATAAGTGTTTAACATAGTGTTTAATTCATCAATAACATTTTCATAAAGAAAAGTATTATCACTTGTATCTTTTAGATTGATATCAAGATTATCTTTACCTAAGATAAGTTCAAATTTACTAGATTTGATTTCTTTTAAACTTTCTTTTAAAAGAATATTGCTTAAAGCCTCAATGTTTTTGTTAAAGAGTTCTTTTTG
>NZ_MJXN01000056.1:0-1909 GCF_001762815.1 Campylobacter sp. BCW_6465
AGCAAGATGATTTTTTACTCTTTCTATAGCTGAGTTTGGGTTAAACATGGGGTTTCTCCTTTAGAGATAATAAATAATATATTATTAATTAAATAATGCAATATGAATTAATTAATTTCATCTAATTCCTTACACATTTTTTCAAATTCTTGATAATACTTCCAAGAAGCTACTATATCTGGACGATGTTGTTTGATATGAACAAGTTCTTTATTTAATATGTTTTTTAACTTTTTTCTTATTTCTTGGTTTGATTTTAAATATACAAGCACATTTTTTTCTTTTATTTTATTTGCTACTATCTTTTTAACTTTCAAATCCAATTTATTTAAAAATTCTATAATATACTCTTTGATATAATTTAAAAAATTACTATTGCAATCAATTAATTCGATGTAAAAATTATCAATGTAAAAATGCACTTTATTATACAATTCATGATTTTTAGAAAAAATATATTTAAATATATCAATTTTTTTGCTTTGACTGACAGTTGCTTCTATATAGATAGGAATTTTCTGCCCTTCATAATAAATATTTAAAACTAAAGGTAATATATATTTAAAATCATTATATTTAATTTCTTTAAAATATTTCATATCTCTAAATTTTGGCTGGTCAAAATCTAAAAATTTTGATAACCTTAATAATGTTTGGAAGGATTGCTGTGGAGTAATTTCATTCATGTCAATATAAAGTACATTATTTTTTATAACTTTATTAAACAAAGAATTTATATAAAACGAGCTATGCTGAATTGTAAAATCAATTGTTTCTATAATAGGCAAATCGCTAACAATATCACCTAGGTAATACTTGAAACGATCTAATGTTTTATCTATATCATCATTAATAAAAAAAACATCGTAAAAATTTTGATTACTTTTAGCAAAATATCCATGATTTACACCTGTTTTTAATCTTTCAATAGGATCTCTGACTAAAACTAAAATAGTAATTTCATTATTTAATAAACTTAAAATTTTATGTTCAAATGCAAAGTTTTTCTTCCATAAGCTTATAATACATAATACTGCTTTTTCTTCACACTGAGTGTATAAAATATTTTTATAATCACTTTCAGCGTATACTAAATAACAAGAGCACTTTCTAAGGTATAAATCTAAAGCAAGATGGCCAGATAAACCAAATCCTAAATACACAAACTTATATCCATCAGGTAAAGGTAAATTCATATCCCATGCAAGTTCAGCAGGTATGTTATGATAATTGATTTTTTCATTTTCATCATTTAGTTTCTTAGGATCAAGTAAAGAAGGGTAAGGATGATTTTCTTTTTTGTATCTTTCTTTGAAATCATCTGATAATAACCATTCTTCTATAAGATCGAAATTTTGTATAAAATAATTAAAATTGCGAAAGATATTATCTAATATTGCTTTATAATCTTGATGAATTTTTAATATATTTTTTATTCTTAGAATTTTTTTTAAAAATAATTGTTTATTATCTATCCAACCTTCAAGGATGCTAGAGTCAATCTGATTAAATTCTTTAAAAATTTCTCTAAAAATTTGAAATTCTTTTTTAGCTTTTTTAATATCATTTTTTAGTTTAAATCCACTTCCTTTATACCAGGTTTTATCAGCTTTGATTAAAACTTCACCTAGCATATAGGACAAATGAAATTTATATCTTAAAGCTTGCTCATAATCACTGCATGTTTCTAAACTTGGATATTTGAGTTGAGGAAAAACTTGTATAGTTTGTTGGTAAATTCTTTGTTCTTTTTTGTGTTGTTTTTTAATTTTATAAAGTTTTTTAAATAATGCTATATACCCCCCCCATTGTTTGTGAAATCAATCATAACTTGACCTAGTTTATAAGCAAGATGATTTTTTACTCTTTCTATAGCTGAGTTTGGGTTAAACATGGGGTTTCTCCTTTA
>NZ_MJXN01000057.1:0-2763 GCF_001762815.1 Campylobacter sp. BCW_6465
TGTTAAATACTTCGTTTAAAATTAAATTAACATCATTTTCCTTAGTATTAAAGCTTTGATTATTTAGATTATCTTGTAAGGAAATTTCTTTATTTAAATAGTCTTGGATATCTTTTATTTTTTCATTTCTTTTTTCTTTTAAAGTATTGATAGATTTATAAAGCTTTTTTCTAGTATCAAGATAGGTATCATTGAGCTTTTCTTTATCTAGGATGAAGATTTTTGTGAAAGTAGAATTATAGCCTATAACACTGCTATTTAAAAAAGTTTCATTATTTTCTTTATAAAATACATATTCTTTGCAAACATAAAGAGCTCTTAAAAGTGAAATATCAGATTCGATATTAATCTCATCTATATCTTTTAAATCTAAATGTTTTATATAAAAATTCTTATCTTTTTGCATTAGATTAAAAATAGCACTAACAAGACTTTTTGTTTTTTTCGTATGATGATAGTTTAGTTCATAAAGAAAAGTATTTAACATTAATATCCCTGAAAATCTCTAAAAAATTCTTCCCATCCATAAAAAAAATGTAATGACGGCTCATCATCTTTAATTCTAGATTGTTTTAACAATTCTTCACATATATCTTCTATAGAAATTAAAACAAGAATCCATTTTAAAATAGTGGCTTTTTTAGCAAAACCAAAAACACTTTCTGCAGATTTTTTTGAACCATCAAATTTAAAATTAAGTTGCAACTTAAAATAATCTAATTTCAAAGCTATAATTTCATTAGGCTTTATATGCGTTCCAAACTTTTGAAATATTTCTTCAGAGTCATCTAAATCAATGGTGTATATTTTGTAAATTTCTGCATTTAGCAGCTTTGAAAATTCTTCATTCCCTTTTAATAAATTTTCTATTAAGTTTTTAAATCCTCGCGCTTGGATTGGAGTTAGTGTATAAACGCTATTATAATCTAATTCTTTGAATATCACACTAAAATCCAAAGGAGCGTTTTGTATTTGTAAATAAAGCTGAGTTGTATTTTTTTGACTCTTTATATTGTTGGGAAACAATTCTTTAACCTCATAAGGAGTATCTTCCTTAAAAGCTATAGAATTATCTTTTAAAATAATATTATTTTTAAGCTCTTGTGTTATTGGAATCAGCTTAATATTTTTTAGATTAGCATCAAAGATATTAAAATTGTATCCCAAAATTTCAATTCCATCATCAAATTTATTTCCTATATAATTTGTATATTTTGTATATTCATTTTCATATACTCCCATGGCATTATAGGTGTATAAAGCTTTAACACTTTGTGGAAAAGACAAAACAAAAAGCTGTGCCAAATATCCACCAAAACAATGTCCAGTAACAATAAGTTTATCATTACCTAAAAAATGCCTGACTTTATCATCGTAAAATTTTAATAATTGCAAATAATATTCCAGAGGAACTTGAGATCTGAAAATTTGTGCACCGGCTTTTATACTATCCCAAAAAGAAAAACTAAATTGAAAAATATCTATACCTCTAAATGCAAGAATTAATTCATTATCTTTAGTATCTTTAAAAAGCGTAGCAGAAAAGCTTGTATCATCATCTTGAATAAAGGCTAATACTTCATAGCGATTTATAAATTCATTAGCATTATCTTCATCAAAACTAATATTATAAGTATCAAACACAAGCATAGAACTTTGGGTTATGGCTTGGAAGTATGTGGGAGAATTAATGTTATTTTCTTTTAACATTTCTATATCCTGTTTTGTATAATATTGTGTTTGATTTTTCAACCCCCATTTTTTATCTTCTTTTCCAAACATACCCTCATTTAAACCTGTAGAATAACTAGCCCAGCACATTCTAGCATATTTATAAAGTTTCATATATTTGGCTTGTTTTTCATACATTAGTAGCCTCTTTTTTCTTGTAATTCTTTATATTTTTGAATATCATAGCATATCATTTTTCTTTTGTATTTAGCAAACATACCTATGTCAAGCCAAGAGTATGTATTGTCTATTTTATATTCTTGTATTGTATTTTTGCCGTCCTTATAGTACCATAAAATAATAATTTTTTTTATTCTAAAATCTACATATTGCTCTGTTATGTTGAATAAAATATCCTTGTTTATTTTTTTATAATTATCCCAAAGACTTATAATATTTTTTGCATCATAAATAACCGCCTTAGAATCAGCCTTCTCACACAAACTCTCAAATTCTTTAAAACTACTTTGCCATTCAAGAGGTACAAAAGAGTATCCAAACCAAAGAAGCATGAATAATGGATAAGGTAAAAATAAATAAAACTTTTTAATTTTTTTATCAATATTAAAAATTTTAAAGACAAGATAAAAGACAAGCTTTAAAAATAAATATACCCATATAGTAGAAAGTATAAACAAGCTAATCCATCCAAAGAAAGGAAAAGGGAAAAAGGTTAAAAGAGTTAAATAAGTAATATTATAAAAAGTTAAGATGACAAGAAAAAGATAAAATAAAGCTTGTTTTATATTTTTAAAGAATTGTTTTTTTAAATCATTTGAATTTTCTTTATTGTTAAAATAATGATAGAGCTTGTTTTTCATATATTTTTATCCTATATTACTTTGATTATTATCTTTAGTATCTTCAAACAAAGTAGCACTAAAGCCACTTGTAGTGTTGGGCTGATGTTTTAAAAGTTTAAATCTATTTACAAAATCAATAGTTCTTTTACTCAGTGCATCATTTAACCCTACCCTACTAATATCATTATCCAATGTTATTTCTTTACTATCAAAACAAGTATTTATAAGA
>NZ_MJXN01000058.1:0-1331 GCF_001762815.1 Campylobacter sp. BCW_6465
TAGGCTATAATTCTACTTTCACAAAAATCTTCATCCTAGATAAAGAAAAGCTCAATGATACCTATCTTGATACTAGAAAAAAGCTTTATAAATCTATCAATACTTTAAAAGAAAAAAGAAATGAAAAAATAAAAGATATCCAAGACTATTTAAATAAAGAAATTTCCTTACAAGATAATCTAAATAATCAAAGCTTTAATACTAAGGAAAATGATGTTAATTTAATTTTAAACGAAGTATTTAACAAGGTGCAACTATCGGATATGGACATCTTATAGGGCAAAATGAATGGGATTTGTATAAAAATGGTATTATTTTACAAGAAGCGGATAAATTGTTTAAAAGCGATTTGTTACCCTTTGAAAATGCTGTAAAAATTCAATAAACTCTTCCTTAGCACAGAACGAATTTGATGCCTTGGTTATATTATGTTTTAATATAGGGATTGATAATTTTAAAAATTCTTTTGTTGTTAAAATCATCAATGCAGAGAAAACGGGTTGCAAAACATTAAAGGAAGCTTGGATGGCGTGGAACAAAAGTCAAAATAAAGTAATGCGGGGGCTAATTAATAGGAGAAATGCTGAATATAAGCCTTACACTCAAGGAGGTTATGAAAAATGGTAATTTTTAAAAATATATTATTGTTTTTATTTTTTAGTACTTATTTGTTAGCGCAAGAGGATTTTACTCCACTAGAGCAATGTACCTATGAAAATGAAAAGTTTTGGATAAAAATTTTAAATCTATGTCCAGAGGGTAATATAACTTGTGATAAAGTTGTATATGTGGGTGTCAATAAAAATAATGGAAAATATATTGTCCTAAACGGTAAGTCTATTAGTGATGTAAATATGAATTTTAAAGGATATGTTTTTAAAAATGGTATTTATGAATATAATATTTTTAATAATTTTTTATATATTTCTAAAAACAAGCGGAATATACAAGAATATGGTCTGAAATTATGTGAAAAATAGACGCAACAAAGGCAACAAGCAACAACAAATACTAGAATATGTAAAAAGTTAAAAAGATGCAATAAGAATTACAAGAAGTTTTTAAAGTTATAAAAATCCTAATTAATGAAATCTTAGCTCCTAAATTTTACAACAAATACAAAGATTTAGAAGTAGAGATTGATGATAAGGGTAATGTGCTTAGATGGATAGGAGAGATTAATAGAGACAAAAAATATTAGCAAATAAAAAATGATATAATAATGCTTTATATAAGGAATCTTTTATGTTTATAAGTTCTAAAACAGAGTTAATTCAAACTATTAAAAATTTAACAATCAACAATAAAGAAGTTAAACAGATTGATTTTAT
>NZ_MJXN01000059.1:0-1504 GCF_001762815.1 Campylobacter sp. BCW_6465
ATTACCAAAGATAATTAAACTGAGCAAATCCTGTATGGGTATTGCCATCTTTATCAAACATTCCATTATAGTTTAAACTAAAATAGAAAGCTTCATTAACAGGAACGATAAAAGAAGTACTTACAAATTTTTGTATTCTTGGTAAATAAAACTCATCACTTACTTTTACACTTCCAAATCTAGCCTCAGCTTGTGTTTTAGGATTGATATTAAACTTAGCTCCAAGTTCTACTGAAGTTTTTAAATTAGGCAACCAATCTCTAAACCAAGTAAAGCTTGTTTTAGTAGAGAAAAGATTTAAATAGTTTGCATAGGTTCTTTCTCCACCTTTAACTGTTGCTTGTCCTATAGTATCTTTCATAGAAAAAGCTTCAGTATAGCCTCCTTCATAAGCAAGACCTATTTCAGGGGAGAATATATCTTTATCTTTAATAAAATTCATACCTAAGGCTGTATTGACTCCATAAGCATAAGAATTAGGTTCAGCTTTAGCTTCATTATTTCCTATTTTTTTAGTTAAATCATTTTTAATCAAAGCAGCTTTACCTTGAGCTTTGATATAAACTTCTTGACCTTTTTCTGTAGTAAATAAGGTATTAAAGTATTTTAAACCTGCATAATAGGTTCTATTATTAATATCAAAATAAGTTGAACCCATTTTTGTATCTTCATAACCTGCATACACACCATATATTCCACTGTCTTTTAAAGTAGAATAACCTATAATGGTTCCTTTAGTGTGTCCTTTACTTTCTTCATTTAAAGAAAGTTCAACATTCTGTGAAGAAGCATAAGGAAGGATGAATAAAGAATGTTCTTTATTAGAACCATAGCTTCCATTATTTAAATCACTCTTTATATAATCACTTGCATCCGCATATAAATTACCCTTTTCAGACATAGCAATGCTTTGAGACTTACTTGAAGAAGCTAAAGCAAAGCTTTGCATAGAATTACCCATAACATTGTCTATAAAGGTAGATCTTCTTGAAGTAGTAGAGATTAAAGATCTAAAGGTTGCACCTGATATGGAAGCATTAAGATTAAAATCTGTAGTAAGCTTTCCTGTTATTGGATCAAAGCTTAAAGATATTTCTCCACCTCCATTGGTTCCTATATTGCCAATATTGCCTTGATTAACACCTGAGATGATATTGTTTATATTACCTAATTCTTCAAGATTAACATTGCTTTGATCTACAGTGATGTTTTCTACTTTTACATTATCTTTACCACTTCCACCTACAACCACAGTGTCTAATTTACCTGTTTCTTTATCTGTAGAAACAACCCAATCTTTAATTCCAACACTACCACTACCATTGTTAGTTACTGTATTACCATCTTTATCTTTACCTACTGAGCCTTGGTTGGAAATAACTAAATCAGCATTACCATTATTTGTAATACCTCCACCTATGGTTGCACCTTCTCCATTGGAAATTTCAAGTTTATTATCACTATTGTTAGTGATGGAACCACTTATACCTGTATCAGAAGTAGA
>NZ_MJXN01000060.1:0-1942 GCF_001762815.1 Campylobacter sp. BCW_6465
ATTACCAAAGATAATTAAACTGAGCAAATCCTGTATGGGTATTGCCATCTTTATCAAACATTCCATTATAGTTTAAACTAAAATAGAAAGCTTCATTAACAGGAACGATAAAAGAAGTACTTACAAATTTTTGTATTCTTGGTAAATAAAACTCATCACTTACTTTTACACTTCCAAATCTAGCCTCAGCTTGTGTTTTAGGATTGATATTAAACTTAGCTCCAAGTTCTACTGAAGTTTTTAAATTAGGCAACCAATCTCTAAACCAAGTAAAGCTTGTTTTAGTAGAGAAAAGATTTAAATAGTTTGCATAGGTTCTTTCTCCACCTTTAACTGTTGCTTGTCCTATAGTATCTTTCATAGAAAAAGCTTCAGTATAGCCTCCTTCATAAGCAAGACCTATTTCAGGGGAGAATATATCTTTATCTTTAATAAAATTCATACCTAAGGCTGTATTGACTCCATAAGCATAAGAATTAGGTTCAGCTTTAGCTTCATTATTTCCTATTTTTTTAGTTAAATCATTTTTAATCAAAGCAGCTTTACCTTGAGCTTTGATATAAACTTCTTGACCTTTTTCTGTAGTAAATAAGGTATTAAAGTATTTTAAACCTGCATAATAGGTTCTATTATTAATATCAAAATAAGTTGAACCCATTTTTGTATCTTCATAACCTGCATACACACCATATATTCCACTGTCTTTTAAAGTAGAATAACCTATAATGGTTCCTTTAGTGTGTCCTTTACTTTCTTCATTTAAAGAAAGTTCAACATTCTGTGAAGAAGCATAAGGAAGGATGAATAAAGAATGTTCTTTATTAGAACCATAGCTTCCATTATTTAAATCACTCTTTATATAATCACTTGCATCCGCATATAAATTACCCTTTTCAGACATAGCAATGCTTTGAGACTTACTTGAAGAAGCTAAAGCAAAGCTTTGCATAGAATTACCCATAACATTGTCTATAAAGGTAGATCTTCTTGAAGTAGTAGAGATTAAAGATCTAAAGGTTGCACCTGATATGGAAGCATTAAGATTAAAATCTGTAGTAAGCTTTCCTGTTATTGGATCAAAGCTTAAAGATATTTCTCCACCTCCATTGGTTCCTATATTGCCAATATTGCCTTGATTAACACCTGAGATGATATTGTTTATATTATCAAGTTGTCCTAGATCGAGATTACCCTCATCTATAGTGATTTTATCAGCACTTACATTTCCATTTCCACCTACAATTATAGTGTCTAATTTACCTGTATCTTTATCTGTAGTAACAAGCCAATCTTCTATGACTATGCTACCAGATCCGCTATTAGTTAAATGATTGCCACTATTATCTTTATCTATGGTTCCTTGGTTATTAACAAAGATGGTTCCACCACCTTCATTTTTAATACCACTTGTAATAGTCGCATCAGAATCATTTTTTAAACTTAAATTATTATTACTTCTATTGAAGATATTACCATAAATAATTCCATTGTCAGTATTTAAAATACCACTTCCTTTTGCAGAAGCAATAAGACCTTCATTTTCAATAGTGATTCCGTATTCTTGTTTTTCTTGTCCTTCTTTTCCAATGGTTCCAGTATTTATAATACCCCCATTACCACCTTGGATAGTTCCAGATACATTGATGCTAGTATTTACTTGCTTACCGCCACCTATATAAATACCTGCATTACCACCTTCTAATCTACCCCCTGCTTTAACTTCAATGCCTTCACCCTCAATACCATTTTTACTTCCATCTATATGGATTGCATCATTGCCTGCTTTAATAACACCACCTTTTTCTATAGTGATTTTACCAATATTAACGGGCTTTTTATTTGTATCAAATGCATAAAAAGTTATACCATTGTTGCCTGCTTCTATAGTTCCTTTATTTGTAAGGGTTTCTATCTTGTTGCCATCACCTATGAAGATAGCATT
>NZ_MJXN01000061.1:0-910 GCF_001762815.1 Campylobacter sp. BCW_6465
AAGCGCCAAATTAGCAGCCCTCACTCCTCCTCAAGGCTATCCTAATGCCCCTTATTATTTTACACCTGAAAGATTAGAATGGATTTATAAAAGAGGATATTTAGACAAACTCCTTGACCCAAGAATTCCTGCTATTTATAGATATAATTTTCCGCAAGAACTTCGAGCTAAGATAAGAGCTTATGCTAAAGAGCATAATATAAAAGAGTGAACCACAAAAGAAAGGAAAAACAATGCAAAAAATACTTCAAATCGATTTAGAAAAAAGAAAAGCTTTAGAGAATTTCAAAAATCTAGCTTTATTAGGATTAGGTGGAACAATGCTTTTAAATTTAAAAGAACAAGCTTTGGATTTTAGTCAAGAATTAACTTATATAAATACTTATGATAAGTATTTAAATTTAAAGCTTGATTCTTTTTATATCCCTTCTACACTTTTATCTTTGCTTCAATTAACTAAGAAAAGCAAAGAAGCTTTTTATATCAATGTTTTAATCAATAGCGATACACATTATAAAAATCCTTTATTACAATATGCTATTACCCAAAAACAAGAACAAGAAAATATCGTTTATGCTTTAAAAAATAATGAAAATATTAATGCTTCTTTTGCAAATCTTAATGCTTTAAAATTAGCCTTAGAAGAAAAGAATTTTTATCTTAATTTTATAGACTTAAACAGCAAAGAAAGTCTTTTAAGTTTTTATAATCAAATAATAAGCAATAATCATTTTAGAAATTATTTTTATATAAAAAATAATCAATTTTTTATTAAAAAAGATATAAAAAATAAAATTTTATTTCATAGTATTCACTCTTCTTCTATTATAAGTAATTATCTTAGATTGTTAAATGATTTTAATACTTTAAGCAAGATAGAACTCATAAATATATTAGAAAGTTTAAGTTT
>NZ_MJXN01000062.1:0-3648 GCF_001762815.1 Campylobacter sp. BCW_6465
TTTTTCAATGAATATCAAAGACTTTTAGATTTTATTAGAAAGGATAAATAATAATGGAAAAAAAACCATTTACAATAGCAGAAGCTTTAAACTCTGAAACAAGCTCTCAAAAAACATATAGTAAAGCTAATAAAAAATCAGCTGGAAGAAAAACCGTAGATCAAAAACTAAGAAGAGATAATTTAGTAGTTTGCAGACTTAATGAACAAGAAATGGAAATTTTGAAAAAATTAATGGTTTTAGATTTAGCAAGTGAATATGGCACTTATATAAGAAAATTGATTTTAAAAGAGGCAAGAACTTTAAATATTAATAATTAAAAATGTTACAATATCCTTGCAAAAAACAAAAAGACAAATTGAAGATGAAAAAGATTATGACTGTCGAAGTTTATTTGACTTAATCGAATTAGAATTTTCACAAGGAGAAGAAAATGAGTTGCTTATCTCTAAGTAAGTTCTTATTAATGTTTTTATGTTAGAATTACAGCATCATTAGCACATAGAGGGGTCTTTTTACATAATATTTTTAAAATGACGACTCATTTTGCCTTCAAGATTTAGCAAATAGGACTACATATTATGGATTTGTCCAATAAAGATACAGAATTTTCTATAATTCAACCAAAAAAGACTGCTGTTCTTGTAGATCTTTCTTTTTTATTGAAGGATACAATACACGCAAAAGCATTAAAACAATGGAAGCCGCAGAATTAGCCAAAAGATTAAAAGACTATGTGTGGGAAACTCTTAGAAGAAGTGAAGACTATTTATATAAAGTTTATATTTATGATTGCGAACCGTTAGATAAAAATGTTCCTATGCCTCCTATAGAAAAAACTGATAAATCTAAAAATTTAAGCAAAACTACAACTTATAAATTTAGAAGTGAATTATTAAAACATCTAAGAAAGCAACCGTATTTTGCTGTAAGATTAGGTGAAATTGATGTTAGCGAACTAAGCAATGAAGATTTTGTTATAGATATTAAACAAAAAGGTGTAGATATGAAAATAGGACTTGATATTGCAACTTTAGCAAATAAACACCAAGTGGAAAAAATCATTTTAATTACTTCGGATAGCGATTTTGTTCCTGCTGTAAAACACGCTAGAAAAGAAGGGCTTATTGTGCAATTAGATACTATGAGATTTCCAGAAACTCGAATCAAAAAAGGTTTATTAGAACATATTGATATTCTCTCATCCGTTTTTATTAATAAAAATAAAAATGGTAATTAATTATTGTTTTTTATTTTGCTAAATAGATAACTAAAAAATGAATATTGTTAAAAGAAAAAATGAATGAATTTTTCAAAAAAACTAAATAAAGTTTTACCAGATAAAGAAATTAGCAACGAAAAAACATATTCTCGATCAAGGTAAAGAATGAATAATCTAACAAATTTTAATGATCTGTTTTCTCAAATGAGATTATCTTCTTATAATGATGATATTGTAAAGCATTATGATAACCTTAAATTTGTAGGAAAAATCACTCCAAAAATTGCTACATTAGAAATTATTCTTAGAAATAAACTAGATAATAAATTATCAGAGAAAGATAGTAATTGGATAAAAAATTCTAATGATGAAAATATTAAAAAAGCTAAAGATGAAATTGAATATAGAGAAAAAAATAGAAATTTATCTCATCATCAATATCTTTCTCGTATGAGCTTAGGAGCTATTATTCATCTTATCAAAGAAAATAAATTACAAAACTCTATAATGGATTTAAAAAATATCAATTTTAGAAACTACAATCAACACAATAGAAATTTCTTTTTTGAAAATGGTATAAAATTACGCTTTAGAAATACGCATAAGGTTGATATTGTTCTTAGCTTATTACAAAATCTAAGAAATAGAAGTTATCATTGGGAAAATATTTTAAAAACTACAGAAAAAAATGGCAAACATTATCCAAGATTAACGACAAAAATAGAAAACACTCATATAGGATTAAATCCACAAAAAATAGATTTATTCTTAAGTGATTTAATTAAAACATTTAACGAAGAAATTTTGGAATATTGTTAATATAAAAAAAGTGGGCTACTAGGAAGCCCTTTGAATTTAATTGCAATTATAGCAATAATAATATTAAAGGAAACTAAAAGGATATACGATGCCACAAAAAAGAATTTATCTTTATGTTCCATTTAAAGACAAAGAAAAAGTAAAATCATTAGGGGCAATGTGGGATGATAAAGAAAAAAAATGGTTTGCTCCAAAAAGCTTAGATAAAAATATTTTCTCACAATGGTTTTATCCGCACCAAAATAAAGAATTTTCATTTGATGAAAATGAAGTTTTAACTACTTTTAAATCTGCTTTAGAAAATCAAGGTTTAATTATTGATGGTTCACCTATCATGGATGGCAAAATCCACAGAGTAAAAACAACAACAGATAAAGGTAGAGAAATGAGTGGAGCTTATAGTGGATTTTTAGATAAATACCCTGCTGGTTTTATTCAAAATTTTAAAACAGGTATTAAAGAAAATTGGAAAATGCCTTTAGAAAATGCAAAACAAAACATTGTAAGTTATCAAACTCCTAGTCAAAAAAGATTACATAATTCTACAAGCAATAATACGAAACAAGACATTTTAGAGCTTCAGCAAAAAACAGCATTAAAAATTGAAGAAGAATATAATCAAGCTAATTGGGCTCATTCAAATCATCCTTATTTAAAGAAAAAAGGTTTTAGTGAAAACTTTTATCTTAAGCAGGATAACAAAGGTTCTTTACTTATTCCCTTAAAAGATGAAAATGGCAAATTATGGTCTGTGCAAAGAATATTCCCAAATGGTGATAAAATTATTGGTGTAATTAAAACTAAAGAAGAAAAAGAGCAAGGCATTGAATATTCTGCAAAAAAATCTGGATGTTTTCACCTAATAGGTGCAAAAAACCTAGAATATTGCAAAGAATTTATCATAGCAGAAGGCTTTGCTACTGCTGCAACTATATACAAAGCACTCAATAAGCCTGTAATAATGGGTATAGATGCTGGAAACTTATCAAAAATCGTTGAAACCCTAAAAAACAAATTTCAAAACACTCCTATTACCTTAATAGCCGATAATGATAAAAAAAGAGAATTAAAAGGTCTTTCTAATGTCGGGGTGGAAACTGCAAAAGAAATTCAACAAAAATTTTCAGATATTAAAGTTATTATTCCAAAAATCAGCAATCAAGAAGCAGAACAAGGAATAAGTGATTTCAATGACATTTTTTTAAATAAAGGGCTTGATGAAGTCAAAAAACAATTAAATTTTATTGATTTTCATAATAAACTTAAAGCTTTTAAATCTATGGAAAAAACACAACCTGAAAAAGAGATAACTAGACAATAATAGTTACTCTTTGTAATCATAATATATAATAATATATAAAAAATATTTTTTATATATTATTAGTTAATAATAGAATATTTAATTACTATAAATATACAAAAAAAGGATTAAAAATGAAAAATACAATCAAACTAGCTTTATTAAGCGTAGTTACTGCTTGTGTTTTTTCTGCTTGCTCTTCAGAGCCAAAAAAGTATGTAATACTATGAAGATCTAAAAAATGCTACAGAGTTAGAATCTAAAATCAAAGAATGTGCAAATGCTTCAAGTTATTCTAAATCATTTA
>NZ_MJXN01000063.1:0-5608 GCF_001762815.1 Campylobacter sp. BCW_6465
ATTTCATCTAGTCCTTGTGCGATTTGAAGTTTTAAATTTTGCATTTTTGCAGGAGCTAAAAAAGTTAAATGATATTCGTTTAATTCTTTATTATCTTCTAAAGCATTTTTGATGATTTTATCATACTCATGTAGCTGTGTAAAATACCCTACTCCTAAATCTTTATTTTCAAATTCCTTATAAGCACTTTTATAAACTTTAGCAATGTTTTTTGGGATAATAAAATAAAGTTTGATTAAATTAGTATCAAAGCTAAGATTTAATTCTTTAAATTCATAATCTTTACTAAAGTCTTGTTTGAATTGATTAAGAATATTTATATCCTCTATATCTTTTAAATCTTTTAAATCTATATTAAATTCATTTAAAGCCTTATCTTGTTCTTTTTTTTCATTATTGATTAAAAGATTATAGATAGGTAAATTATCTTTTTGAAATCTATCACTTTTATAATGAAGTCTTATTATAGGTTCTTTTAACTCTATTTGATTTTTACTTTGTTCTCCTAAGCCCTCTTTAGGATCAAAGCTGTGATCAAATTTAAACTTAGTAGGAGTAAAGCTTACTTTTAAAGGAAAACCTTTATCACTAATACAAGCTGATATGAGTTCTTGTAAGATTACATATTCATTATTGACTTTCTTTTGAGATAAGGATCCTTTTACATTAACAACTTTAGTACAAGGAACACTTACACCTGCTATAGTATTAGGACAAGCTACTATACTAGAGTTTAATAAATCACTTTCTAGCATTATAGACACACCATCATCTTTAAAAGTTTTTCCTTTGTTTGATTTAAGTATGACTTTACCTCCATGGATACATTCTAGGTTTTGATTTTCTAAAAGAGCATGAAGTTTAGCTATAGCTTGTTTTTTATCTACTTGTGTGGTTTTTTGTTCTTTTAAAGTGTTTGAAATTAAGTCTTTATACTCTAAGCTTTGTTTGCTTAAACATTCTAATTTAATATTTAAAGAATTTTCTATAATAGAATAATTAAGCAAGCAAAGTTCATCATTTTTATAAAAGATACTAAGTCTTCCTAAACCACTGCTTTCATCTTTAGGAGAAAAATAATAACTGGGTGTATCTTGTTTTATAGTATTATCTTGATCTAATTCTCCAAAGTAAAAAGGATTGTTAGGAAGTTCATTTGAGCCTGTAAGGAGAGTGGAGTTTAGGAAGATATAAGCTTGATAGTTTTGAAGTTCTTCAAAAGTAAAATCTGTCGTTGCTTCTAATTTATAAAGTTCATCATAAATACTTTGACAATCAATGATGCTTTTATTTTCACAAAACAAATAAATACTTTTTTTATCTTTATGAATAGAATATAAAAAGTCTTTACCTATCATAATTTTCCTAAATAATACCTATTTTAGCTTTTCCATTAAAATACAAAGCTTGTGATATTTTACAAACTCCACCTAAATATTGCTCATCCCAAATTTGATCTTTTATTTTATAACTTTTTGAATTATATCCATATATTTTTGTTATATTATTAATATTTTCAAGACATTTCATATCTTTATAAACCACAATGAAAATTCTAAATTCCCCAATGGCAATTTTATGAGCTAAATTTTCTTGATTATTAATAAAGGAACAATCTTTTCTGTATTTATTAAAATCATTTTTATCAAGAATTAAAATGTATTTTTCTTTTTTTTGCGCCTTTAAAATAAAATCTATGATTTTTGTTTGACTAATGGTAGGAGCTTTATAGCTTGCATAATAATTATCTCCAAGCTCTTCTAAAATACCATTTGTTTCTTGCATTATGGTGGCTATTAATGAAAGAAAATATTCAAAATGATTGATTTTTTCTGGAGAACTTCTAAAAAGTCCAAGAGGTCCATTTTTAAGAGCGAAATTTTTATTATTAATAGCATTATTTTTTAACACAAAAGTTTCTGTATAAATTTGAATATTTTTCATAAAATGATTAAGATACTCTATACACTCACTAAGGCTTTTATCTTTGACCTTATTATAGTTAGCATCTAATTCTAAAAGATAGGAATAAAAATAGAGAGTATTAACAAGAGGTTTTATAGAGTGATCATTTTTCCCTGTATATATACCTAAAGCATTGCTTGCACCATATTGAGCTGAAGCAATGATTTCAATTTTACCATTATCAAATACACAAACAATCTTTTCTGGATTTAAAATTTGCTCCACAATATTATTTCCAAGCAAATTAGCTAAGAATCTCATTAGCATATTATCTATTCCATCTATGGTAGGAGAATTAAAAGTATAAACTTTTGAAGCACTAAATTTTATTTGATTAAAATCTGTACAAAGTGTTCTATCGATTGTATCACAAAGCTGCATTGCAACAACAGCTAAATATCCACCCAGAGAATGTCCTACAAAGGTAATTTTACTAGAATCTATATTATTTAGAATAGGTGCTATATCTAATAAAAATTGTTTTAAGGCATTAGCTTGAAAATCTCCTTTACCAAAAGTAAGTCCTATATCGGCAAATGCATCCATACTTACAATTCCTTCTGTTCCTCGAAAACTAACAATATACTCATCTTTTTGAATGTCATAAAAAAGTGTAGCAGAAAAACCACTAAAAGTATTGGGTTGGTGAAATTTGATTGTATAGCGTTTTGCAAAATTTTGTGTTTGGATTTCTCTAAATTCACCATTGAGTTTTGGATAAAAAGCTAACGAATCATCATAAATAAAATAATCTTTATAGTCTTTAGACAATGCTTTATAATATTCAAATTTTTCTATATTTTCTCCATCTTTTAAGATTCTTTCTGTTCCTATTGTGAAATCATTAGTTTTTTGTCCATCAATATAGATAAGGTTGAAATAGCTTGCCCAAGCTAACTCAGCATAGTCTCTAAGATTCTTGATTTGTTGCTTCATACTTTTTCCTTTTAATCAAATATAAGATACAATAAAATTGCCAATGGACAATATAACAATAATAGAAAAAACCTTATCAAATATTTTTTAATTCTTGTTATTAAAAATAACCATAGATTGTTCACTATTGGAGGCAAAATTATCCATCCAATCACTATGAGAAATTCCTTAAATCTATCTGGATTATGCCCAATTAAAGGTGATATTATCCAAGCAAAGATAAAAAATATAATCCAGCAAATATAAAGTATTTTTAATATTTTCATTGCATCCCCCAAATCTCACCCAATGAATGTCCTACAAATATAATTCTTTTGTGTTTGTTTTTGATTATTTTATTTACTTGTTCTAAAAATTCTAAAAGAGAAGAAGATTGGATATTGCCATTGAGGGATAGAGTTATGTCTTGCATCGTATCTATATTCCAAAAACCCTCAGTTCCCCTAAACCCTACTATAAATTCATCTTTTTGTTTATCGTAAAACAAAGTAGCACTAAAGCCACTTGTAGTGTTAGGCTGATGAAATTGAACCTCATATCTTTGAATGAAATTTTTAGTCTGTAATTCTCCAAATTCTCCGTTGAGTTTACCTTTACTAATAAAACTATATTTTTGTCCGACCTTTTCTTTTTTTCCAGCTATTTTGCCATTATAGCTTAAGTTTAAAAGCTCATTTAAGGTAATAATAGTTTCATTTTCTTGCAATATACAATCTTCTAAATCAAAATAAAAATAACTAGCTTGTGCAAGTTCTGCATAATCTTTTAATTCATTGATTTTTTCTTGCAAAATTATCCTTTATTTAAATAATGACAAAAAAATATATAATGTAACATAAAAACTATTATGATAATAAAACATGTAATATAATATCAAAGCTATAGGATAATAAAGTAACAATAGCAATGCTATATACAAAAACTTTATTTCACAAAGAGAAAAAAAGCGATAAAGCATTAATAGAATTAAAGGAAAAATAATCCAACCTAGCATTACAAAAAATTCATACACTCTATTTGGATTATGCCCTACAGCAGGAGAAATAACAAACCCACTTATACAAAATACTACCCAAACAATATAAAACTTACGAAATGCACCCATTTATTTTCCTTTTTAATATTTTTAATAAAATTATTCTACTTTTTTAAAAATTAAAATATAGCTATATTAGGAAAATTCCAACCATAAACACTAGGGGAATTAAAAGTATAAACTTCATTAGGGCTAAAAGATAATTTGTCTTTATATTTAATATCGCAATATATCAAAGCCCCACTTAAAGTGTTAGACTAATGTTTTAAAATACAAAATCAATAGTTCTTTTACTCAGTGCATCATTCAATCCTACCCTACTAATATCATTATCCAATGTTATTTCTTTACTATCAAAACAAGTATTTATAAGAGAAATACAATATTTAGGTTCTATTTTAACTATTTTATTTTGTTCAAAACGAGCTTGTATAGCACAAGCATAAGCTGTGTTTGTATTTTTAGGTTTTACAATATCTTCCCCTTTACTATTTTTCATAACAATATCTTGCTTTAATTTATCACCAAAAGTAAGTTTATCTGCTTTATAAATATTATTCTTTTCATCTTGCTCTATATTTTCCTAAACATATTGCAACATAGCATAACTAGCATCTGCTATATCGGCATAGTCTTTGATTTGAGAGATAAGTTCTTTAGGGTTCATTAATATCTTTCCAAATTATATTTTTCATCACTTTTTATAAATTTACCATTAGTAAAATAATGAAAATGTCCTCCTCCTGCACTTTTACGACTAATGCTAGAAAAGCTAAATCCTCTTCCTTCATCTCCAAATAATCCATAGCTTTTTACTTTATAATCTATCATAGTATCAAAAACAACAGGATATTTTTTACCCTCACACACATAATAAGTTGTCATACCTAAATAAGGTCTTAATTTTTTATAGTTTTCTTCACCCATATATGCTTTAAATTGATCTTCATAGTATGCAAATTCGGGTTTATCTTTGAAACCAAAATCAGCTTTACCTTTATATCTATAATCACTACGATAATATTTACAACCATTAGAAAGGATTTGAGGGAATTTTTTTTCTACATCATACTTTTTAATATTAGCTCTTAACTCTTCATCAGAAGCAGATATATTATTAATCCATTGATTATATTCTTTTATCTTTCTTTCATTTTCCAATATCTCTTCTCTTATTTTTTTATCAAAGATATAAATTCCACCATAATTACTTGCAAGAGTTTCTAATTCACTTGC
Source organism: Campylobacter sp. BCW_6465 (assembly GCF_001762815.1). NCBI lineage: Bacteria > Pseudomonadati > Campylobacterota > Epsilonproteobacteria > Campylobacterales > Campylobacteraceae > Campylobacter > Campylobacter sp. BCW_6465. Next base: position 5,174 of record NZ_MJXN01000063.1, read on the forward strand.
TTTATTGTCTTTAAAAGCACATGCACTTAAAGATACTAAAAAAAATAAGCTTAGAATTATCATTGTGATTTTCATTTGATACTCCTTTTTAAATTGTATTATTTCAAATATCTTATATAAATCAAATTTAGTTTTTATATATCATAAAAAACCTTTTTCATCATTCTCATCAATTAAATCAAGCATAGCATAACTAGCATCTTATATTAGCATAGTCTTTGATTTGAGAGATAAGTTCTTTAGGGTTCATTAGTAACTTTGTCCTGTATATTTTTCATCACTTTTTATAAATTATAACAATAAAATATAACACATAAGCAAAAAACACTTTACTGTGATTAACAAATCACACCTGCTAAATCTATCATTTACTTACTTCAATCTCACATTCATAATCATATTAGATAAAAAGATACTATCTTTATCAAAGTCTTT
>NZ_MJXN01000064.1:0-1678 GCF_001762815.1 Campylobacter sp. BCW_6465
ATTTCATCTAGTCCTTGTGCGATTTGAAGTTTTAAATTTTGCATTTTTGCAGGAGCTAAAAAAGTTAAATGATATTCGTTTAATTCTTTATTATCTTCTAAAGCATTTTTGATGATTTTATCATACTCATGTAGCTGTGTAAAATACCCTACTCCTAAATCTTTATTTTCAAATTCCTTATAAGCACTTTTATAAACTTTAGCAATGTTTTTTGGGATAATAAAATAAAGTTTGATTAAATTAGTATCAAAGCTAAGATTTAATTCTTTAAATTCATAATCTTTACTAAAGTCTTGTTTGAATTGATTAAGAATATTTATATCCTCTATATCTTTTAAATCTTTTAAATCTATATTAAATTCATTTAAAGCCTTATCTTGTTCTTTTTTTTCATTATTGATTAAAAGATTATAGATAGGTAAATTATCTTTTTGAAATCTATCACTTTTATAATGAAGTCTTATTATAGGTTCTTTTAACTCTATTTGATTTTTACTTTGTTCTCCTAAGCCCTCTTTAGGATCAAAGCTGTGATCAAATTTAAACTTAGTAGGAGTAAAGCTTACTTTTAAAGGAAAACCTTTATCACTAATACAAGCTGATATGAGTTCTTGTAAGATTACATATTCATTATTGACTTTCTTTTGAGATAAGGATCCTTTTACATTAACAACTTTAGTACAAGGAACACTTACACCTGCTATAGTATTAGGACAAGCTACTATACTAGAGTTTAATAAATCACTTTCTAGCATTATAGACACACCATCATCTTTAAAAGTTTTTCCTTTGTTTGATTTAAGTATGACTTTACCTCCATGGATACATTCTAGGTTTTGATTTTCTAAAAGAGCATGAAGTTTAGCTATAGCTTGTTTTTTATCTACTTGTGTGGTTTTTTGTTCTTTTAAAGTGTTTGAAATTAAGTCTTTATACTCTAAGCTTTGTTTGCTTAAACATTCTAATTTAATATTTAAAGAATTTTCTATAATAGAATAATTAAGCAAGCAAAGTTCATCATTTTTATAAAAGATACTAAGTCTTCCTAAACCACTGCTTTCATCTTTAGGAGAAAAATAATAACTGGGTGTATCTTGTTTTATAGTATTATCTTGATCTAATTCTCCAAAGTAAAAAGGATTGTTAGGAAGTTCATTTGATCCTGTAAGGAGGGTGGAGTTTAGGAAGATTTTTATATCTAAACTTTTAAAATCTATTTGATATTTTTCTTCTATGTCCTTTATATCCAAAACACTTCTATCTTTTGCAAAAATATCACAATGATTATCATAAATATGGATTAAATTTGACATAGAGATGAAAGAAGTATTGTTAGAATTATCTTGCAAATTTACTTTATCTAAGAATATGATTTTTATATTATTTGTCTTTAATACTATGGTATTGGTATTTTTATCATAAAATTGCTCTATGTTAAATACTTCGTTTAAAATTAAATTAACATCATTTTCCTTAGTATTAAAGCTTTGATTATTTAGATTATCTTGTAAGGAAATTTCTTTATTTAAATAGTCTTGGATATCTTTTATTTTTTCATTTCTTTTTTCTTTTAAAGTATTGATAGATTTATAAAGCTTTTTTCTAGTATCAAGATAGGTATCATTGAGCTTTTCTTTATCTAGGATGAAGATTTTTGTGAAAGTAGAATTATAGCCTA
>NZ_MJXN01000065.1:0-6677 GCF_001762815.1 Campylobacter sp. BCW_6465
TATCCTTTATTATTATATTTGTTTGATAAAACCTAATTGCATTAAGTTTTCTATGGAAATAGGAAGTTTAATTTGTGTTCCTCCACCTTCTTGTTCAAAGCATGGAGATATTTTACCTATTTTTGGGGAATGGAATTTGTTTTTTTCTTTTAATGTTTTAATATCTTTTTTTAATTCTTCATTCCCACTCATTCTAACCTTTCTATCAACACTCTCCATATTAATATCTTCTAATACTTCATATCTTTTATAGGTTTTTTGCATGGCTTCATTATCTTCATAAGGCAATGATCTTTTTTCATAAGGCATCACTCCTTTTTTCTCTTTAAAAGGACAAACAAAGCCACCTGAATTATCCCCATATCTGTCTAGTTTTGCCCCTTTTTTTAGAGTGATTTCTCTTGGTTTAGGTGGAATTTTATAACCATATTTATTAGGCCAATCAATCTCCCCATCTTCAAGAATATAATCAGGACTTCTAGGTTTTGGAGTATCTTTAGGCCATATTCCATTATGTTTATAAAGATGAACTTCTTTATCACTTACCTTACCTTTTTTATTTTCATTTTCCAAATATAAAAGCATTTTTGCTTTCTCTTTGCTTTTTTGTGCCGCTCCTAATTTATCTCCTATCCCTTGCCATCTTATCCTATCATACTTAATCTTAGCAAGAGGACTAGCTTGTATTTTAGCTAAAGCAAATTTAATTTTATTCTTTTTAGGTATAGCAAATATAGGATAACCTTTTATACTCATTCCTATCAAACCCATTTGTAACACAGAATGTTTATTATTAACTTTATGATCTGAATAAGTATAAGCAAATACCAAAGCAACTTTAGTACAAGGTCCTCCAGCTACTGGAGGATTTAAACATCCACTTATACTAGCTCCTTGTATTTCATCGTGTAACATAATAGGAACATTATTATATTTTATTCTTTTAGCCTTTTTTGCTTTTAAATTGACTTTACCTCCATGTAAACATAATAAAGTATTATCTTCCAATATAGGATGCAAACAAGAAGTATCAAGAGTTACATTAATATCTTCTATTCTAGGAATAGTTATCTTTCTTTTTTTAGCCATGAAAAGTCTTGTGGGTTTTAAGTATGTTTTCTAGTTGTTCATCTTTGGCATAAAGAAGCTTTTCTTCTAAAGAGCAATCAAAATTTAAAGGAAAAGGTTTTAGGGTATTTTTACTTAGAAATTTTTCCCAAAGTATAGAATTTTCTTTTGCTGAAAACTCCCAAAAATCATCTTTATTTTTATAAACATAGTCTTTATAATCTATAAAATTTACAAAATTGATATCTATATCTTTTTGTTTAGAAAGTATGCCTTGTATGTTTTCTTCTTCTGTGTTTTTTGGAATTTTGTTGTAATTGATAAGATAATGATTAAGTCTATCTTCATTTAACTCTTGATTATCAAGTTCTTTTAAAAACTCTTTAGAATAGTAATTTAAAAAATAATTATTCGCATATTTTTCTATATGTTTTTTAAAACTTCTTTTATAAATAAGTGTATTTTGGGTGGCAGGATAAGATTTAAAAGCATTATCTTTAGAATTTAATATATAGTTATAACCCGAAAAAAAATAAGAAAAATCCATAAAAGCATAATCAGCGCTGATGCCTTTACAAAGATCTAAAAACATATTTTCAAGTTCTAAAATGATTTTATCTTCTTTGCTTAAATTTAATTCTTTTTGTATCTCATCTTGACTTTTTGGGATAAAAGTATGACTGATTCTATGATTATAATTATCAACTAGATATTTTAAGCTTTCATCACTGAAATTAAAAGTTAAATTAAGCGAAGAGTTAAAATAAACATCATATTTATTGAAATAGGGTGCTAAGTTGTCTTTATCTATAAAAGCATTGATTTGATTTTGAGAAAAATTTTCACCACTTTCATTCCAAAAAGGAAAATTAGGAGAAAGATTTTTAAGTGCTCCTATTTCGCTTAAATCATTTTCTTGATAATATCTATGTAAAATATATTTGCTTTTATCTAAACATAGCCTATCGTAAATTTGGAGATAATTTGAAGGTAGAAAATCGCACCATTCATCATTTCCATGTAAATTTATGCCTTCAAATTTATCGATACTAAAATAAGCTTTAAGTTTCTGCATAGCTTTTAAAGTATCATTTAAATGTTTGTTATAAAAACTACCTTTATTAGCTTGTTTAAATTCAAACCAATCTTGAGAATTTAAACGATTCCCTTTTAAACTCCAAGCATCAAGATATTTTTCATCGCTAAAGGTTTTTGTAGAAAAAAGGTAAAAACTTACTTGATTAGCGCTTATATTTTGTTTCATTTTAATTCCTGAAGGTGTTTGAGGTGTTTTTATTGCTATTTTTAAAAACCTTTTTCAAATTCTTGTGAAATAAATTTTTATTTTTCACTATTTTCCTTTTTGTTGCCTAAACTATGAATTTTTTCACACCATTTATTAAAATGTCGGCATTTTAATCTTATATTATCTATGCCTATTTCTTTAGCGATTCTTCCACCGTGCAAGATTTTATTATAGCTTGGAAAAGATAAAATCTTTTTTAATCTATTTGAAGGACTTGTTTCTTTACTATTATTAATAAATTCTGGATTATCGAATTCTTTGACAATGTCTTCTAGTTTATAAATAAGTTTTTTATTCCATTCAGCATCTGCTTTAATTATTTTTGTAATATCACTAAAAAGCAAACTTTCAAATTCATGTGGCTGTATATAGCTAAAAAAATTATTTGTATCACATTTTTGTTTAATTGCTTCATCAAAATCTTTTTGTATTTTTTCAACGTGTTCATATATATTTTTATTACATTGTTTTTCTTTTAAAAATCTATTATCCAATCCATAGTAATCAAACATTGTTGTCATAAAAGCTTGTGAATCTTGTTTTAATTTTTTAACGATAAAATCAACAACCCTATCATACGCAAGTCCTCCACCTTTATGTCCTTTAGATGTAGGTATTATAAGTGGAGTAAGATAAACATTAGAGTTATAAAAATACGATCCTAAAATTTCATTTATAAATTTTTCCTCACTTTGTCCTTCGCAAATCACATAACATCTTGTAATCATTATTTTGGTCTCCCGCCTATAAGATTACTTGCCCAAATTTCTCCAAGTGTATAGTCTTCAAGCCAAGCTTCTAATTTTTCATCATCCATTCTTGTAAAAGTAGATTCATCGTTTTCTTTATCTACTACTATAATATCTTGCGCTTCAAAATGGTTTATCAGTTCTACAGATTGTGAAGAAATAATGAGTTGCTTTTCTTTAGCCACTCTCTTAATAATTTCACTTAAAACCTTTAATGCATAAGGATGTAGTCCCAATTCCGGTTCATCAATAATAATCGTTCCCGACATCAACTCAAAAGGCTGAAGTAATAAAGTAGCTAAACATATAAATCTTAAAGTCCCATCAGAAAGCATATGGGATTTAAAAGGAGTATCAGGATTATTTTTATGATACCATTCTAATTGTATATTTTCATTAGTTCTAAAAATAAATCCTCCAAAGAAAGGAGCGATATCTTGTATAGTCGTTAAAATTTGTTCATAGTGATTATTGTGATTATCATGAAGCATCTTAAGATAAGCTGCTATATTTTGTGCGTCTTCTTTAAATATAAGATTGTCATTTGCATCACACATTCCCTTCATCTTGGCTGTATCGCTTGTATCATGAAAATGATAAAGTTTCCATTTTTTGATTTCATTTAGAACATGTTGTGCTACTTTTTTAGAATAACTTCGTTCTATTATATCTGAAAGATTACTTTCTAGTTGATTACTTCCTATAGGTTCTTTATAGTCTTTATAGTCTCCATCAAAGAAAATATATTCATTTAATATCATAAGCTTATTTTCACTCGTTGGAACAAAGGTAGCATGATAACCATTTTTGCCAAAAGCAAATTCAAGATATATATTTTCAGTCTTTTTTCTGCCAAAATGTAAAAAATTATCAGGTCCTTTATCTTGTGTAAAAAATTGCAAATTTTTATTAAATAAAGCATTAAGCATTTTAAATACTGAAATAAAATTACTTTTGCCCGAACCATTTGCACCTATTAAAATATTTAATTTTTTAAGCTCAAATTTGGATAAATCTTTTATAGATTTATATCCTTTGATTGTTATTTTATCTAACATCTTTATCCTTTTGCAATTCCAGAATTTTTTTGCAATTCTTGGTTTTGGTTAAAAATTTCTTCTAATTTTTCTTCATAATTTAAGTCAAATCTTTTTATCACTATTTTATTGGGTGCTACACCTTTGATATGATGTAAATACATTTCTTTAAATACTGTTTTTATACTTCTGTGTAAATGTTTATGATAAATAAAGCCATTTCTTGAACCTTGATCTCCAGCTTCTTCTGAAAAATTTCTCAAACGAGAAGTGCCAACATCTGATACTTTATACCAATTTTTATCTTTTGACCTTAAAACCTCTTTTATTGTATTTTTTTTCTTTGCCTTTGTTTCTTCATCAAATTCCTTCACCTTGTCTTTATTTTTTATCAATGCTTCATGTTCTTGAAGAGTCAATGCGCTTCCTGAAAGATTTTCTGTTAATTGTGTATAGTTATTGCATATGAAAAAATAATCAAGTTCATATTCTCTAGCAAGTTTTAATTCAAAGCTTATTTGTTCTGTCAAGCTTTGAACTTGGACATTTTTAACCTCTACCAAACTAGGAATATCATTGATGATCACTAAAAAATCAGGTATGGTGTGATTAAAACTATGAAGATTGAAATTAGCATCAATTTTTCTTTGATTGCTCAAATGGCGTGTAGATCTTTTCTTAAAAAGTAAAGAGGTGATGTATTCTCCCGCATCTCCTATAACACTGGGTGTGATTTTTTTATTCTTATTTTCTTCAAGATCTATTTTTATTTTTTCACATTCTTCAATTTTTTTATTTTGTTTGTCTATCAAGTTTTTTTTAGTTTTTTTAGAAATTTCTGATGGATCAAGTTTTTCCAATATTTTAAGTTTTAACTTGGCAGTTTTTATAAGATCTTCTATTTGTTGTTTTTTGCCACCATAAGCAGCAAAGGTTGTTTTATTATTAAGCATTTCTTTAAATTCTTCAGGTGTTTGAAACTTAAAATCATCTGGATTATTTATTTGAGCTATTTTTCTTTGAAAAGTAAGAGTTTTTTGCTTACAATTTGCTAATTCTAAAATCACAAAGCTACTATTTAAAATAGGAACAGGATCAAATTCAAAATCTTTATTATCATCTTCAGGAAGTAATCTAGGTATAAGACACCATTGAGGGTTATCACCACCATAAAAATCTTCTAAAGTTCCTTGTTCTATTTTTGCGACACCATTTTTTATAGGAATTTTTTTTATGCAATCATGTTTTTTTATGTAATTATCTTTTTTTGTATAAACATCATAAAATATATCATAGTCATAATTTTTTCTTACAAATTTTCCAACAGGAGTAGCCTTATTGTCCAACTTATCAAATTCTTTATTAATATCTTCGCTGGTGTTAAGTCCAAGCTGTGCGATTTTCTCTTCTTTTTCTTGGTTGATTTTTTTTAGATATTTTTGGGAGTTATCTTTGTTAAATTGCAGGATTTCTTCTTGTGGATTTTGATCGTTTTGAATTTTTTCTACCTCTAAATGCTCTTTTACAGGTGCATAAAAGGCAATATAACCACCGATAATATCTACACTTTCAAATTCTTTAATGTAAAATTTAACATCATGAAATTTAATTTTCAAGAAAAAATCCTCCTTTTTATTATTTTTTTATCTTTCTTCTTTCTTCATACATTTTAATTTGTTCTGGTTCCTCTAAACTTGTATCAATATTGTATTCTTTAACCAATTGTTCCCAAGTCTTAGCACCTGCTTTTTTTAAGATTGTTTTATTTTTATTTATCCCAAAAGAAATAGCCCTATCTAATGGAGTATCAGGTTCAAAATAATCAATTTTATCATCTTTAATTTCATTGATAGTGCAATTAGCAGCATTGACATCAGCTCCATATTTGATCAAAATTTCCAAACAAGTTCCAATAGGTTTTTTATCAGATGTTGCAGCTATATGTAAAAGGGTTTTTCCTGCATCGATATAACTATGTTCATGTTCTGTTTCAATCCTTCTCATATTTACATCAGCACCAAATTGTAAAGCCACTTCTAAAGAATTTACAGACTCAGGATCACCAAGCAATATCCAAGAATGCAAAGGAGTGGCACCTCGTTCATCATAAACTTCAAATTTACATCCTTTTTTAAAAAAATAATCAATCATTTTTTTATTTTTTCCACCTACTCCAATATAACTAGTAAGGGCATTTTTTCCTAAACATTCATCATCAGCTTTAAGTCCTAAACTCTCAAAATACTCCATCATTTCAAAACTTTGACTCTTATCATAAGCGATCCCTGCCCAAGCTAAAGTAGAACTAGGGCTAAAAAAAGGTATAGGATGATTACACCAATATACCTTACGACGTTTCTCTAAAAATACTTCAGGCACGGGATAATCTTTTAAAAACTCTTTCACTTCTTTAAGTTTATTATTTTTAATAAGATCAAAAAACTCCCAACCTAACTCCCTTATAGCTTCTTCATCCATAGCTTGCATTTCTTCTAAAGTTTTCATTTGTTTTTCCTT
>NZ_MJXN01000066.1:0-3106 GCF_001762815.1 Campylobacter sp. BCW_6465
TGGTATTTGCTTATACTTATTCAGATCATAAAGTTAATAATAAACATTCTGTGTTACAAATGGGTTTGATAGGAATGAGTATAAAAGGTTATCCTATATTTGCTATACCTAAAAAGAATAAAATTAAATTTGCTTTAGCTAAAATACAAGCTAGTCCTCTTGCTAAGATTAAGTATGATAGGATAAGATGGCAAGGGATAGGAGATAAATTAGGAGCGGCACAAAAAAGCAAAGAGAAAGCAAAAATGCTTTTATATTTGGAAAATGAAAATAAAAAAGGTAAGGTAAGTGATAAAGAAGTTCATCTTTATAAACATAATGGAATATGGCCTAAAGATACTCCAAAACCTAGAAGTCCTGATTATATTCTTGAAGATGGGGAGATTGATTGGCCTAATAAATATGGTTATAAAATTCCACCTAAACCAAGAGAAATCACTCTAAAAAAAGGGGCAAAACTAGACAGATATGGGGATAATTCAGGTGGCTTTGTTTGTCCTTTTAAAGAGAAAAAAGGAGTGATGCCTTATGAAAAAAGATCATTGCCTTATGAAGATAATGAAGCCATGCAAAAAACCTATAAAAGATATGAAGTATTAGAAGATATTAATATGGAGAGTGTTGATAGAAAGGTTAGAATGAGTGGGAATGAAGAATTAAAAAAAGATATTAAAACATTAAAAGAAAAAAACAAATTCCATTCCCCAAAAATAGGTAAAATATCTCCATGCTTTGAACAAGAAGGTGGAGGAACACAAATTAAACTTCCTATTTCCATAGAAAACTTAATGCAATTAGGTTTTATCAAACAAATATAATAATAAAGGATAAAAAATGACAAGAGAACAAGCAGAATTAATTATAGAAGAAGAAAAGTTGATTGATACAGATTGGTATCCTTCTTATAAACATTCAGGAGAATACCATCTTACCATGTGGTTTGATTCTGATAATAATAAATACGAAGCTGTTTATATTGGAGAAAGAGGAGGTGTTGAAGATGAATATTCTTTTGATAGTGAAAAAGAAGCAATTGATAAAATGTTAAAAATGAATTATAAGCAAAAAAATACGATGGAAAAGACATTAAAGAATATCTAACAAAAGAAGTAGCATTAAAAATCATCAAAGAAGAAAAACTAGAAGTGATTTGGTATGATGAAGCACTTAAACCTTTATGCGCAGGTATCAAACACGATAAACAAAGAGATAAATATATTTCTTTTATCACTAATGCTAAAGCGGAAATTATAGAATACAGAAGTATTGAATTTGATGGGGATAGATACAGTAAATATTACAAAGAGATATTTAATGATGAAAATATAGCCCTTTATGCTCTTATCAATCGTGCTAGAATGATTAAACAAAATAGAATTAGCTTTGTGTAAATACTTTCCTTATGATTTAATATAAAAAGATTTTTAGTTATAATTTCATTTTATATTTAAGGAAAAATTTATGGAAGATTTAAAACTTTTACAAAGGCGTTGGGAAGAAGCTTATGAAGCTATACCTAAACTTTATGAAACACCCGATGGGTTAATAATAAATTTCACCCTAAGTGAAGATACAGATACTATTCTTTTTAAAAAACCTTGGGAAAATTTTGAATTAGATGATGAAGATAAAGAAGCCAAATGGAGATTAAGCTTTTTTAGCATTAGCGAAGATAAACCTTTAGGATATTTAGAATATAAAGAAGCACTAGAAAAACTACAAGATTTTTCTTTAATTCAATCAGAAGAAAGGATTTTAATTAGAGCAATGAGTTTAGAAGAGCTTGAAAGCTTAGAGCTTAAAGGGTGGTAATGCTTCCTCAACCTATATTTTTAAATAAACTTGTAGAATTTTTATCTGATGAGAATTTAGATATTGTAAATATGAAAAAAGGTGTAGATAAAATTTTTTCTAAAAAAGATTTTTACGCTATATTAGAATTAAATATTAAAATTATGAATATAGCGAAATTAATTTTTAAAAGTGATGAACAATTAAATATATTATTACCACAAGCTTCTGATTATAAGAATACAAATTATTTTCCTCAAGAATTAGAGTTAAAAAAAGAAATGGATGTTAATCTTAATGATTTAAAAAATTGTGATAATAAAAAAATAATAGAAATAATAAAGCAAGAATATCAAAATAATCTGATTAAAGAATTGGATATTAATTCTCAAAAAGAAAAAATCAAAATACTTTTTATTATTAATGAAGTGCCAAAATTTTTAAAATCAATCTATAAAGAATGTGAGTTTAAAGAATATGGATTAGCAAATTATTTGGAATTTGATGAAATTTGGGATTTTTATGAAAATAATATTAGATATTTTACTATTTTAACTCCTATGGGTGCAAATAAAATAAAATTGCGTTTAGAAAATACACAAAACAGCGAAAAAGAACTCAATATCATAGAAGTAAATTTAGATAAAAAATAGATTTTAATAACAAAAATAAGCAATTTCTTTTTCTACTCAAATTTAGACTATTTGTGTTAAAATAATAAATATAAAAATTAAAAACATAGTGAAATTATAAACACCATAAACTCAACCCCCAAAAGGATCATCAATGTCCCTTAATTCTTATATGAGTCTTGATATATCAAATTCTACTTCAAATCCCCTACCCTTTAAAATCACTAAAGCCATTATCAAAGAAAGTTAGGAGATGAAGTGATTATTTCTTTTTTAGATGATGATATAGATAAACCTTATGTGAGCTCTAGTTTGTACAATGGGACCAATCCAAGTTTAGTAAATCTTCCTTTTAATGATCATCAAACTTCTCTTTCTTCTAAAACCATAGGTGTTAATGAAGAAGGTTATAATGAACTTACCCTCTCAAATATAAAAGATAAAGAACAAATTTATTTAAAAGCCCAAAAGGATTATGATGAATTAGTCCAGCATAATTTCACTCAAAGAATCTTAAATGATAAAGATTCTATAGTGGATGGAATTTATAATGAAAGGATTAAAAAGATTCATACTCAAACCATAGACTTAGCTAAAAATGTCAATGTAGGAGGAGAATACTTAACTAATGTAGGCTTATCTAAAGATACCATAGTAGGATTAAGCAATACCTTAAATGTAGG
>NZ_MJXN01000067.1:0-1967 GCF_001762815.1 Campylobacter sp. BCW_6465
TTGTATTTCTCTTATAAATACTTGTTTTGATAGTAAAGAAATAACATTGGATAATGATATTAGCAGGGTAGGGTTAAATGATGCACTGAGTAAAAGAACTATTGATTTTGTAAATAGATTTAAACTTTTAAAACATCAGCCCAACACTACAAGTGGCTTTAGTGCTACTTTGTTTGAAGATACTAAAGATAACAATCAAAAGATTATAGTCATACGAGGAACAGAGCCTACAAGTAATTTTAGTGTAGATATTTTGGATGCTGATGTTGATTTAGCTTTAGGCAAAGTTCCCTATAATCAATATCTTGATATGATTAAATTTTATTCTGAGTGTGTTAAAGAATTTCCAAATATTATAAAAGACAAAGGTTTGGTAATTGTAGGTCATTCTTTAGGCGGAGCTTTGGCACAACTACTTACTCTTTCATTAGCGAGTGTTAATTCTAGTGCTAATGTTAAAGAAATCTACACTTTCAATTCGCCTGGTGCAAAAGAACTAAAAGCTTTAAATTTAAATCAAATTTACAGAATAGATGGAAAAATTATCAATTCTGATAATAAAGAGCAAGCATTGTTTTATCAAATAAGATCTTATAAATATCAAAAAAGTATAGAAATAAACTTAATAGGATATGATTCTAATTTATTTCAAAATATAAAATCATACTTTCACAATAAAACAAACTTAAAAGAACATTATATCTTTATAAAAACAAATATAATTTATAGTAAATCAACGAATTATTTTTATGATATTTTTGAAGTTGATGAAGTATTTATAAATTGTGTTAATCAGCTCCTTGCTAATCTTAATATCAAAAATATTTTAGCTACAAGTGATAATACTTATCATATTGAAACAGATACTGATTCCGATGCTTCTAATACAAAAGGGGTGATACAAGATTTAGGAGTAGATATAGACGGGAAGCATTATATTGTTAATTTAGGGGATCGATTTTGGGATTCTCATTTTTTAGAGCCTACTATCATAGAATTAAATTATATTTTAAATCTTATGAAAAATAAAGAAATTGATAACCTTTTAGAGTATAATATAAATAAGGATGAAGAGCTATGGACTTTTATCAAATACCATAATAATGTTTTGGCTACCGCAAGAACTCGTTATGATGATCGTATTTTGTCATATTCTAGCATTCCTAAACTATCTAATGATTTTTCAAATTCTTTGGAATATTTGCAAATTCATTATTTACCAAAAGAACCCAAAAAACCTTTATTTGCAGCAAATATTCAAGGTTTCTCATCTACGCAATTGCAAGCTTTGGAGGAATATAAAATAAAAAAAGCTAAATATGATGAGGAGTTAAAATGGTATGAACTTTATAAAGTAAAATATGAAAGAGAACAACAAATTTTTAATCAGAAATTTAAAGAGTATTTTTCAGAAATAATTTTTTATCAAAATAGACTCTATTCTCATAAAAAAACACAAGAGAAAATTATATTAAATGCAATAATACAACAAATTAATCAAAAAGATATAACATATTTTAATTTGTATTCTGTGATAGAATTTTTAAAAGAAAACAAGGCTTATTATAAATATATAGATTTAAATGAAATCCAAGATTTAATTTTAAATGATTTAGATAATAAATTGGGTTATTTTTATTGCCTTTATGTATGTATAAATTTAATAGTATTAAGAGAAGATAAAAATACTTATTTCACCCAAGCTACTGCTATAAACAATCTAGGCTATAATTCTACTTTCACAAAAATCTTCATCCTAGATAAAGAAAAGCTCAATGATACCTATCTTGATACTAGAAAAAAGCTTTATAAATCTATCAATACTTTAAAAGAAAAAAGAAATGAAAAAATAAAAGATATCCAAGACTATTTAAATAAAGAAATTTCCTTACAAGATAATCTAAATAATCAAAGCTTTAATACTAAGGAAAATGATGTTAATTTAATTTTAAACGAAGTATTTAACA
>NZ_MJXN01000068.1:0-639 GCF_001762815.1 Campylobacter sp. BCW_6465
ATTTTATATACCTTGTGGTGTGCTTATAGCTTTGATTATTTTTATAAGCTTAACTTATCATTTTTTACAACGACCTTTAGAGCTTATCTTTTGGGATAGATATGATATATCGAAATTATCTATTAATAACAAAGAGAAAAATTTTAAAACAATGAAAACTGTGAATTACTCCTACTTTCGCTAACGCTTAGAAGTAGGAGGTTCCTAACTAAAGCCAAGTATTCTTAGCTAGCTCGAAAGGCTTCTTGTTTATAGCTTACACCTAAATTTTCATTAAAATATTAAAACTTATACAAAAATCTTTCATAAATTGTTTCAGAAGTTAAAGAATTTGTTTGGTATAATTACATTAAGGGTTTTGCCACAAGGCTGCAACCCTGTGGCATAATCACACCCTAGAAAGGGGGTGAACTATATGACACGACTCATACTTATAATTATACTAATTTGTATAATTACTGTCAAGGCTTATTAGCCTTGCCCCTTTGGGGGTGAGTTTCTCCTTGTGGCTTACCCAACAAACTTTTAACTAAGCTTCTCTCCTTCTATTGAATTTCTATATTTGAAAAATTTTATTTTTTTAAAAAGTATATGTTTTTTGTATTATTAATTTTTCAAGTATATTCTTTTGGTTATTTT
>NZ_MJXN01000069.1:0-1006 GCF_001762815.1 Campylobacter sp. BCW_6465
ATTTTATATACCTTGTGGTGTGCTTATAGCTTTGATTATTTTTATAAGCTTAACTTATCATTTTTTACAACGACCTTTAGAGCTTATCTTTTGGGATAGATATGATATATCGAAATTATCTATTAATAACAAAGAGAAAAATTTTAAAACAATGAAAACTGTGAATTACTCCTACTTTCGCTAACGCTTAGAAGTAGGAGGTTCCTAACTAAAGCCAAGTATTCTTAGCTAGCTCGAAAGGCTTCTTGTTTATAGCTTACACCTAAATTTTCATATAAAATATTAAAACTTATACAAAAATCTTTCATAAATTGTTTCAGAAGTTAAAGAGTTTGTTTGGTAAATTACATTAAGGGTTTAAGCCGCAGGCTGACCCCCTACGGCTAAATTGTGAAACCCCTGAAAGGAGGTACATAAAACTCATTCTAGTGGTTATTATACTGCTTTGTTTATTTATAGTCAAGGCATATTAACCAAGCTCAATTTTTGGGGCAACTGGAGTGGGTTACTTGCGGTATCAAACAAACTTTTAACTAAGCTTCTCTCCTTCTATTGAATTTCTATATTTTTTTATATTTTCAATATTTGCACCAAATAAAAATGAAGGTGCAAAAAACAAAGTGCTAAAGAATAACAAGTAAAATCTTTTCATGGACTGTTTTAAGAAGTTAAAGAGTTTGTTTTTGGTATAATTGCATAAGGGTTAATGCCAAAGGGGCGGCAACCCCTTTAGCATTCAATCACGCCCAAAAAGGAGGTGATACAGAATGTTAAACAAAATTATAGTAATAATTATACTACTTTGTATAATTATAGTCAAGTGTTATTAACACTTGTTTTTCCCTTTTTTAAAGGGGGCTATAATTTTCCCTTTGGCTTACCCAACAAACTTTTTAACTAAGCTTCTCTCCTTCTATTGAATTTCTATATTTGAAAAATTTTATTTTTTAAAAAGTATATGTTTTTTGTATTATTAATTTTTCAAGTATATTCTTTTGGTTATTTT
>NZ_MJXN01000070.1:0-104710 GCF_001762815.1 Campylobacter sp. BCW_6465
TAAATTCCCAAAATAATATAATCTTACAACAAACTAATCAAATTCATAATTTAAATACAACCTTGGAAAATCAAAATCAATTATTAATTGCAAAACAAAACCTGCTAAAATTCCAAAATAATTATGGAAAAGCCAAAATAAGAATTCAAAACCAACTTTCTTATAAACTAGGACAAGCTTTGATTTTAAATTCTAAAAGTGTATTCGGTTGTTTATCTTTGCCTTTTATAATATTAAGCATTGTTATTTCACATAAACAAGAACAAAAGGCTTATAAATTTAAAGTAAAGAAAAATCCAAATTTAGCTTTACCTCCTTTAGAAACTTATCCTGATTATAATGAAGCTTTAAAAGAAAAAGAATGTTTTACTTATAAATTAGGAGAAGAATTTATTAAGGCTAGTAAAAATTGGTATGGGGGTGGGTATATTAAATTTTGGTTAATTAACATACAAAATTTAAAAAGGAAAAATTAATGAAACTAAAACAATGGCTATTATCACTAGTAAAAAAACTACAAACTAAAAAGAAATATAAGCATATTTTAGAATTGCAATCTAGAATTACAGAACTAGAAAAAATAAATAATATTTTATTAAACAATATGACAACGGGGGGGGGTATAACAGAAAAAATTAAAAAAATTACTCCTAGACCTTTTTTGCACGGCATTAGTTTTCATTTAGCAGAACACTGTAATTTAAATTGTTTTAGTTGCGATAATTTCTCTCAGATAGCTAAAAAAGGCTATTATGAATTAAATCAATTTGAAAAAGATGTGCAAAAAATATTTCACATTACCGAAGGAATGGTAGAACAGTTTTATTTAGCAGGAGGGGAACCTTTGATGAATAAAGATTGTAAAGAATATTTTTATATTTTAAGGAAATATTTTAAAAATAACTCAATTTGGTTAATTACTAATGGAATTTTACTCCCAAAACAAGATAATTCTTTCTGGAAAGCTTTAGAAGAAAATAATATCATCCTAAGACCTACAAAATATCCCTTGAAAATTGACTGGGAAAATATTAAACAAAAATGCAAAGAATATAACATAACACTATCTTTTTTCAATGATGAAAACATAGAAAAAACCAGTTTTAAAACAGCTTTAAATTTAAAAGGCGATAGCGATCCATTCGATAATTTTACAATTTGTCACAGAGCTAATATAAGAATACAAATAAAGGATGGTATAGTATACCCATGTCCCATAGTAGCAAATATCAAATATTTTAATAGCTACTTTAAGCAAAATTTGCAAATTTCTAATAGAGATTATCTTAAACTTAACAAAATTACAAGTTACGATGAAATATTAAACTTTATATCCAAACCTTTGCCATTCTGTAGATATTGCGCCATTTCAAAAATGGATTGTAGACCTTGGTGTCATAGTACAAAAAACATAACAGAATATGCAGTTAACTAAAGATTGTATTATGCAAAATTTCTTCTAAAACCACAGTGGCATAAGAGCCTTTTTGTAAGAAAAACTCTATACAAAAATGAGCTTTTTCTTCATCATAACGCCATTTTAACTCTTCTAAATATCCCCACATAAAGCGTCTTGAACCTTGCATTTTAGCCTTAAACCCCAAAGCATCTTTAAAAATTTCATTTTCTAAATTTAAAGCCAAACCTTCTCCTGTTTCATAAGTCTTAGCACCGATTAAAAGCCCCATAGCGCTAATGTCTCTTGCTCTAAAACGCTCAAGCTCAGCACTTAAATCCTCGCATAAAAAACACTTTCCAAAAGGATAATGCCCTAAAACTTCGCCTTTTAAAAGCTTAAAAAATTGTTCTTGTTTTTTAAGTTCCTTAGCTTCTTCTTTAGAAATTTTATAAATTTGGATCAATTCTTTTTCGCTAAAATCATTTGCAAAATGTGATAACTCCACTCTTTTACTCAAATAACGATTAAAAAGCTCACTTTGAAAAGCCGAGATTAAAAACTCTTTCATTTTTACATTTTTCATCTTTTTGCCACGCAAAATTTCAAGCCCTTCTTTGTAATTATCCCCAAATTTTCCAAAACGCTGATAGCCAAAATAATTCGCAAAACCTTGTTTATCCAAATTCATCAAAGCTTGTTCTAGCTTTAAAGCATCGCTTGGTAAAACTTTTTTTAAGCGTATGAAAAAAGAATTTCCTTTTAAATGCCCTATTCTTAGCTTGTTTTCATGGATAAAAGTTTCTAAAATTTTAAGTTTAGGATGAGAAAAATTTGACAAAAAACTCTCAAATTTTTTAGGCATAGAAAGGTATTGAAAGGTTGATCCTTGCTTGTCTTTAAGCCCTGCATAACCAAAATCTCTTATTTTAACCCCGCTTGCTTCACTTAAAATTTTTAAAGCTTCATTTGTGGTTAAATCTTTTTTATTGATATGCAAAATAAGATGCTCGCCCTTACCGCTAAATTCATACAAAGGTCTTTCACGCACTACAAAATCATCGCTATTTTTACTAAAATACGCATTAATAGGGCTGTGTTTTAAACTATATAAAGGCTTAAAAATGGTGTTCTCTTCCGCTAAATTCATATTTTCCTTTCACTGCTTTTCCAAAGATATTTAATTTCACGCCGTGTTTTTTGGCTATTGTTTCTATATTTTGCCGTTCTTTTTCATCAAAAGCAAATAAAATTTCATATTCTTCTCCGCTATAAAGCGTATAATCATCAAGTTTTTTAAACCAAGAAATACCGCATTTATTTAAGGCTAAAAGTCTTGATAAATCTTTGCTTAAACCATCTGAAATATCCATAGCACAAGAAATTAAAGGTGCGATTTCATAAAAAAAACTAGCTCTTAATTTTGGCTTTATAAATACATGATTTGGTTTTAAAGCACCCCCATTTTGCAAAATTTCAAGCCCTTTTAAACTTCGCCCTAATTTTCCTGTATAAGCAAGTAAATGTCCCTTTTTTAAACCTTTTCTAAAAACGGCTTTATTATTAATCTTTGAAATGATAGTAAGACTAATGTCTATTTTATCATTGCTTATAGTATCGCCGCCTATGATTTTTATGTTAAATTTCCTAGCTGTTTTTAAAAAACCTTTTTGCAAGGCTTTGATCTCATTTTCGCTTAAATTTTTTGGCAAGGCAAGTCCTAAAAGTGCGTATTTTGGTACAGCATTCATCACAATGGCATCTGAGATATTGACAAGCATTGCTTTTGTAGCGATTTGCCCTAAGCTAAACCACTCCCTTTTAAAATGCACATTTTCAAAAAACAAATCCTTGCTAAAACACCAATCATCAATAATAGCTCCATCATCGCCATTTTTTTCATTTAAAAAAGCTTTGATAATAAAATCTTCTTTATTCATAATGCGTGATTTTATAAAATTTCCTTTTAAATTCTAGTGAATTTTAGAAAAATTTTATATAATATAGAAATATTTAAGGAAAAACCATGAAAAAATTAGAATTAAGAATTTTTAGATTTGATAAAACCAAGGATTATGACGCTTATTATAAACCTTATATTTATGATAATTATGAAAATTTTGCAAGCTTTTATGATTTGCTTTTGCAAGTTCAAGATGATGATATTTATTTTGATTTTGATAAAGATGAAGACACTTACATAGTGGTAAATAAGAAAATCATACCACTTTTTACACCTTTAGAAAAAATAGCAAAAGAATTTGATTTTAATCTTTGTATCGAGCCTTTAAGCACAAAAAGAGCCATTAAAGATCTTATCATCGATAAAAATGATTTTTTAGACAAATACAAATATCTTGAAAAATTTGGCGATGAAGAGGATAAAAAGCTTTATGTAAAATATGATTATTTATATTATGCAAGTGAAATTTTAGACTATCTTCCTGAATATATGGGCGATGGAGTGTTTTATTTGGCTTCAAAAATGATAGAAAAATATCCTGAAAAAAAGATAGAAATTTTAAAAACTCTAGCAGATAAAGAAAAGGGTATTTTTTATCATCTTGAAAGCAAAAATGAAATTTTAGAAACAACGATCAAAAACCTACAAAATGAAATTTTAAATTTAGGGCTTTTTGATAAAAATATTTTACACTTTGATTTACCTAGAACCAATGCTTTTGATAATGAGATCAAAGAACTTAAAGAAATTAAACATAATTTTAAAGATTTCAATATAGCTTTTTATGGTTTTAATGCTTGTGATACTTTAAAATCCAAACTTGAGGCTAAATTTATTTCCTATGAAAACAGTACAAAAAATAATGGCTTTACTTTACTGAATTTAAACCCTACGCTAAGCTATAAAATGGCTGCAGATGTTGTTTTGGACGCTTATGATAGCGGGGCTGATTTTATGGTAGTAAAAGAAGAAAAAGATTTTTATCTTTTTGATACTTGTGCTAAAAAACTTATGCAAACAAGCGGAAGGGAATTTGAAGACTTTTATATTTTAAGTCGTTTTGAGTTTTTAGCCCTTATCGAAGGTATACAAGCTCCATCATTAAAAAATCACACTTTAAAGGTTAGTTTGATATGAAAATCTCTTTAGAATGCAAAGATCTCATCATAGAAAAAACTTTAGAACTTTTTTTAAAAGATCATTTGGTGATGAAAAAAGATTGTGATTTTATCATTAGCGATGAAAAAATTCATACCGCAAAACCCTTATTTATCATCTCTAAGAACTCTCCATTTTTAAGCGTGCCATTTAGCAAAGAAGCCTTGTTTGAGTCTTTAAATGAATTTGATAATGCCTTAAAAGCAGCAGCTTTACAACTTGCACTTGAACAAAAAAGACTGCTTGAAGAAAAAATTGATGCTATTGCCTTGGAATTTAAAAAAGATTATGAAAATAAAATCGATCTTGCCATAAAAGATCTTAAAAACAAACTCATAAAAGCACTTAATAATGAATGACGAATTTATAAGCGTTAAAGACTTTTTTAATCATAATGAAAAAAGAAAAAATTTCCTTCAAAAACAAGAAATTAATCCTCTTAAAGAAAAAATAAAAAAAATCAAAGAAACAAAGCTTTATACAAATATAGAAAGTGGTAAATACAAAGGAAAAAAACTACTTTTACCTAGTCTTACAACAACAAGAAGTACTAAAAGCATAGTAAAAAGTTGTGTTTTTAATGTAATAAGGGAAGATTTAAGAGATAAAATTTTCATTGAAGCCTTTGGCGGAAGTGCTTTAATGGCGGCTGAAGCACTAAGTAATTATGCTTTAAAAGCTTATGCTGTAGAACTTGATGTAAAAGCTTATAAAATTGCTTTAGAAAATGCTAAAAACATAGATCCAATTTTAGAAGTGATCCACGCAAATACTTTTGAAATTTTACCCCAACTCATAGAAAATTCAAAAAATGAAATCATCTTATATCTTGACCCACCTTTTGATATCAGGGAAGGTTTTAGCGATATTTATGAAAAAATTTATCATTTTTTAGAAAATTTAGATTTAAAGACTTTAAATTTAATTATTTTTGAACACCACTCAACCATAAAAACTCCTGAAAAAATCCAAAATTTTCAAAAAGTCAAAGAAAAGAAATTTGGATCAACAAGTTTAAGTTTTTACACTTCTTAACTTACTTGGAACACTTCTTGCTTGATCTATCATCAATAATAGATTAAAGGAAGAATCCATGAGAGTTTTAACGATATTTTTACTCTTTATGACAAGCATTTTTGCAGTGCAAATCAAGGATGTAGCAAACACTGTAGGTGTAAGAGATAACCAACTTATAGGTTATGGACTTGTTGTAGGGCTTAATGGAAGCGGCGATGGAACAAGCTCTAAATTTACACTACAATCCATCTCAAACCTTTTGCAAGGTATGAATATCAAAGTAGATCCTAACGATATCAAATCAAAAAATACCGCAGCTGTTATGGTTACAGCCAAACTTCCAGCCTTTGCAAAAAGCGGAGATAAACTTGATATTACCGTTTCATCTATGGGTGATGCAAAATCTTTACAAGGCGGAACACTTTTACTGACTGCACTTCGTGGGATTGATGGTGAAATTTATGCCATAGCACAAGGCTCTATCTCAACAGGAGGTTTAACACCTAGACCAGGAGGAGCAGGTTCTCACTCAACTACTGCAACTGTAATGGGTGGAGCTAATGTAGAAAGAGAAATTCCACAAAATTTTAGCCAAAATAATGATCTAACCTTAAGCTTAAAAGTAGCAGACTTTAAAACCGCAAATGATATAGAAAGAGTTTTAAATACCGTTTTTGGCGAAGAAGTGGCTAAAGCCATCGACTCTCGCACAGTAAAACTCAAAAAACCTGAAGATCTTTCAAATGTTGATTTTATGGCAAGAGTTTTAGAACAAGATATAGCCTATAAACCACAAAGCAAAGTTATCATCGATGAAAGAACAGGAACAGTGATTGCTGGAGTTGATGTAGAGGTAGAACCTGTTTTAATCACTCATAAAGATATCACTATAAAAATAGATCCAAACAATAACGCAGTAGCTAATCAAAATGAAATCGATATGAAAGATGGTGGTTTTGTAGATCCAAGTTCAAATACCTTAAGAATCAACAATGCCAAAAGCACAGTTGCAAATATAGCTAGAATGCTTAACAAACTTGGAGCAACCCCAAATGACATTATCGCTATTATGGAAAATTTAAAGCGCGCAGGTGCAATTAACGCAGATTTGGAAATCATCTAATGAAAGTGGATAATTTTTTAAATACTTATAGTATGAATAGCGCTTTACTTGATCGTGCAGCCAAAGCAAGAAGTTTAGAATCAAGTATTAAAATAAATGACAATAATATAGTTACAAAGAGTAAAGAAGATGAAGCCTTAAAAGAACAAACGGATGCTTTTGAGGCATTTTTTTTAAAGCAAGTTTTAGATGTATCTTTAAAAAGTCAAAATTCACTCTTTGGAAAAGATGCCAGCGATGAAATATACTCTTCCATGTATAACGATACCATGAGTAAAGCTTTAAGTGGAGGTATGGGTTTTTCAAAATTATTATACGATTTTTTAAAAGAAAGGGGTTAAGTTTTTTAAATTTGGGTCGATATGGTTTGTAGAGGATTATAACTAAGATCAAGGAGGCAGAAATGATCAATCCTATACAACAAAGTTATGTGGCAAATACCACATTAAATACAAATAGAATAGATAAAGAAACAAAAACAAACGATACTCAAAAAACGGAAAATGATAAAGCGAGTAAAATCGCAGAGCAGATTAAAAACGGTACTTATAAAATCGATACAAAAGCTACGGCTGTTGCGATTGCTGACTCTTTAATCTAAAACTTTCATTCTCCTTTTTTTGAGAGAGAAAAGGAGAAAATATGCTTAAACAAAGACTTGATGAAGTAAATGCTATCTTAGCAAAACTTATTGCTTTAACCGAAGAAGATATAGAAAATATCAAAGTGGCTAAACATGAGAGTGTAACGCCAAGTGTAGAAGAAAAAAACAAACTTATCGCCGAATTTATTACAGCTAAAAAACAACTTGATGTTGCCTTGGTTGAGCTAAATAATAGCTCTACAAAAGGGCTTAGTGAACTCTTAGATGATGAAGATAAACAAAAACTAGATCTACTTAAAAAAAATCTTCAAAACCTTCATAGTAAAAACAAAGAGTATGCTAAATTTGTTCTTATTGTCAAAGATTTTCTTGATGGCTTAGTAAATAAAATGTTTGATATCAATGATGGAACAAATAATGCTTATGGAGATAAAAAGACAAATCCAGAGTCAATTTTCAAAATCAATGTATAAGGATTTATAATGGGTATTTTTGGAACATTATACACAGGTGTTACAGGCTTAAAGGCAAGCGAAGTTCAAATCGCAACAACTGGAAATAATATCTCAAATGCTAATGCAACTTTTTATACACGCCAAAGAGTAGTGCAAACTACAAATGGGTATATTACCACAGGTGGAGTTCAAGTAGGCACAGGAACTGCTATAGAAAGTATAGTGCGTTTGCATGATGAGTATTCTTACTATAAATTAAAAGGTGCATCAAACCAACTAGAATACACTAAATATATGGCTTCAACCTTACAAGAAATCGCTCAGCGTTTTCCAGACTTACAAAATACTGGAATTTTGAAAGATTTAGAAAATTATAACAAAGCTTGGAATGATTTTGCATCTAACCCCAATGAAAATGCCACAAAAATAGCCCTTGTAAAAGCTTCTCAAACCTTAACAGAAAGCGTTAATAACACTTTTGCAACCTTGGATAAAATCCAAAAAAAAGTAAATGATGATATTAAAAATACGGTTGATGAGATTAATAGAATCGGCGAAGAAATTGCTACTATAAATAAACAAATTTATGGACAAGAAGCCCTACCAACAGAACACGCAAATGAGCTTAGGGATAGAAGAGATGAGCTTGAGCTTACTCTTTCAAAGCTAGTTAGTGCAGTTGCAAGCAAAAATGAAATCAATCAAGACAATCGCCTTGATACAACCATCACTGATCCAGGACATCAATACAATCTAAGTATAGAAGGTTTTAGTATAGTAGATGGGATAAATTTTCATCCTTTAAAGCTTGATTATGATGATAAGAATAAATCTTATAGCATTTATTATGAAACTCCTGATGAAAAAGTTCGCGATCTTACTGCAAAGATTAGCGGTGGACAGCTTGGTGCTCAACTTGACTTACGCGGTAGAAACTATAGCAAAAGCGAAGGAAAATATGAAGATGGAATTATCCAAGGTTATATGGATTCTTTAGATACTTTTGCTAAAACCATGATCAATGAAACTAACAATCTTTATGCGAGTTCTGCGAAAAGTTCTGTTACCTCTGATTATCTATCTGGACTTAAGGGAGATATTCCTTTAGTTAATTACGACAGAACCATACAACCAGGAAGTTTTGATATAGTCATTTATGATGATAAAGGCGATAAAAAACTCACCAAAACCATCACCATAGATGTAAATACAACCATGAATGATATCATGCGTCAAATCAATGCTAATACAGATGATAATAACGATCACAATGCAAATAATGATGTTGATGATCATATCAATGCAAGTTTTAGCTACGATGCAAAAACTGGAGATGGTTTATTTCAAATCAATGCAAAATCAGGTTTTAAGGTAGCCATTGAAGATAAGGGCACAAATTTCGCAGGTGCGTTTAGCATAGGTGGTTTTTTCAGCGGAACTGATGCAAGTGACATGAAAGTAAAAGATTCCATCTTAAATGATCCAAGTACAGTAAGAGCAAGCTCAAATGGAGTTGATAGTGGCAATGACATGGCAAATAAAATCATCCAACTTCAATATAAAAAAGTTAATTTTTATAATGAAGATGGCACTATCGATAATCTTACTATGGAAGAATATTACCGCAAACTTACAGGTAAAATAGCCTCAGATGGTGAAAATAACAATGTCGTCAATTCAAGCAATGAAACTCTTTATAATTCTGTTTATAGCGAGTACCAATCTAAAAGTGGCGTAAATACAAATGAAGAATTAGCCGCCCTTATACAATATCAATCAAGTTACGGTGCAGCAGCAAAAATCGTCTCAACCGTAGATCAAATGCTTGATACCTTACTAGGGCTTAAATCTTAAGCTCTAGTAATATCAAATGAAAAATTTTATCCATCTTAAAGCTAAGCTCGATTTTTTAGCCAATCAAAAAAATACCAATCATTCCCTTTTTGAAACTCCAGATCCTTTGCAAATTGCTAAAATTCACAATGATGAATTTATTGCCTTAATTTGTGCTTTATTTGCCTATGGAAATGCTAAAAATATAGTAAATTTTCTAAAGAAACTTGATTTTTCTTTATTAAACCTTCAAGAAAAACAAATAAAAAAAGAACTTAAAAATTTAAAATACCGCTTCCAAAATGAAAAAGATATACAAGAAATTTTTATCACTCTTTCAAGACTGAAAAATGAAATTTCACTCTACGAACTTTTTTATCAAGCCTATCAAGAAAGAGAAAATACCACAGATGCCATCTTAGCTTTTATGCAAAAAATCAAAACCTTAAATTCATATTCAAGTTATGGATATGATTTTTTCTTTGGAAAAATTTGGCAAAACACCCCTACTTCACCTCTTAAACGCTATAATATGTATCTAAGATGGATGGTTAGAAAAGATGAACTTGATCTTGGACTTTTTACCAAAATTCACACCAAAGATCTTTTAATTCCACTTGATACACATACACATAAAATTTCCTTGACTTTAGGACTTCTAAAGCGTAAAATATATGATTATAAAAGTGTTTTAGAACTCACGCAAAATTTAAAAAAATTAGATGCAAATGATCCCATAAAATATGACTTTGCACTCTATCGTTTAGGGCAAAGTAAGGAAATTGACAAATTTAAGGAGTGAAAAATGGGCTTTGAGTACTTAGATACAATTTATTATTTCATACTTTTTTTTGTAGCTCTTTTTGCTGGTTTTATAGATTCTATTGTAGGTGGAGGAGGGCTTATTACTCTACCAGCACTCATAGCCTGTGGGATTCCTGCGCATTTATCTTTAGCAACAAACAAACTCCAAAGCGTCTTTGGTTCTTTTACGGCTACTTTAACTTATTTTAAATCCACCACTCTACCTCATCTTGCTTGGGGTGTTTTTTTTACAGCCTTAGGAGCGGCTATAGGAAGTTATAGCGTTCTTTTTGTAAAAGATGAGCAATTAAAGCTTATTATCTTAATCTTTTTAACTCTTACTTTCTTATATACAGCCTTGCGTCCTAACTTAGGCAAACACGAAAGCGAACCTAAAATAAAAAATATCAAAATTTTTCATTTAATTTGTGGCTTAACTTTAGGATTTTATGATGGATTTTTAGGGCCTGGAACGGGTTCATTTTGGATTTTTGCTTGTGTGATGCTACTAGGTTTTAATATGAGAAAAGCAAGCATTAATACTAAAATTTTAAATTTCACTAGTAATATCATTGCTCTTGCTATATTTTTATGGCAATACGAACTTTTATGGGCTGTAGGCTTGCTTATGGGCGTAGGACAAGTTTTAGGAGCTTATTTAGGCTCAAAACTTGTATTAAAAACTAATGGAAAGTTTATAAAAACTTTATTTTTAATCGTTGTAGGAGCTACTATCATTAAAGTAGCTTGGGATTATTTTAGTTAAAATTGACCCCTGAGCTAAGCTCCCACATAGGTAAGAATATACCTAAAGCCAAAAACAAAACTAAAAGCGCTACAAATAAAATCATCATAGGTTCTAAAAAAACCAAAAATCTATCCATCAAATTTTCGCTTTTTTGTTGATAATATTTGGCAATTTCTTCACTTAATACTTCAAGTCTTCCACTTTTCATCGCAACACTAAGCATAGAAAATACCAAAGAATCAAAAATATCAATCTTTTTAAAAACCTGACTTAACTCAAGACCAGAATCTATAAAACTAAAAAGTTTTTTATACTGAAAAATTAAAAATTTATTTTCAAGCCCTATAATAGCTAAATCAAAAGCTTTAGATATTGAAATTCCATTTTTTAAAAGTAAAGAAAAAACCATAAAAAAATAATAATTTTGATTATAAATAATCAAACGAGAAATCAAAGGTATTTTTAAAAATAAAAAATCGCAAGAAAAAGCAAAAGAATGAAAATTTTTATAAGCTAAAATAAGCATAACAATAAAAATAACAAACAAAAATGTGCAAAAAATTCCATAGCCATCTAAAAAATTATAAATTTCTAACATTACATGCGTGATAAAAGGCAAACTCACGCCTAAATTTTCAAATAAATCTTTAAAATTAGGCACTACAAAAAGCATTAAAAACAAAAATGCTCCGATAATACTTAAAAAAACCAAAGTAGGATATCTAAAAGCCTTTTTTAATTGTTTTTGACTCTCTAAGCTTTTTTCTCGAAGTTTAGAAATTTGACTAAACACTTCACTGATTTTTCCTGTCTTTTCAGCCGTTTTAATCAAAGCTAGCTCCGCACGATTTAATCCAAAATTAGCATTTTCAAAAGCTTGATTTAGATTTTGAGCTAAAATTAAATTGTCTAATATTTTTTTCATAATCTTGCAAGAATGCATAAGATATAATTCTCTAATCGCTTCTTGAACACTTAATCCAACTTCACACAACAAAGCCAGCTCTTTAAAAAAGAGTATAAAATTTTCATCTTTTAATCTCTGAAAATTAGATTTTTGAATTTCTTTTATATCAATGATTTTCCAATTCTTTGATAAGGCTTTTGCTTGTGCTGTATTTAAATTTTCAGCTTTTATAGTTTTTGTATAATTTTGATTGTTTTTAAGAAATTCTACTTCATAAAATTTCATCTTACAACCCTTAAAAGCTCATCTATACTTGTAAGACCTTCTTTGGCTTTTTTTAAACCTTGTTCAAACATAGTTTGAAAGCCATATTTTTTTGCAAGCTCCATTAAAATCGTTTTATCTTGATTTTCCCTAATTGCACAAGCTAAATCTTCATTGATCTCTAAGCACTCAGCGATTAATTCTCTGCCAAAAAATCCACTATGATGACAACGCTCACATCCTTTTGGTTCAAAAAATTCACCTTCAAATTCAATATAATATTTTTTGCTTTTTTGCTTACACCAAGGACAAAGTTTTCTAACCAAACGCTGTGCTATAACAAGACTCAAAGCCGATGCTATCAAGTAACTTTTTGCTTGCATATCCAAAAGCCTATCAATGGTACTAAGAGCATCATTAGTATGCAAGGTGCTTAAAAGCAAATGACCTGTTAAAGAAGCTTTAAGTGCAATATCTAAACTTTCTTCATCGCGAATTTCTCCTATCATGATAATATCAGGATCTTGCCTTAAAATTGCTCTTAAAATACTATTAAACTCGACTCCAACTTTTGAATTAAGCAAAATTTGCTGCACTAAAGGAATTTTATACTCTATAGGATCTTCTGCGGAGATAATCTTTTTTTCAATACTTTTCAACTCATTTAAACACGCGTATAAAGTTGTGCTTTTACCACTACCTGTAGGGCCGGTTAATAAAATCATTCCATTGGGACGATGTAAAATCTTTTTTAAAATTTCTAAATTTTTATTTCCAAGATTTAGTTTATACAAATCCAAAATTTCTTTATCATGTTTTAAAATTCTTATAACAACACTTTCGCCATAAATCAAAGGCAAACATGAAACACGAAAATCATATCTTTCATTTTCAAAATCTAATTCAAAACTTCCATCTTGCGTTTTTCTTGATTCAGCTAAATTCAAACAAGCTAAAAATTTGACATGAAAAACCAAAGCTTCATAAATATCCTTCTCAAAAATAGCAAATTCACGCAAAATTCCATCAACCCTAAATCTAATCAAAGCGTCATCATTCCTTGCTTCTATATGAATATCACTCGCATGAAAAGATAAAATTTCATGTAATAAAAAATCAAAAATTTGACTGATGCAACTTTGATCATCTCTTTTTTGATTTTCTTGCCATTCAAGTCTAAGCTTAATGCTTAGTCTTTTAATCTCCTCTTGAATGCGAATTTGATTTAAAATTTTAGCTATCTTTAATTCATCGGCAATTGCAGTGTCGATTTTTTCACAAATCATAAAAGTCTTAACTTGCTCTAAAAGCTCTAAAGAACAAGGTTTGGATCTAATAATCATAAAGCCGTCATTGTTTTTAATAAGCAGAAATTTAAATTTTAAAAGTAAAGAAAAAGGTATACCTTCATAAATAAAATCATTATCTTCATCTAAATCAACAAAATGCAAATTACAAAAATTTGCTAATTTTTTAAAAAAATCCCAAGAAGTGATATTAAATTTAGTGCAAATTTCATCAAGACTTATTTCATTATCAATATAAGCTTGAAAAATTTTATCCATTCTACTTTCCATCTAATTCCATTAAACCATAATAATTTATATAAGCATCTAAAGCACTTTGAGCTTCTTTTTCTTCACCTAAAGCTCTTTTAGCCTGAGCAAAAATCAGCCAAGAATCTTGTTTTTGCTTGTCAAGTTCATTGGCTTTTAAAGCCCAAAATATTGTCTTTTGATAGGCTTTAATATCAAAATACTTCTTAGCTAAATTTAATGCCTTTTCATAGCTTGGATTTCGATAAAAAGATTTTTTTAAATCAGAAATATTTAAAATTTTAGAATCAATTTCTATCTTACTAATATGTGTATTTTCCTGCACCGCTTTAACTTCTTCTAGTTCTTTATATAACTTTTCCCTAGAAATCTTATTTTTTTCTTGTAAAATTTGTGCTTGAAGAATCTTTTGCTCTAAATGCTTTTTATGTTCAATAGCTTGCAAATAAATATTTTTTTGCTTATTATATTTTTGCATTAGCACAAAAAAACAAAATGCTATTGCTAAGATTAAAACAATTAAAAATAAATATTTTAAATATTTTTTAAGTAAAAAATATTTATACCTAAGCTCAAGCTCTTTAATTCTTTCTTGCATATCTTACCTTAATAAGCCATTCTCTAAAGCACTAAGCTTTAAAATATACTCTTGACTTTTGTTTTTATCGAAAAAACTATTTATCTCGTAAAAACTTTTTAAAGTTTTATCAATATATCTTAAATTTCCTTGAGAAATTTTTTGTAAAAACTTAAGACATTTATTTGAAAAATTCATTCCAAATTTCAATTTAATATAATCATCAAGTTCTAAAAGACTAATATTTTTCAATTCAAAACAAGCACTTAAGCGACTTTTAAAATGCTCTTTTTTAAGTATATTCAACTTTTTATGAGAACTTAAAACAAAACTTATAGAATCACTATAAATCCTGATGCTTTCTAGCATTGCATAATCATACATTCCCACTTCATCAAGAATAATTAAACTCTGGCCTTGTGAAATCAAAAACTCAATTTTTTCTTTTAAGAAACTCTGATCTTTAAAATTTTCATTAATAAAATCAACATTATATTTTTTTGCCAATCTTTGCAACAATACACTTTTACCACTACCGCTTTTTCCCCATAAAAAAATAAAAGCTTTTTGGCTTTCTAAAATTTGATTGATTTGATGAAAAATTTCTTCTCTAAATGGAATAATTTTACTCATAATGCTTAAATCCTAGATCTTTAAGACTTGGAGCGTTTACACTATCTACTATACTTGGAGTGATAATAAAAACAATTTCAGTTGCTTTAGAATTTAAAACTTCTCCTTCAAACAAAGAACCTAGGATTGGAATTTTTGATAGAAAATTGATAGAATTTTTCTCATTAGATTTATCGTGAGAAATCAATCCACCTAAAATTAAAGTTTGATTATTCTCCACTTGCACAACACTAGAAAGCTTTTTTTGTATAGTATCAGGAGCAATAGTTCTTGGCTCTTTTTGTCGTTTATTATCTTCTGGATACTTAAAATCACTTAAGCTTGGATTAATCCTAAGCATTATTTTTCCATCATCAGAAATTTCAGGCAAGATATTGAGTAAAATGCCTACAAAAATAGAATAATTATTATAACTTTCACTAACAGTAGTCCCATTTTCAGTACCTTTAGAACTTTCTTTGACTTGATAATTTATAGTATCGCCTACAGAAATAATGGCTTGTTGGTTGTTTAAAGCCATAAGCTTTGGATTAGAAAGCACGCTAGTTTTTCCATTTTGAGAAAGAAAGTTAATAATAGAATCAAAATTTAAATTTGCCCTTAAACCCAAATTCTTAACAAAACCTTGCCCATTTTGAAACTGAATAAAAGAATTTTCATTATTTACTTGTGAATTTAAACCTATATTAAAATTTTGCCAATTAATCCCACTAGAATGGCTTTCATTTAAACTCACAGCAAGTATGCTAACATCGATAATAACTTGTTTTTTAAGACGATTTTCTAGTTTTTGCAAATAATTTTTCACACTTTTTAACTGAGAATTTGTTCCAGTTACTATAATAAGACCTGCATTGGGATTTATAATGGGAGTTTTAGCCTCATAATCTTCATGAGAATTTTTTAATAATACAATAATCTCTTTTTCTATATTTTGCCAAAAATCAAATTTTTCCATACTTTTAATCATATTGTCTTCTGCGTCATCAAAACTACCGCTATATTCACTTTGCCTTGGTTTAGCGTCTACAGACGCTTTAGTTATGCTTTGTCCTTCTCTGATAGAAGTGATATAACTTATCTTGAAAATCTTCGTATTAATGCCTGAAATTCTTAAAATTTTACCATCAAAATCATAGCTAAGATCATGCTCTTTGATAAAAAAATTAAAAATTTCGTCCAAACTCATTTGATGAATATTGACAGAGTTTTGCAATGTTTCTAATTTTTCTTTGGCAATTTTATCTTTAACAATAATACTAAAAGAACAATATTTTGCAAGCTCATCAAGACTTTCTTGTATGCTTAATTTTTCATTAATACTGATATCAAAAAGACGCTTTTGACAATCTAAAGCATAAAGATAATGGCAAAAAAGAATGTTAATTAATATTAATCTTATCATTTTTATTTATTTGGATTGCAATTTCTAAATTATCATATTGGAATTTAATCTCTTTAGTATTTATTTCATGTATTATAGCATCATCAATCATATCACCTTTTTTATACCATCGATCATAAATTTTTACTTTATCAAGCATAATTGCAGTAATTTTAATATGTCTTAATTTTTCAAAAGTAGGATTCACAAATGGGTTTTGAAGAGTATTAAAATTTATGCGATTTTCTTTATCTATAAGTTTAAAATACTCTTCAAAATTATCTTGTGCAAACAAAGTGCTAAAACACAATGTAGCACTAAAAATATATTTTATCAGCTTTCAACCTCATTACTATAATCAGCCATAGCGATACGCTTAAGCTGTCTATAGCGACGTTGAGCGTCTTTTTTATTGCGTTCAAAAAGCTCAACAGCATGTTCAGGATTTGCTTTTTTAAGTGAATTATAACGCACTTCATTCATCAAAAATTGCTCATATAAATCCCAATCAGGCTCTTTTCCTGTTAGAGTTAAAGGATTTTTTCCTTGCTCTTCTAAGCGAGGATCAAAGGTATAAAGTGGCCAATAACCACATTTTGTAGCAAGCTCACCTTGCTCTCCTGAGTAACCCAGCCCACCTTTAATACCATGAGCTATACAAGGAGAATAACAAATCACCAAAGATGGTCCATCGTAGGCCTCAGCTGCAGTGATAGCTTTGATAAGATGAGTATAATTTGCCGTTGAATTTACTTGTGCTACAAAAATATAACCATAAGTCATAGCAATTTGACCTAGATCTTTTTTCTGTATAGGTTTGCCTGCTGCTGCAAACTGTGCTACAGCTCCTGTTCTAGAAGATTTTGAACTTTGACCGCCTGTATTAGAATAAACTTCTGTATCAAGCACTAAAATATTTACATTTTCTCCGCTTGCTAAAACATGATCAAGTCCGCCATAGCCTATATCATAAGCCCAACCATCACCACCAAAAATCCAGTGAGATTTTTTACTTAAATACTGTTTAAGCTCTAATATATCTTGCACCGCTTTAATATTTTTATTTTGCTCTAAAATAGGGATCATTTTATTTTTAATTTCCACAGACATAGCACCATTGTCTTTATTTGCAATCCAATCTTTAAAAAGAGCTGATAAAGCATTTGGAACTTCTTGCATACTTTCATTCATGATATGTTCAATGCGGTGTCTTGTATTTTCAGTTGCAATTTTCATACCCAAACCAAACTCAGCATTGTCTTCAAAAAGTGAATTTCCCCAAGCAGGACCGTGTCCATTTTTCACACTTTTTCTATAAGGAGTTGATGGAGCTGAGCCCCCATAAATAGAACTACAACCTGTCGCATTAGCCACAATCATTCTTTCACCGAACAATCTTGTAATTAAAGTAATATAAGGAGTTTCCCCACATCCAGGACAAGCTCCATGGAATTCAAATAAAGGTTGGGCAAATTGTGCTCCTTTTGTAGTTTCTTTATTTAAAATATCATCTTTGTATGTGATTTCTTTAAATAAATAATCCGCATTTTCTTGCTCACCAAAATCCATCTCTTCTTGAAGTGGTACCATAACCAAAGATTTTTCTTTAGTAGGACACTCATGAACACAAAGCTCACAGCCTGTACAATCAAGTGGAGAAACTTGAATTTTAAAGCTTAATTTTTCTCCTTTGGTTCCTTTAGCTTCTAAAGCATGATCTTTTACACCGCGAGGTGCATTTACCATTTCTTCATCATTAATCAAAAATGGTCTAATAACAGCATGCGGACAAACTGAAGCACATTGATTACATTGGATACAATTTGCCTCTATCCATCTTGGTACCATAACCCCAACACCGCGTTTTTCGTATTCGGTTGTGCCGTGTTCAAAACTTCCATCTTCATAACCTAAAAAGGCTGAAACAGGTAAATCATCACCCTTAGCCGCATTCATAGGTTTTACGATTTTTTCAACAAATTCAGTACCTTTATAGGCATTGGTTTGTTCTTTTTCTTTAAGCTCTAAATTTTTCCAATTTGGATCTACTTCAACTTTTACAAGTCCATCAGCACCCACATCAATAGCCTTGTAATTCATTTCTACAATAGCATCGCCTTTTTTACTATAAGATTTATACGCAAGCTCTTTCATGTATTTTTGTGCGTCTTCATAAGGAATGATTTTTGCAAGTTTGAAAAAGGCTGATTGCATAATGGTATTTGTACGATTTCCCAAACCTATATCACGAGCTAGTTTGGTTGCATTGATGATATAAAAATTTACTTCTTTTTCAGCTAAAGTTTTCTTTACTGCATCTGGAAGTTGTCTTATGGTTTCTTCAGCATTCCAAATACTATTTAAAAGGAAAGTTCCTCCTTTGCGAATTCCTGCTAAAACATCATAAATTTCCAAATAAGCCGCTACCGAACAAGCGATAAAATGCGGAGTTGAAACAAGATAAGTTGAACGGATAGGTTTTTTAGAAAATCTTAAATGGCTTCTTGTATAACCCCCTGATTTTTTAGAATCATAAGCAAAATAAGCTTGAGCGTAAAAATCCGTTTTATCCCCGATGATTTTAATCGAGTTTTTATTTGCACCCACAGTTCCATCAGCACCAAGTCCGTAAAATAAACATTCGATCGTACTTTCATCTCCAAGTGAAATTTTCTCTCCAGTACTCAGTGAAGTATGAGTTACATCATCAACTATACCTACAGTAAAGCCATCTTTTGGATTATCAAGTTTAAGATTTTCAAATACTGCTATCATTTGAGCAGGATCAACATCCTTTGAAGAAAGTCCGTATCTTCCACCCACTATAACAGGAGCATTTTCTCTTCCATAGAAAGCTGATTTTACATCAAGATAAAGTGGCTCCCCAAGACTTCCTGGTTCTTTGGTTCTATCTAAAACTGCGATTTTTTTCACTGATTTTGGCATAACATCAAAGAAATATTTTAAGCTAAATGGGCGATAAAGATAAACTTTTAAAATCCCTACCTTTTCACCCTTAGCATTAAGATAGTCTACCACTTCTTCAAGTGCTTGAGTCACAGAACCCATAGCAACAATCACACGCTCTGGCTCTTTATGTCCATAATAAGTAAATGGTTTGTATTCTCTACCTGTGATTTTTGAAATTTCTTGCATATATTCATTAACAACATCAGGCAAAGCATCATAAAAACGGTTACTTACTTCTCTAGTTTGAAAATAAATATCATCATTTTGTGCTGTTCCGCGTGTTTTTGGATTTTCTGGATTTAAAGCATTATTTCTAAATTCAAGCAAAGCTTCTCTATCTAATAATCTATCAAAATGTGCATAATCCATTACTTCAACTTTTTGAATTTCATGGCTTGTTCTAAAACCATCAAAAAAATGCAAAAATGGCACTCTTCCCTTAATTGCAGCTAAATGTGCTATACCAGCTAAGTCCATGGTTTCTTGCACGGAATGCGAACAAAGCATAGCAAAACCAATTTGTCTTGCCGCATAAATATCTTGATGATCACCAAAGATAGACAAAGCTTGAGCAGCCAAAGAACGCGCTGCTACATGGATTACACAGGGGAGTAATTGACCTGCTATTTTATACATATTTGGAATTTTAAGGAGTAATCCTTGAGAAGCTGTATAAGTTGTAGTCAAAGCCCCAGCCTGTAAAGATCCATGCACACTACCTGCAGCACCTGCTTCACTTTGCATTTCTACGATTTTTACAGGAACTCCAAAAAGATTTTTTTTGCCTGCAGCTGCCCACATATCGGTGTAATCAGCCATAGGAGAACTAGGTGTAATAGGATAAATTCCAGCAACTTCAGTAAAAGCATACGCAGCGTATGCAGCAGCCTCATTTCCGTCCATAGTTTTCATAATTTTACCCATTGAGACCTTCCTTATATATTGATAATTTTTATAATTTTTTAGCTATCAATTTACTATAAATTCTCTTAAAAGGCGTTTAACGAAAACTTGAAATTAGTTTAATCTAGCTATATAATTAACAGCCTCATATGCATTTAAAAATACCATAGAATGAGCTTTTAATTCATTTTCATTGCCATAGCCACAAGTTAAGGCCAAAGGAGTGATATTAGCAGAAATTGCAGCTTGAATATCTAGTATTGTATCGCCTATCATATAGGCATTTTCTTGAGTTTTATTAAGTCTTTTTAAGGCTAAAATTATAGGTTCAGAACTTGGCTTTGGATTTATGACATCTTCAAGAGTAATTAAAGTTTTAAAGAATTTTTTAACCCCCAAATAATCAAGTAAAATCGGAGTAAATTTACCTCCTTTTGTTGTAACTATACCAAGATCTGCAATTTCGCTTCCAAGTTCTAATGCTTCTTTTGCTTTAGGCAAAAGAGTGGTTTGTTCTAAATAAATTTGTGCATAAATTTCACGATAAGCTAATACAAATTCTTTACTTAAATTTACTTTATCTGGATAAAGCATTCTAAACATTTGCTCTAAAGGATAACCTATGAGATTTTTGATTTCTTCATTATTTTTAGAAGTTAATCCAAGGGCTTTAAAAGCTCCTTGGAAAGAATTTAAAATAGCATCAGTAGAATCAATTAAAGTGCCATCTAAATCAAATAAAATAGTTTTATTCATTATCTTAAAATAAATTTAGCATCCACTCTTCTATTATCCGCTCTACCTTCTTTAGTGTCATTGCTTGAGCGAGGATTATCTTGACCATAACCTACTGTTTTGATGCGACTTTTTTCTACACCATATTTTTCAAGTTCATTAGCAACACTTTTAGCACGTCTTTCAGAAAGCTTTTGATTATAAGCTCTTGAACCGATATTATCTGTATGTCCTTCAAGAATAGTATCATATCTTTCATTTTCATCTAAAACTTTTGCAATTTCTTTGATTTTTTCTTGAAAAGTTGGATTTATAGTAGTTTTATCAAAACCAAAATGACCTTCCAAAGAAATAGTTTTTTCGCAACCATTTTCATCTAATAAAGCACCTTCTCTTGGTTCTACAGGACATTTTACTTGTGGAGCTGGACGAGTATCAGCAACTTCTTCTACAGCTTTTTCCTTTTTGCCACCAAAACCAAAACTAATACCTAAAGTTGAAACCCAATTATGGTTTGCATGGTTAAAATTAATTTGATCTCTAGTTTCAAGTCTTAAAGCCAAAGAATCACTAAGACGGAATTTTACACCCGCGCCATAATGTCCAAATCCACCGCTTTTATTATCATAGGCAGCATTTGAAAAATCCTCATATCCTCCACCTGCTAAACCATAGAAATAAAATTTCTCACCTACATCAATACCTTTAATAGCACTCAAATAAGTTCTTGTAATATCTGTAGTTTTATTTGTATTTGTATATTTAACATCAGAATAATGCTCTAACCCAAATTCTAATTGATCAAGCCAAAAATCGTCAAAATGATAACCAAGTCTAATCCCTGGTGCATAGCGATTATCCATATCTAAATTACCTTCAAAGTAATTATAGTTTAAAGTTGGAGTGATTTCAAATTTTACATTGTTATCAGCACCGAATAAAACACTTGCCAAACCTAAACATAATAATATTTTTTTCATAGAAAAAACCTTTCATTGTGTTATAAAATAAAAATTTAAATTTTGCAATTATATCATAAATGACAGAAAAAAGGATAAGTTTTATAAAAAATTGTAGAAAGGTGGGAAAATCCCACCAAAAATATTAACGTTTAGAGAATTGCGGGCTTCTTCTTGCTTTGCGGCGTCCATATTTTTTACGCTCAACAGTTCTACTATCTCTAGTAAGAAGTCCTTTAGGTTTTAATAAAGCTCTAAAATCAGCATCCATAGCTGCTAAAGCTCTTGAAATTCCATGTCTTAAAGCTTCAGCTTGAGCACTATAGCCCCCGCCTAAAGTAGTTGCTTTAATATCCATTGAAGTTTCTTGTTTAGTCACAAGTAAAGGTTGAACCACTTTAAGCTTAATCGCCTCGTGTCCACCAAGCCAAGTGTTTAAATCAACACCATTAACACTAATTTTACCACTACCTGGTTTTACCCATACCTTTGCGATAGCAGTTTTTCTCTTACCTGTTGCGTATGTTGTTGCCATGATTATTTTCCTTCTTTAGCAATTTGCGCAGTGTGTGGGTGCTCACTACCCGCATAAATTTTTAATTTTTTAAGCATAGCTCTGCCCAAATTTGTTTTAGGAAGCATACCTCTAACTGCTAATTTATATAATTTTGCAGGATTTTTTTCAAGTAAATCACCAAATTTTTCGCTTTTTACACTTCCAAAATATCCTGAATGTCTATGATAAAGCTTATCTTCTGCTTTATTAGCACCTGTAAATACAGCTTTTGAAGCATTGATGATAATTACATAATCACCACAATCAACATTTGGAGTAAAGCAAGGCTTGTTTTTACCTCTCAAAATTGTTGCTACTTCAGTTAAAAGACGACCAAAGCGTTTGCCTTCTGCGTCTAAAACAATCCATTCTCGTTTTACTTCGTTTGGCTTTGTTATCTTTGTCATAATTTTTACCTTTGCCAAAAATTTAAAATGTGATTGTATAAAAAATAATATTAATTTTTACTTAATTTAAGTAAAAATAAAGTTTATATTTCCAAAATTTGAATTTCATTTTCCAAACAATAAACTATAAAAGCACGCACTTTATCTTTTTTTAAAATTTCACTAATGGCAATCTTATAAGTTCTTACTTGCTCTTTATGTTTATCTTGCATAGCAAGACCTGTTTTATAATCAATTATGAAAGCTTCTTCATCTTTTAGAGTAAGCAAGTCTAATTGTTTAATTTCTCCATTAAAACTCAAAGCTTGCTCTTTTAAAAGCTTTCCATCGCTAATTAAATTTTGAAATTGAGTATTTTTCAGCAAAATTTCAATTCTTTTAAAAAGCTTTTCAAAATCACTCTCATCTAAAAAATGCCTAAATTTGCTCTTGCATCTTTGAGTAAGTATTTGAAAATTTTCACCCTTAGGGAGTTTTAAATTTTGCATAAAAAAGTGAAAAGCATTTCCAAAATATAACTCTTTACTATCAAGCTTTTCTTCACTTTGAACTTCTTGTGGGCTAATTTTTTCAAATTTTTGTAAAGCTTGAATACTTTCTTTTTTAATACTTAAAATTTGCTCTTTGCTTTCTAAAAAACCTCTCTCTTGAGAATGTATATTTAA
Organism: Campylobacter sp. BCW_6465; assembly: GCF_001762815.1. Classification (NCBI taxonomy): domain Bacteria; kingdom Pseudomonadati; phylum Campylobacterota; class Epsilonproteobacteria; order Campylobacterales; family Campylobacteraceae; genus Campylobacter; species Campylobacter sp. BCW_6465. The sequence continues at coordinate 23,618 of NZ_MJXN01000070.1, forward strand.
AAATCCCCCCTTAAAATAACTTGGATAATTTCCATTTACACTTTCTTCGTTTCTTTTTATGATAATCAAACTTTCCTTAGCTCTTGTAAAAGCCACATAAAGTTTATTGATATCATCTTCATAATTTGCTCTTGTAATATTTTCTTTAAAAAGGGTATAAATAGGCTCTTTAGTAAGCTCTCGAATTTTATCCTTAATATGGAGTTGCCAACCTTGATTGATATCATATTCAAGCATGATATCTTCATTGTTTGAATTGTTTTTAGATAAACTATCTAGCAAAATCACATGATCAAATTCCAAGCCCTTAGATTTATGCACACTCATAATACCAATTCCCATATTTTGCTCGCTTACTATTTTCAAAGTACAAGGCTCAAATAAAAGCTTTAAAAAATTTTCCTTAGTTTTAGCATATTCGATAAATTGCATTAAAGCTATATCATTTAAATCAAGTTTTAATTCTTTTATTAAAAAAAGTACATTTTCCATAGCATTTTTTGAAAAATCAAGGGTGATTTTTCTCGGCTCAAAACCTAAAAGTTCTTTTAAAAATACCAAGTAAAACTCATCACCAAAAATACAATATTTAGCATATTCTAAAACAAGTCTTACGCTTGCTTTATTTTCAAGTAAAACATTGCTTTGAGTAAATGCAGGAATATTTTGCTCTCTTAAAAAATCCAAAACCATATCTGCATCGCTATTTTTCCAACACAAAATACAAATATCATCATAAGAAATATTTTTAGATCTTAAAAAATTAACTTGCTCAAATAAAGTTTCTAAAGTCTTTTCCTTGATTTCTTGAGCTTGGTTTTTAACCTTTTGTTCTTTAGATTCCACAATACGCACAAAACCGCCTTTTTTGCTTTCTAAGGCAAATTGCTCTTTATAATCTTTGATTTTTTCTTTAAAAGTTTCATTAACAAAATCAACCAAAAGCTCTTTAGAACGATAGTTAGTATTTAAACTGTCACTTTTAATTTGATCAAATTCTTGTTTTAACAAATCAAATAATTCTTTTTTTCCTTTACGAAAGCGATAAATACTTTGTTTTTTATCTCCTACATAAAAAAAAGTGCGATTTTTCTTAACTCCTTCCCCTGAAACAAGCTCAGCAATCAAAGGGCGTAAAATTTGATATTGGATCACGCTTGTATCTTGAAATTCATCAATAAGCAAATGCGAAATAAAACCATCTAAGCGAAAATAAATCATATCCTTAAATTCACTGGTTATTAACTCATAAACTTTTTTACTCACATCTTGGAAATTTAAAGTATTTTTATCTTTATGAAATATATTTTTAGCTTCACTATAATGATTTAAAAGATTCATTAAATTAGCAATTTTATAATTTTCAAGCTCTATAGCATAAGTATTTAAAGCATTTATAAGCTCCATTCTTTTTGCGCTAAAATGCAAGTTAGTGCTTTCTAAATCTTGCAAATATTTTGTACTTTCAAATTTTGTCATAAAGCTTGATTGCATAAATACAGACAAATCTAAAACTTCACTTTTAAAATTGTCACACAAATTTTTATAATTTTTTACATGAGTAAGACCCAAACAATAACTTCTTAACTCACTATAAGCTTTATTGATATAAGCTTTAGATGGATTTGGAATTTTAGGAAGATTTTGAAAATAAGCATTCTCATAAAATTTTTCAAGCTCGTTAAAAAAATTTTCTTTCTCATCAACTAAATTAATATAATAAGCCAAATCTTTTAATTCATCTTTTTTAAGAAGTTTTAAAAAAATCTCTCTTACATCAAGCTTCTCTTCACTCATTGTAAAATCACTACTTAAGCCCAAATTTAAAGCAAAAACACGCAAAATTTTTCCGAAAAAAGCATCAAAAGTACTGATTTTTAACTCTGTTCTTAAAAATTCTTCTTTTTTAGCATCTCTTAAAGAAATAAGCTCTTCTTTATCTTTACCTAAAAGCTTGCAAAGCTCATTGCATTCACTGGTTTTATTTTCTTTTTCTAAATTTAAAAAAGTCTCAATAATTCTTTTTTGCATTTCATTAGCAGCTTTTTTAGTAAAAGTTAAAGCTAAAATTTCATTAATCCTAGCTCCTTTTAAAATAAGTGCTACAAAACGCACGCTCAAGGCAAAGGTTTTTCCACTTCCTGCACTCGCTTCTAATGCCAAAAAAGGCTCAAATTGACTCATTTTAATTCCTTTTTATAAATGAGTTTATAAGGACAATACTCATCTTGTTCATTTTCAAACTCTATTTCTTCCTTGCTCATAAGAACTAAATCTTTAAGTCTTTCTCTTAGCTCATCTAAACTTTTGGCTTTTTGATGTAATATTTGCATACTATTTAAATCATAAAAACCCACGCTTGCATTTTCATCATATAAAGCCTGGTAAAAAGCAAGTTGATAAGAATTACTTGGCACTTTTCCACTTTTATAATCAATAATCAAATTACCTTCTTTTGAACTATCGATACGATCTATAGTGCCCTTAAGTTTTATACTATCTGCTCCAAGCTTTAAAATATTATTTAACTCAAGCTCTGTATGTGCGACATAAAAGCCTTTTGAAAAATGCTCTTTTTCATTTTTAGCAAATTGTATAAATTTTAATTTAAACACTTCAAGATCAAGTTCGCTGATATTGTATTTTTGATATTCTTTATCCAATAAATTTGTAAAAACTTTTATATCAAAATCATTATTTGCATAATTTTTATAATAAATTTCAAGCATTTTATGGATGAAATTTCCTTGATTTTTCGCTTTACTTTCCTCGCTTAAAACCCTAGGTTCTGCTAAATTTAAAATATAGCGATAATAATAAGTTCTTTTTTGATTTTCCAATAAATTAAAACGACTAAAAGAAAGCGGGAACTCGAAAGGATTATGCTTTAAAATAGGAGCTTTTATAGGAGTTAGATTAGGTTTTATGCCCTCATAGTCTAATTTTAAAGCATTAAGATAAGCTTTTTGGTGAATATGGGTTTCATAAAAAAAGTCAAAATCAAGTTCATCTAAAAAACGTGATTTGCTTTTTTCTTCATTTTCCACAAAGCAAATACTTACTTCTAAAGCATTCTTCATCAAGCTTTCATAATAAAATCTTTGTAAATTTTCTCTTCTATCATAGCTAATCAATCCTGCTTTTTTACGCACTTCATTGTTTAAAAAAAGTTCATTAACACTTCTTTTAGGAATAAATTCTTCATTAAAATCAACCAAAATCACCCCATCAAAACAAAGCCCCCGACTTTCTAAAAGTCCCATTACCGTAACCTTACCTCCACCTACATCACTAAGGGAAAGTTGTGAAATTTGCATGAAAAAAAGATGGATCAACTCTTTAAGAGTTAAAGACTGATTTTTCAATAAATCTTTAATAAAATAAAGTTCTTTTCGTATCAAATAAATAAGCTCTTGCTTTTCATTTTCTAAAAATAAAGCAAGTAATTTTTCAAAATATTCAAAATCACATTTCTCATCAAAATACTTTTTAAACTCTATAAAATCAAGCTTTAAAGAATGTAAAAGCGTATTGTGATAATCAAAAATCATCTGCGTGTCTTCAAAATAATCCTCTTGATTTTTATAAACAAAAGAAGCACTACTAGCACTTTCATAAAGTGCTTGAAATTTTTGATAAAATAAACTTTCTTTAATACTAATCCCACTTGCAAAATTAAGCATATTGTCTTTATCAAAAAGTCTTAAAAACTCACAAAAACTTTCATCTGGAGTTATAACTACAATATTTTCAGACTTTAAACCTTTGCGTACAAAATGTGAAATTTCATCCATAACAAAAGCGCATTGTAAAGCCCTTAATTCAAAAGATTTGAGTTTAATTTTTGAATTTTTTGTTTTAAAAATTTCTTCTTTTAAAATCTCTTGTTTTGAAAGATTGATTTCATAATGAGTGTTTATTTTTAAATCAAATGTTTTTAAAAAATCAAGTTTTAAAAGATATTCGAGATTAAATTTACTCGTTTTAAAACTTAAAACCACTTCTTTAATCTGAGAAATTTCACTTAATAAATTTTCTTCAAATTTACTCAAAAAACCTTGCAAATCATAAACTATAGCTTCATACTCATCTAAAAAATCTTTATTAAGAGTGTAATTTTTAGGCAAAGAAAGATCATCATAAAAAGATTTCTTTTCAAGCAAAGCAAGATAATTCTTATATACCTCATCTAAAATTTCCAAATGTTCATTATAGGTGGCATAATAATCATTATTTTTAAGATCTTCTATGCTTTTTTTTTCTAAACTAAGTTCTTTGAAAAAGGAAAAAAGATATTCGTTGTTTTTCAAAAAAGCAAAAAATTCTACAGAAATTCCTAGTTTTTTTTCTAAATCCTTACTTTTTAGACAAGCTTCTTGCATTAAAAGCAAGCTTTCATAAGAACTTGCCTTATGAAAATTACTCAAACAAACTTTATCTAAAAATTCACCTATATGAATAGCACTATCTAATAAAGCATTTTGCTGTTTTTTTTGGTTATAATACTCTCTAATTTGTCTTGAAGAACTAAAAATTCTTAATTTCATTGAGCATTTAATTCGTAGCTAAAAAAACCCACTGTTTCTTGATTTGCATAAAACTTTAGCTTAAGCTCCCATCTACCTTTATCTAATTTAGGCAAAGCGATACTTAAAATTCCATTTTTAACTTGTCCTTCTAACTTTTGATCAAAATTTTTAGTGAATGGTCTTGTAAGAAGAACTTGAACTTTTAAATCATCAGAATTTATATTTTGTAATGCAGAAATTTTAAAATTTGCAACATAGAAATTTTGATCCACTTCATAACTAGGAATTTTTCTTTTACCTATAAAAGTGATTTTATCATTTTGAAAATTTACTTTAAAAAATTTATCAAAATTTACTTGTTGTTTTTGTATTTGATTGTAATTATTTTCAACATTTTGATAAGAGTCAAAATAAAAATCATCCTCATATACAGGATGGTGACTTGCTATAAAAATCGTTACAATACAAGCAATAATTATAGCCAAAAGTGAAAGCAAAATACCATAAGGCCAAAAACTTCTTTTAGTTTCTAACATTTTTTTTCCTCTTTATTCTTCTTTGTGCATAGTATAACAATGCAAAGCAAATAAATCCATAGATAAGTATTCTTAAGATATTGATAGTATCACGATTTGCATTACCTATAGAATGTTCTAATTGTAATCCCAAGGATTTTGCCACACGATCTACAATATCTGCATAACCATTAAGTATAGCAGCATTATAAATATCACCTTTATTTGTAGCTAATATCGGCAAAATAGATCCTGTTCCAGGATAAGGACTAAGCACGGATTCTTTATCAATCAAAGCTAAAGCACCTTTTGAGCCCACTATATCAACTTTGTGAGAATTTTTTGACAAAAGAAGCAATATATAAGATTGAGGAAGTTCTTTTTGTTTATTTAATAAAGTTTCAATTTCAGTTTCATCACCAACCATAACGCCGATAAAAATATTACTTTTTTGGTAAAGCTCTTTTCCTATAAGATTAATCTCATTACTTACTTTTTGACTTAAAATATTTTCATTAAAAAGTACAGCATCAAGAGCAAAAACCCTAGAAGGCAATAAAACAAAGAAGAAGATGGCTAAAAAAAAGCCATCTTGTAATATTTTTTTCATCCTATATGAAGATGATTTACAGTTAAAACCGACCAAGCGGTGATTGCAGCAGCAACAACTAAACCAATAACAATTAAATATTCCAAAGCCTTACTCATTGTGCTTCCTTTATACTTCTATAATCTTGTTCTTTTGAACCAAACATCTTTACACTTTGTGCATCTTTAAGACTATATGGCTTTTGCATCACTTCTTGCTGAGCTTTAAGACCCCAAATAGTTAAAACTACTAAGATAGCAAGTAATAAAACCGTAGCAATTAACATACCTGTAACACCTGAAAGAGAAAACACGCATCTATTATTATTTTCCATCATTCACCCCTTGAAAGAGAAATTACATACTCGCCAACAGCTTCTTTTTGAATATCATTAAGTGTTGGAAAACTCGGCATTGTTCCTATAAAACCAGCCTTACCACTATGTAAAACATCTACTACAAAAGCTGCAGAACCGTATTTTGTAAGATCTGGGAACATTCCATCTTGACCTTTTCCATCTTCTCCATGGCATGCTGCACAAGTTGCATAAGCTTCTTTACCTTTTGCTACTAAATTTTCATTTGCAGTTTTCTTAATAGCTGAAAGATCTTTTGCTACATAAGCAGCAATAGCAGGAATATCTTCTTCTGCCACACCTAAATCAGCAGCACCAAGCATTTCTCCACCTGGAAAATTCATACCTTTTGAACCATGTTTAATTACATTGATTATACCTTCTTCGCTACCCCAAATATTTAAATTTTGAGCTTTACCATTGATACCATCGCCTGTAATTCCATGACAAGCTGAACACTGAACTAAAAAGATATTTTGACCCATTGCTATTTTATCTTCAGGAGATAAATTTTTAAATTTTTCTTCGAATTTTGTATTATGAGTTGCTACTTCTTCATTGTATTGACCTATACTTGAAAAAGAATTTAAAGGATATCCCCATAGAAAATACCAAATAGCCCAAACAATAGTCAGGAAAAATACCACAGCCCAACCAGTAGGAACAGCATTTTTATACTCTCCTATTCCATCCCAACTATGTTCACTAAGCTCTGACTCGCCCTTTTTTTCTTTCATTTGCTTAAACATTCTACTCACAATAACTAGTGTGATTAAAATGATAAGAATAGCTCCAATTAAAGATAAGAGATTAACATTATCTTCTAAATTTAACCATTGCATTAAGCACTCCTTTTACTTTCTAATACACTATCATCAATATCATCTTTTAAGGCAAGGTTTGCATAATTTTCATAATTTCTCTCACCTTTTTTTTCTGTTCTATATAAATGATACCAATACGCATATAATACTATTGACAAAAACATCACGAGTGCAAAAAAACCATAACCTTGAAAAATCTCCCACTCATGTTTTTGAACTGTTGCTAAATCAAATGTGATTAAATTTTTAATCACATCAAAAACTATTGATAAATGTTCCATCATCTTACTTTAAGCTATTTAAATAAGCGATCAAAGCAACTATTTCTTTGATTTCACCTTTAGCAAAAGCATCTTTTACTTCTTGATTTTTCATTTGATCAACTATAGCCTGAGCTTCAGCTTTTACTTCAGCTTGCGCATCCTCCCAAGAACCAAGTTTTGTTCCATTTTCTGTATCATAAGGAACATTGAAAACTTTTTTCACGGTTAAAGCCTCAGCATAAGCAGTTTCAATATCTGCATTATTTTTAAACATATGCTTATATGAAGGCATAATAGAATCTGGAACAACAGAAGTAGGATCCCACATATGATTTTCATGCCAATCAGCTGTTCTATAATTTCCTACACGAGCAAGATCAGGTCCTGTTCTTTTTGAACCCCAAAGAAAAGGTCTATCATAAGCAAATTCACCACTTACAGAATACATACCATAACGATCTGTTTCTGATTTAAATGGACGAATAAGCTGTGAATGACAAGCATTACAACTATCTTTAATATATACTGCACGCCCTGCAAGTTGTAAAACCGTATAAGGTTTTTTACCTTCAATTGGTCTTGCATTTTCTGCAAAATTTGGTAAAACTTCAACTATGCCTGCATAAGCAATCACTACAAAAACAGCTACAGCAAAAAAGAATGGATTTTTTTCTAACCAACTAAACATATTTTCTCCTTTTTATGCTGCCATAGGCGAAGCGCTTTTTGGTTCTTTATCAAGCACTCTTCCACAAGCAATTGTTTTGTAAATATTATAAGTAAACATAAAGAAACCGATAAGATACAACAATCCACCAATCGCTCTAATCCAATAATAAGGAACAATAGCCACAACAGTATCAATAAAGCTATAAAGCAAGTTACCATACTCATCTGTCGCTCTCCACATCATACCTTGAGTAATACCCGCAATCCACATTGAAGCAAAATAAAGAACTATACCTGTGGTTTGGATCCAAAATTGAGCTTCCATTAAAGATTTGCTATAAAGCTCTCTTTTGAAAACTCTAGGAGTCATATGATAAAGAGCAGCCATAGTCATAAATCCTACCCAACCTAATGTTCCATCATGAACATGTCCTGGAATCCAATCTGTAAAGTGTGCTAAAGCATTAACAGACTTAATTGAAAGAATTGGCCCTTCAAGTGTTGAGAACATATAGAAAGTTGATGCCAAAATCATAAATTTAATCAATGGACTCTCGCGAAGCTGGCTCCACTCACCTTTCATAGTAAGCAAGATATTAATCGCTGAACCCCAAGAAGGTAAAATCAATACTATAGAGAAAACCGAACCCATAGTTTGCATCCAATCAGGTACAGTTGAATAAATCAAATGGTGACCACCTGCCCAAAGATAAACAAACATTAAGCCCCAAAATGCAAATAAAGAGAGTTTATAAGAGAAAATCGGCTGACCACTTTCTTTTGGCAAGAAGTAATAAATTTGAGCAATAATACCCACAGTAAATACAAATGCCACAGCATTATGTCCATACCACCATTGTACTAAAGCATCATTTGTTCCTGCATACATTGATACACTATGCCACCATTTACCCATTCCAGTAACAAAATAAGTTGGTACTTCCATGTTGTTAAAAAGATAAAGCATAGCTATACCTAAAAATGTAGCTATATAATACCATAAAGAAATATAAAGAGTTTTTTCACGGCGAATTCCAATAAGTCCAAAAATACTTACACCCCATAAAACCCAAACAAGAACAACAAGAATATCTAAAGGCCACTCAAGCTCTGCATATTCTTTAGATGTAGTCACACCCATAAACAAAGATATAACAGCTAAAACCATAGTAAGCATATAAAGCCAAAAATGAAGCTTGCCAACAATCATTAAAAATCTTGACTCAGCCATACTTACCTTAAGAACACGCTGACCTATATAATACCAAGTTGCCCAAATCCCTGAAAGCATAAAACCAAAAATCACACCTGAAGTATGAAGTGGTCTAAGTCTTGAAAAAGTGGCATATTCTCCTGCTAAATAATTTAAGTTAGGATATGCCATTTGAAAAGCTATAAGAGTTCCTATAGCCATACCAACAATGCCAAACAATACGGTTGTAAACATAAAATATCTTGCAACCGTATAGTCGTAATTTAATACATTACCTGGATGCATCGACTTTCTCCTTAAAATTTTTGATAACAAGAGAATATTATAGAATATTAATTATACATTTTTTCTTAAAAATGATAATTTTGTTAATCATTTGTTATGCTTTATATTTTAAGGCTAAATCAGTCTTATTTATTGATATTTATCTTATAACCTAAACTTGGCACATTTTTTATAAAATCTTCACCTACTTTATCTCTTACTCTTTTAATGAAAGTTCTAACAGCAGTATCACTCACATGTTCACCTATCCAAACATTTTTCTTTATATCTTCATGCAAAACCAAAGCCCCAGGTTGCTTTAAAAGCAAAGAAATAAAAGCCAATTCTTTTTTAGTTAAAACAATTTCTTCACCATTGTAAATCAAAGTTCTTTTAGTTTTGTTAAATTGATATTCTTCAGAAATTTTTACAAGCATATTTGCTTCAATTTTTTCACCTATCAGATAATCTAAAACTTTAAACAACTCTTCTATATCAACAGGTTTAATCAAATATTTATCTATACCAATATCAATAGAACGCAAAAGTCTCTCTTTCTCTGAATACGCACTAAGAACAACAATTGGGACATCATCTGAAATTTCCTTAATCTCTCTTGCCATATCAAGCCCATCCATAATAGGCATAGCAATATCTGTGATAACTAAATCCGGCTTAAATTTTTTAAATTTTTTAAGCCCCTCATCTCCATTTTGAGCTCCGATTACTTTACTAAAGCGTTCGCTTAATACATTAATCAATGATTCTCTAGTCTTAATTTCATCTTCAACTACTAATATTATCAATTCTTTACATTCTTGTGACATTTCTACTCTACCCTCTCTTTTAGTTTTAAAAATACCTCAAAACAAGCCCCATCTTTTCCGTTCTTAACTTTTATTTTTCCTTGGAAACTTTCAATAATTTGTCTACTTATATAAAGTCCTACTCCTATACCCTGACTGGGATGTTTTGTTGTAAAATAAGGTTGAAAAATTTTATCTAAATTTTCTTTATCAATCCCACCAGCATTATCTTTTATTGTAATTTTCAGATAGTTTTTTCCAAATTTTGAAAAATTTATTGTTATGATTTTCCTTTTTTTGTTTTTAAATGCCTCTATTGAATTTAAAATCAAATTAAGAAAAACTCTTATTAAACCATTCTCATACGCCAAAACTTCATAATCACTTTTCGAAACAATATTAATATTTACATGATTTTTTTCTATAGTTTCAAAAGCAATTTCCAAGGCTTTATTTAAAGTCTCTTTTATAAATACATACTGCTCTACTCCTTTGTTAAACAAAGTTCTAAACACATCAATTGTTTCTGACATATTTTTAATCATATCTTTTGATTGTGAATAAATTTCAGCAAATCCTTTTTCATCTTTAAGATTTTGCTTCATTTGAAACATGGCAATACCAAGCTCATTTAACGGTTGTCTCCATTGATGTGCTATATCACTAATCATTTGTTCTAATGAAGATTTCAAAATCTCTTCATATACTATTTTAATATCTTTTTCATTTTTTTCCAAGGCAATTTTCATTTTTTTCTCAAATTTTTTACCTAACTGTATAAATTCTTGTTGGTGATTTTTAACTGTATTTTCAAGATTAATACTTAATTCTCTTAATTTAGCGTGATTTAAAGCAAGCTCTTCATTAAGCTTAAAAGAATTACTGACATCATGAGAAAGTGCTACTATTTCTATTAATTCATTATTTTTATCCAATATGGGGATTAACAAAGTTTCAAGATAGAAGGTTTTGCCTAATTTATCAATATTTTTAAAAATAACCTGATAAGGCTTTTTATATGAAAGATCTTTTAAAAGCTTCTCAACATAACATTCCTCAACATCTGGATGTTTAAATATTGAATGTTTTTTTCCTATAAGCTCTTTTTTGCTATATCCACTTATTTGACAAAGCTTATCACTGACAAAAATTAAATTTCCTTGCACATCAGCTCTTGAAAAAATTGTATTTTTTTCCAGAGCTTTAAAAAACTGATCTTTAAAAAAATCTTTCATTGAAAAGCCTTAAAACCTATATAGGCAAGATTTATACCGTAACAAACAATAATGCCATACGATAAATAATTAAACAAATTTTTCAAAAAATCACTAAAAAATTGTGAAATTTTAGAAAAAAATAACATCGCAGGTAAAGTTGATATTCCAAAAATCATCATTACCAAAATACCTTCAAAAATATTTTGCTTACTTATTGCATTGGCTATAAAAAAATACACCAATCCACAAGGAACAAAACCATTTGAAAATCCTAAAAATATAGCTGATTTTAATCCTTTAAAATTTTTAGATTTTTTAATAATTTTCTTTACAAAACTATCAAAAAAAACATTATTTTCAATAAAAGATAACATATTGCCTCTAAAAATAAGAGCAAAACCCAAAATCATCATAAATATACCAAGAATAAAAAATGACAAACTTTGAACCTTAGCATTGATTGCCAAGATATTCCCAAAAGTCCCAAAAATTATCCCTAAAACAATATAAGCAAAAATTCTAAACAAATGATAAATAAAAGTTAATAAAAATAAATTATTGCTTTTTGAATTTAAATTTATAAAAAGTAAATTAAAACCACCACACATAGAATAGCAGTGTCCAAAACTAGATAAAAAAGCAACGCTGATAATAGCTAAAAAATCTATACTCACATCAAATTCATAAATTCTTTAAAAATGTACTTACTTTCATGAGGACCTGAAGAACTTTCCGGGTGATGTTGCACTGAAATAATAGGATAGTCTTTATATCTTACTCCTTCAACATTATCGCCAAATAAATTTCTATGAGTGATATGAGCCACTTGAGCTAATTCTTCTGGAACATTATAATTATGATTTTGTGCGGTAATTTCTACCGTTTTTGTATCAAGATTGATCACAGGATGATTTGCTCCATGTTGTCCAAATTTCATTTTATAAGTTTCATATCCAAAAGCATTACTTAAAAGCTGGTGACCTAAGCAAATTCCAAGCATAGGAATTTTAGCTTCTGCAAGTTTTTTAATCTCTGCAATCTCTTGTTTTAAAATCCTTGGCTCACCTGGACCATTAGAAAGAAACACGCCTTGAATTTCACCTTTTTTATACAGAGTAATCAACTCATCTGCTTTAACATTATATGGATAAACTTCTACTTCAAAACCTACTTCTACAAGTTCATTTAGGATATTTGTTTTAACACCATAGTCTATAACAGCAACTTTTTTCTCACTTCTTTTAGCATCATTAAATTTTTGAAAACTAGCGTTCCAAACACCTTGTTTATGAGAATAATTTTTCTTAGTGCTAACTTCTTTTACAAAATTTACTTCATCAATTTTTGCTGATTTTTCTAAGGCGATTTTTAAATCTTCTTTATTTGAAATTTCAGTTGAAATTACAGCTCTTAAATTGCCATTATTTCTTATCATTTTTACTAGATATCTCGTATCAAGTTCATAAATTCCTATTTTTCCATGTTTTTCAAGATAATCTTGCAGACTTTCTTTAGCGCGAAAATTTGAAAAACTAGAACTTAATTCACGCATTAAAACACCGCTTGCAAAAATTTCCTTACTTTCATTATCATTTTCATTGGTTCCCACTATACCAATTTCTGGCATGGAAAATACGATAAATTGCCCTGCATAAGAAGGATCTGAAATAATTTCTTGATATCCTGTTAAAGAAGTGTTAAATACAAGCTCTCCAAAAAAAGTACCGCTCTTTCCAAAAGCCTTAGCACTTAAAAAAATATCATTTTCTAAATAAATATAAGCCTTCATTAAAACATACCTTTTTTTCTAAGCTCTTCTTGATAGAGTTTTTCAAAGATAAGATCGTATTCTTCACTACCTGGAATAGGTTTTGTTTTATAATTGCTAATTTTCTCATAAACCTCATCTTCAAGTTTTTCATAAATTTTAAGATAAGACTCTATGCTTGAAAAGATTAAATTTTTAACTCTATTTTCGCTCACTATAAAATTAATATAATCATTCTCTACAAGTTCTTCTAAAATTTGATGCGCTAGATGATTATGTCTATCTTCAGAATCTAAAATCACATTAAATTCGGGAGCTAACTTTTTCTTCACAAGCCAAAACATATTTTTACGATCTACTTGCATAAGTTCCATTTCATCTTCTTGTTGCTCTAAAAGTTCTTTTACTCTTTCATCTAATTTTCTTTCATTTAGAATATCTTTCTCTAAAACTTCTATTATACATACCTTAAGCTTTTCTAATTGATCTTTAATTTCTACAAAAGAAGAATTAGCTATATCTAACATCATTTTATTTGCGATATAAGGAATATGTGGTAATTTTATACGCATCTTGAAAACCTTTTATTTAATAATGTTTGAAATAATAGCTTATTTTTGGTAAAAGAATGTTAAAAATGAAAAATTTTCATTCTTTTAATCACCTAATTACTAGCATTATTATCTAAATTTTTCAAAAGCAAAGTAAGCTCGCTAGCTTTTTTTGGATCCATTTTAGATAAAACACCTGAAATTTTACGTGATTCCAAAGAAAGCATTATTTTGCTTGCATCCTCTGCATCCATTTGACTTAAAACATCTGCAATGGCTGCATCTTTCATTTGGGAATAAATTTCTTTAACCCTACCTTGAGTTTTATCATTGATTGAATTTAAAATCTTTTGTTGCTCTTCTACAAGCCTTGCGTTTTCAAGCTTTAATTCTTCAATTTTTGCCAAAGTTGCATTAACCTCAGCCTCTTTTTTTTCTAAATTTTCAAGCCTTTCTTTTTGCAAAGCTTCAAAAGAGGCTTTATAAGCTTCTAAAGATTGTCTTGCTTCATCAAATTCTCTAGTTTGCAATTCAATTTGAGCTTTTCTAGCTTCAAAATACTGCTCACAATCTTGTTCAGCTCCAAAAACTACACTTGAAATAAAAACTAACAATATAATTTTTTTAATCATCTTTTTCCCCTTTGAAAAAACGACTGATTGCAATTTCATCTAAAAATTTTTCTTCAGCCTTCGCAAGTTCTTTTTGTTTTTGTTTAATTTCTTCAGTTTCCAAAGCCTTCATTTTTTCATAATCTAAATGCGCTTTTTGATATAAAAACTGATAATGGTTCATTTCTTTTTTAGAAAGTTCTACTTTCTCCTTAGCTCTTGCCAAAGCCTCGCGTCCTACTTGCGCCATACTTAAATTTGATCTTAACTCTGCTATAGATCCTGATTTTGGCAATACGCCTAAACTTTCACACTCTTGGCGTGAAAGTTCATAAGCTTTTTCATGTTCAAGCTGTCTTTGTTTGGCTTGATTAAGATTTGATTCTGCTTTATCAAGTTGTTGTTTTCTTACTTTTATAACAGAATTATATTTACTTTTCATAAGATGATAGTATCATCTCTTTCAGGGCTAGTGGAAATATACTTTACTTTAACCCCTGCAAGCTCTTCAAGTCTTGCTATATATTTTTTAGCATTTTCTGGCAATAAATCATAATCTTTTATACCAAAAACTTTATCCCAACCATCCATTTCTTCATAAATAGGTTGAACATTTTCTAAATCACTTGGTATGTAGTCGATTTCCATACCCTTATATTCATAAGCACGACAAATTTTTATCTTTTCAAAACCATCTAAAACATCAAGCTTCATCAAAGATAAAGCATCAAGACCATTAAGCCTTGCTGTATATCTTACAGCAACCGCATCAAACCATCCACAGCGTCTTTTACGTCCTGTGCTTACGCCAATTTCTTTTCCAATTTGTGCAATTTTTTCTCCATCTTCGCCCTTATCCTCAGTAGGAAAAGCTCCATTTCCCACACGCGTTGCATAAGCTTTTACAATACCTATAATATTTCCCGCTTCTTTAGGATTTAACCCAAGTCCTGTTAAAGCGCCTGCTGAAATAGTACTTGAACTTGTAACATAAGGATAAGTTCCATGATCAATATCAAGCATAGAGCCCTGAGCTCCTTCTAAAAGTACTCTTTTATCTTCATCTAAAGCCTTCCAAAGCATTCTTGTAGTATCTGTAATATAAGGAGTTAAAATTTCATTAAAGCGTTTTAAATCAGCAAGCAATTCTTCAGCACTTGGAATTTCAATTTCAAGCATTTCAAAAAAAGTTTTATTAGCTTCAAAATCTTTCATCAAAGCCTCACAAAGTCTTTGTGGTTCTAAAAGCTCTCCAACTCTATGTCCTGTACGATTAATCTTATCTGCATAAGAAGGTCCTATACCCTTACCTGTTGTTCCTATGGCATTTTTGCCTTTGAGTTTTTCTTTTGCAATGTCTATTAAAGAATGATGTTTTAAATTTAAATGAGCTCTATCGCTGATATATAATCTACCTTTTAAATTTTCAAATTGAGCCATTTCAGCAATCAATACTTCAGGAGAAACCACAACTCCATTTCCGATAATATTAATACATCTTGGATGCAAAACTCCACTTGGCATAAGATGAAGCGCATATCTTACACCATTTACCCAAATCGTATGTCCTGCATTGTGTCCACCTGCACTTCTGCAAACAAAATCATAATTTTCACATAATTTATCAACTACCTTACCTTTTCCTTCATCGCCCCATTGAATGCCGACAATAATATCTGCTTTGCTCATAAAAATTTCCTTGATTTTACTTTAATATTGGCGAGAAGATGAGAGAATCGAACTCCCCAAAGAATAGTCAACTATCCTTTCATCTGATTTGAAGTCAGTGGCGATCACCAGATACGCTAATCTTCCAAAGCGATAATTATAGCGATTTTTAATGAAAAACAAAATAAATTTATCAATATTCTTTTTGACTTCATATTAAATTTAAGCTATAATCTCACTCTTTTTTAGCATCAAGTTTTGATGATTACATTATTAGGATCTTTCTTTGAATTCTTTTAAACAAAAATATTTAATCAATTTTTGGGACAATTCCCATTCTATGATTGCACTTGGAATTTTAAGTGCAGTGTATTTTGGGATTTTTGGTGGCGTTTGGGCTGTTACTGGAGAAATGACGCGTTGGGGCGGTGAATTTCTAGAACTTTTAGGTATGAATTTAGATGGATATTCTTATTACCAAAAGCAAAATTTAAATGGAACCCCTTTAACAAGAACTGATGGTATTATGCTCATAGGTATGTTTATAGGTTGTTTAGTAGCCGCACTTTTAGCTAACAAAGTCAAATTTCGTCTACCTGCTAGCAATATAAGAATTTTTCAAGCAATAGTAGGTGGAATTCTTTCAGGATATGGAGCAAGACTTGCGTTTGGATGTAATTTAGCTAATTTTTTTACAGGTTTACCTTATTTTTCTTTACACACTTGGCTTTTTACTGTTTTTATGGTTTTAGGAATTTATCTAGGAGTGAAAATTTGCAACACTTCCTTTTTTAAACCTAAAGCTAAATTAGAACGGGTAAATAAAGAAAACTTGCCGCTAAACAAGCAAAGTTTGCGTACAAAACTATATTTTAACTTAGGCATATTACTTTTCATAGCCTTTTTAGCTTGGGTGTTTTATCTTGTTTTTACAAACGGCAATATCAGCACACAAAACAAAGCTTTAGCACTGATTTTTGGTTTTGTTTTTGGTTTTGTTATCTCTAGGGGGCAAATTTGTTTTACCTCTTGCTTTAGAGATTTGTTTTTATTTGGTAGAGATAATGCTATAAAAGGCGCATTAATTGGCATGATTATCGCTTCTTTAATCGCTTTTGCTTTTATCTTACAAGGCCATACTAGCAAACTCATAGAACTTTCTCCTGCTGTAGCTGTAGGAGCATTTTTATTTGGTTTTGGCATAGTTTTTGCCGGAGGTTGCGAGTGTGGTTGGGCTTATCGTGCCTTTGAAGGGCAAAGTCATTTTATGATAGTAGGAATTGCAAATATAATAGGAACTATGATTTTAGCTTTAAGTTATGACTTTTTACCAAAAGCTTTTAAAGAAGGTATAAAAATCAATCTTTTAACTGAATTTGGCAATTTAAATGGATTTTTTATCAATCTTATTTTATTCATCTTAATGTTTGTTTTTGTAGTATTTTACAAAAAACACTTCTTTAAAAATCAACTTAAAGGATAAACAATGAAAATTACTTATAGTTTAAATTTACAAGGTGAAGCTTGTCCTTATCCTGCTATAGCAACACTTGATGTCTTACCTAAGCTTAAAAGTGGAGAAATTTTGGAAGTGCTTTGCGATTGCCCACAAAGTATCAATTCCATACCTCAAGATGCAAAAAACCGTGGTTTTAAAGTGCTTGAAATCGATCAAAGTGGACCCACGCTAAGATTTTTAATACAAAAGCCTTAAAAAAGGCTTTTGTTCTCAAAGCTCTTTTAACATCTTTTCATAAGCTGCTTTAGTTCCAGATCTTACATTTGTAAACAAACTTGCAATAATAATTACCACAGAAGCTGCTAAAAACCCTGGAACTATTTCATAAAGACCCGAATTTGCAAAATTCTTCCAAAGTACCACAGTAGCAGCTCCTGTTATCATACCTAAAATCGCTCCTACTCTTGTCATCCTACTCCAAAATAAAGAAAAAAGCATTACAGAACCAAAAGAAGCTCCAAATCCAGCCCATGCATAAGAAACTATACTCAAAACACTTGAATTTTTATCAGTAGAAATCAAAAACGCTATTACAGCTACCAGTAAAACACCTAATTTACCTAAATTTAATACAACATGACTTGGCGCATCTTCTCTAAAAATCTTTTTATAAAAATCTTCCGCTATAGTAGAACTTGAAACCAGCAATTGTGAACTTGCCGTACTCATAATAGCCGCTAAAATAGCACTGAGTAAAATGCCTGCTATCCAAGGATTAAATAAAAGCTGCGACATCACGATGAAAATCTTTTCAGGATCTTGCAGGCTTAATTCAAATTTATACACATAAGCTATACCCAAAACACCTATCATACAAGCACTTAAAAGACAAACCACCATCCAAGCAATACCTATAAAAGTGGCCATAGGAATATCTTTAGTAGAACGAATCGACATAAAACGCACTAAAATATGTGGTTGACCAAAATAGCCCAAACCCCAAGCAAGTGCAGATATAATGCTTACAACTTCTACTCCTTCGCCCATAGATAAAGCTTGTGGTTTAATTTCTTTAACTATATTCATCGCTTCGCCAAAGCCACCTAAATGATAAAGCATAACCAAAGGCACAATAATTAAAGCCATCATCATTAAAAGCCCTTGTATCATATCCGTCCAACAAACCGCCTTATATCCACCTAAAAAAGTATAAGCAACAATAATAATCGTTCCAGTAGTTAAAGCATAATCATATCTGATACCAAAAGTACTTTCAAAAAGTTTGGCTCCACTTACAAGCCCCGATGAAACATAAAAGGTAAAAAATATCAAAATTACCACCGCACATATGATGCGAAGTATATGTTTGTCATCATCAAAACGAGTTTCAAAATAATCAGGAATAGTCAAAGAATTGGCAATAACACTGGTATAAATTCTAAGTCTTTTTGCTACAAAAATCCAATTTAAACTAGCCCCTATGGTAAGCCCGATCGCAATATAAGAATCTATAAAACCACTTACATATAAAGCTCCTGGTAATCCCATTAAAAGCCAACCACTCATATCAGAAGCCCCTGCGCTAAGTGCAGATATCACAGGCCCCATAGTACGCCCACCTAAAAAATAATCCTCTGAATTTTTATTTTGCTTATAAAAATAAAAACCTATATAAAGCATCAATAAGGCATAAACTACAAACATCACTGCTATTGGGGTATTAATTTGAACTACTTCCATCAAACTCTCCTTAATCATTAAGATATTGCTCTAATGCCTAAATTTCCATAGCGATGAAAAGATATACTTAAAGCTTTTTCATTAAAATAATTTAAAAGTTCAAAACGACCATTTAACAATGGCTTTTCTCTTATGATGATTTTAGCAAGCTTTGCAGCCTCTTTATAAATCTCATCATTTACATCTGGCTTTGCCAAATAACGCACTCTTTCATATTCTTTAATACTCTTGATAAAATTTTCTTTATTTTCTTTTAAAAATAATACTTTTGCTCCTATGCTTTGAACAATTCGTTCTATCATACTAATATCTTGTTCATCATAACTGATACCTAGATCAATATTTGCAATATTTGCACCTAAAACCACCCCTAAAACATCTTTTAAGCTTTCATTTCCACAAAGTCTTAAAACCATATTCTTTATTTTAGTATAAGAAAAAAGATTATCTTCTCCACGTATATTGACATAATCTTTTGAAACACTAAACTCATTTTTATAATGATAAGCATAAGATTGAGACATTTTAATTAAATCATTCATAAAATCTTGTGCTTCTTTTAAATCTATTTGTGCTAATTTTTTTGAAAATTTATCTTCAATTAAATGATCATCAAAATCTTCTTGCTTAATCTCTAAAAATTGAGTGATATAATTATAAATTCCCACTTTTCTACCCAAACCTATGGCAGATTTTTTAATCCCACCAAAAGGTTGACGCAGAACTATAGCCCCTGTAGTTGGTTTATTGATATAAATATTTCCTGCTTCTATATGAGTGTGAAAATACTCCCATTCTCTTTCATCTAAGCTTTCAAAACCTGCAGTTAAACCATAACCTGTGGAATTTACTATATCAATAGCTTCTTTTAAGTCTTTAGCTTTCATTACACTTAAAATCGGCACAAAAAGTTCATTCATATGGGTAAAATCACCCTTTTTAGTGCCGTATTTTATGCCTGGAGTCATTAAATAAGGATTATCCTCTAAAAACTTAGGTTTTAATGCCCATTCTTCATAAGGTTGTAATTCATCCAAAGCCTTTTGAACTTTAGAACTTGGCTTATCAGCTAAAGCACCTAATTTATTTTTAAATTCAAAAGGACTGCCCACTGCCATAGAACTTGCAGCATCCACTAAAGTCTTTTTAAATTCTTCATCATGATAAACCTCTTCTTCTAAGACTAGCAAAGAAGTAGCTGAACATTTTTGACCGCTATTGCTAAACGCAGAATGAATGATATTTTTAATCGCACTATCACGATCAGCAAATTTAGAAACTATAGTCGCATTCTTTCCTCCCGTTTCAGCACTTAAAAGCAAGGTTGGATTAGCTTTTAACATAGCATAAGCAGTATCCTCTCCTCCTGTAAGAATTGAAAATTTAATCGCTTCATCAACAAGTAAATATTTAGAAATATCGCTTCCTTTTGAAGGTAAGAAAATCAAAGCATCTTTTGGAATACCTGCATCCCAAAAACACTTACAAAGCATATAACCTGTTAGGGTTGAAAGTGAAGAAGGTTTGTAAATCACCACATTACCTGCAGCTAGTGGTGCAGCTATGGTGCCCACTGAAATCCCTATAGGAAAATTCCAAGGAGCTATGGTAACCCCTATGCCCTTAGGCTTGAATTTAACTTTTGGATTTTGTTTTTTAAGCTCTTCTAAAGAGTGCGGATAAAACTCTATAAAATCGATAGCCTCACTTACTTCAGGATCGATCTCTAAAAAGGTTTTGCCCACCTCTAAAGCTGCCAAACCTATCAAATCTCCCCTTCTTTCTCTCATAAGTTTTGCACTTTTAGCTAAAATTTGATAAATTTCATCATGACTTTTTTGTGTATATTTGGAATTTTTAGCTACTTCTAAAGCTTGTTTAATTTCTTTTTCTCCTGCTAAATAAGCCTTTCCTATTACTCTATCTTCAATCTTATCTTTAACCTCTAAAACATTTAAATTTTCTGCTTTAAAATCAAACTCACCTATGACAGGATAAACATCATAATCTTTTAAATTTTCATATTTAGCTTTAATTTCTTTAGCCCATGCTCTATTTTGCACTAAAATAAAATCCGTATCACTTTCGTTGCTAAATTTTTTACTTTCATAAGAACTTATGATATTTGATTCTTTATTTCTATCTTGCTTGCGATGTGTAGTATTATCAAGAGTTTTTATGCCTTCTAAAGATTTTAAAAAAAGTTCTTTTTGGATATTCCAGTTCTTATCTCCTACTTTAAGATTGAAAAAATAACGCATAAAATTATCTTCACTTGTATTTTCATCAAGGCGTCTTACAAGATAAGCAATAGCATTGTTAAAATGTGCTTCATCACAAACTGGGGCATAAAGGATTAAATCATGCATTTTGGATAATTGATAAGAACATTGCAAACTCATACCTTCAAGCATTTCAAAAGTAAAAGAATCTAAAGCACCCGCTTCACTTATACGTGTATAAGCATAAGCAATCTCAAAAATATTATGACTTGCAATTCCTATGTTGATGTATTTATAATTATCTCCTTCAAGAATAAAATCAAGCATTTTATTATAATTGCTATCAGTATCTATTTTTTTGTAAAAAGTAGGAAGTTCCCAGCCTTTTTGAGATGCAATAGTTTCTTCACTTTCCATATTAGCACCCTTAACAAAACGGATCTTAATAGGCTTCATACCTTTTAAAACCCTCTCTTTTGAAAAAGCAAAAAGTTTTTTAAGATACTCATAAGAATCAGGAATATAAGCTTGCAAAACAATCCCCGCTTTAATATCAAATTTGGCTACACTTTCTATAAAAGCTGCAACAGTAAGTTCTAAATCTCTAAATTCCTCCATATCAAGATTGATAAATTTAGAAACACCTTGTTTTTTCTCTTCTTCTAAGGCCAAAGCATAAAGATAATCTAGTCTTTTTACTACCTCTTCTTTGGAATAATCAAAATCTATAATATTAATTTGTGAAAAAATAGTAGTAATTTTTATGGAAATATAAGTGATATAACTTGATTTTAAAGCCTCTTCATATTTTTGCATACGATATTTACTCTCAGCTTCACCTAAAACCTCTTCACCGATTAAATTCACATTTAAGGTAATTTTATCTTGCTCTTTTCTTTTCTTAATATGTGGTTCTAAAACACTAGGGTTTGCATCTAGAACCATAGCTTTAGTATCTTCTCTTAAATGTTTGACAAAAAAAGGTACACTTAAATTAGGAGCAAATTTGCCAAAATTTAAAAAGCTAAAAAGTAGGAATTTTTCAAAAGTGCTAAAAAAATCCGCTATGCCATATTTACTCAAAATATATTCTATAAGCTCAAAACTTGCATTTTTATCTTTACATCTAAAAGAACGATCTAAAAGTTCTATAAGCATAACTTTATTTTTGGGATTATTAAGAAGTTTTTGCATTTTAGCATGAAATTCTTTTTCAGAATTTGAAATATTAGCTTCTATTTGTCCTTGCAATTCTTCAGCTAAGGCTAAAGCTTTTTGTATCATTTCGTATCTCCTAAGATAAAATAAATTTTAATAAATAATATATAAATAAGATAAAAATAATATTTTAAATCATAGAAAATGTATAAAAAATGATAAAAAAAATTTTAATGGGTATATAAGTAACAAAAATTAAGAAATGATAATATCATTTTCTTGCTTATTTACAACCTTAGCAATAATTTTAGCTTGAATATTTTCATCTTCTAGTTTTTTTAAACATTCTAAGGATTCTTTTTCACTTATAGAAATTAAAAGTCCTCCTGAAGTTTGCGGATCACAAAGTAATAATTTTTCTTCATTTAAATCAGGGATAAGTTCTTTTATAAATTCTAAATTTTTATAAGCTCCAGCAGGAATTAAACCCATATTAAAATACTCTTTTACTCCATCTAAAAAAGGAAGTTCACTTTCAAAAATTTCAAAAGAAATATTTTTATTTAGCATTTCTTTTAAATGACCTAAAAGTCCAAAACCTGTGACATCACTCATGGCGCTTGGGTGAAATTTAAGAGCAATTTGACTGGCTTTATAATTTAACTCCATCATACTTTTAAGCATTATATCTAAATGTTTTTGATTTAGCATTTGTGCCTTTAAAGCTGTACTTAAAATTCCTGTTCCTAAAGGCTTGGTTAAAATGATACAATCTCCAACTTTAGAAGTATTATTAGCAATAAATTTACTAGGATGTACTTTTCCTGTAACACTAAGTCCAAAAAAAAGCTCAGTGCTTTCTATAGTATGGCCACCCACAACTAAAGCATTGCATTCTTGAATCTTATCATTTGCACCTTCTAAAAGCTCTTTTAAGATATTTAAATCATGATTACAAGTATCAAAACCTACTATATTTAAGGCATTAATCACCTCTGCACCCATAGCAAAAACATCGCTTAAAGCATTTGCTGCGGCAATAGTACCAAAATGATAAGCACTATCTACTATAGGAGTGATAAAATCAAGCGTTTGCACCAAAGCTAAATCGCGGCTGATTTGATATACACTTGCATCTTCATTATTTCCAATATCGCTAAGTAAGGCAGGGGTTTTTTGCATGAAATTTAAAATTGTTTTAAGACCACCCGGGCTTAATTTCGCTGCTCAGCCTGCTGCTTTAACAAAATGCGTTAAATTTTGATTTTTATATTGCAGTGTTTTTCCTTTACAAAGTAATAATCTTTGCTTTACCAAAAAGCTCGTTTAAAATTTCATAAGCATTGCCTATATTTCCTATTTTAAGTTCTTTGCTTTTATTAAAAAATTCCAAACAAGCTCCGCAACTTATGATCTCAATACCTAAATTTTCAAGTTCTTTCATAGCTAAATGTGCTTTATGATTTTCATCAACATTGATTAAAACACTTTCATTTACGCAAAGAATTTTACTTGGAGCATGATCTAAATTTTTTAAGGTACTTAAAAATCCTACAAGTAAATTTTGTCCCAATTCACCCTCACCCACTTTGTCGGTTTTTAAAAATAAAACATTATAATCGTGAATATTTACTTCACTAGAATTAAAATTCTTTTTTTGCACTTTGATGCAAAACTCTTGTGCATTTTCATCTATAATAGGATTTAAATTTAAAGAGTTAAGAAATTTTACAACATTATTTTTTGAAATAATAGAATTTAAAACAATTTCTAAAATTTCATTTTCTTGAAGTTTTTCAAGAGCGTTTTTTGTTTCAACTATAGGCTGAGGACAAGAAAGATTGCGACAATCAATTTTCATTATTTTTCCTTGATATTAGCTTTGAAAAATAATATTATTTTATTACTTGTTTTGTGTTTAAAAATTTTAAATAATATAGAAAAAATTCAAAAGCTCAAAAATGAGCTTTTTTAAAATCTTTTTTTATTCACATCTTCAAGAATTGCTGCAGCAATTTGATTGACTTCATTTGTTATATTATTGGTAACATTTGCAACTTCGACATTTTCCTTAGTTACAGTTTCAAGTTGTGCTATAGCATCGTTAATCTGTGTGATTCCTGCTGTTTGTTCTTTTACAGATTCTGCTACTTCATTTACGCTTTGAACAAGTATATTAATATTTGCCTCGATTTCAGATAAGGATTTCCCTGTTCTTTCCGCAAGCTGTCTTACCTCATCTGCAACAACTGCAAAACCACGCCCATGTTCTCCAGCACGTGCAGCTTCAATAGCTGCATTTAAAGCAAGAAGATTCGTTTGCTCAGCGATATCTTTAATCACATTGACAATATTTTTTATATCATCAGCTTGCGAAGCAACCTCAACTGTTTTTCCACTTACATTTTGCATAGAAGAATTAATCTCCTCTACAGCTGCAGCCGATTGTTCTAAAGAACTCGCTTGTGCATTAGAGCCATCAGCAAGTTTTTGCATAGAATTTTTTAACTCTTCTGACTGATTGGCTAAATCTTTAGCAAAATTTGAAGAAGCTACAAGCATCTTTTTAATTTCTTTACCTAAAATATTAGTTGTAATCTCAACTTCGCCTTTAGCATCAAGCACCTCTGTGCTAAAATCAAGCGCTTTATAACTATCAAAAACTCTATTAATTTCATTCATATTAGAACCAATTTTACTTTGCAAAACATCAAGCATTCTATTAAGAACATTTTTAAGTTCTACTAATTGAGGGTTTATAGGATTTTTAGTAATTCTTGCAGTTAAATTACCTTTTTCAATTTCTTTAGCAGTTTGCACCGATTCATCTACAGCATTTTGATCTTGCTCTAAAGATATTTGAATCTTTTCAATATTTTCATTTATGATTCTTCCCATTGCCCCTAATTCATCATTGGCTCGAATTTTAATTAATTTAAGCTCAATTTTTTCATGATTTAAGAAACGGAAAAAAGATTCTAAAGAGTTAAGAATAATTGGTAATCTTGTTGCAACAATTTTTCTTACGCAATAATAAACCACTCCCAAAACAACAAAAATAAAAATAAAAGATGCGCTAATAATAATTAATTGTAATTTTTTCAAAGGTTCAAAAACTGAATATTTAGGGGCAGTTACCAAAACTGTCCAAGAGCTATCTTGCACTTTAAAACTATTAATCGCGGCATAAGAATCATCACCATCAAAAGCTATATAGTTAAAAACTCCATTTTTTCCTTCGCTCATAGCCTTATAAGTCTCTTGTGCGCCTTTGTTAGGATTGACATCTTTTAAATTTTTTAAAACCAAATTTTTATTAGGGTGAATTGCAACAAGACCATCTGAATTTAAAAGAACTCTTAATTCTCCATCATATTTTTGACTCTTGGGATCTAAAAGATAAGTAGCAATAGCCGAAAAATTCAAAGTCATACCGATAACACCTACAACTTGATTCTTTCGGTCAAATATAGGCATAGCAATATTTACAGCATCAAAATCTTGACCTTCTAAATTCATCCTAATAGGACGTCCTATATATACTTTATTTTCCCCATATTTTGCTTTTTTTAATATATCTTGCACAACTTGTAAATTAGCTATTTCATCACTAGCTTGTATTGCTTTTATCCCGCCTTTACTATCTTTTTCTTCATCAACATAAAGCATAACAAATTTTCCACTTTGAGTATTGAAAAATTTACTCTCCTCTTTAAAATATTCTGGCGGATCGATAAGATACAAATAAGTAAAATTAGAATAAGCACTATTATCAAAAGTATTGGTTATAATATTTGTTATACTGTCTATATCTAAATTTTCTTTTGAAGTTGATCTAAACATTTCTGTTAAAGTACCTGAAATACTTTTATTTAAAGCAATCATTTCCCCAAAAATTCCTTGAGTTTGGGTAGCATATTCTTTCGTGATAGAAGCTAGAATATCTTCTGTATTTTTGGTAATATTTTGACTTACTTGTTTTGTGATTAATGAAATTAAAATAATAAGCCCAATAACAACAACAGTTGCTACAGAAAAAATAAGTTTTAAACCTATATTTAAAGATTTAAACATCTTAATAACTCCTAAAATAAAATTTTGGATTTTATATTTTAACATATTTTTTAAAAAAATACTATTAATTAATTATAAAAATATTATGTATTAGTATTTTTTGATAGAAGATTTATTTTTTTCCTTTTAAGAACAATTCTTTAAAGCGTTTATTAGCGTATTCTTCTATGTCCTTTTGCAAAATAGAGTAATTTTCCATTAATTCCAAAGCTCTAGGAGTAAGTTTTGTTCCTGATTCTTTAGAGCGTCCTTGTCGTGTGCTAACTAAAATTTCTTGAGAATTTTTTTGTAAGGTTTGTAAATGCATCCAAGCTTTTTTATAATTAATCCCCATAAGTTTAGAAGCATGCAATAAACTACCTGTTTGTCCGATAAGCTCTAAAAGTTCTGTTTTTCCTCGTCCAAAAAGCAAATCTCCATCCGCATTTTCAATCCAAGTTTTTGTTCTTACTATAAATTGCTTACCTTTTTTTTCTTTAAAACAACCAAGTTGACAATACTTTACATCAACCTTATAAGCTTTTAAAGCTGAACGCATACTTTTAA
The DNA here is from genome assembly GCF_001762815.1 of Campylobacter sp. BCW_6465. Lineage (NCBI taxonomy): Bacteria > Pseudomonadati > Campylobacterota > Epsilonproteobacteria > Campylobacterales > Campylobacteraceae > Campylobacter > Campylobacter sp. BCW_6465. The sequence goes on from NZ_MJXN01000070.1 coordinate 50,659, forward strand.
GTCCACAACCTTCTTTAGCAATATCTCTTGCATCTTTACAAAAAATTCTACGCTTTTCATCTAAACTAGGTTCTATTTTTTTAAGCACTTCAATCTTTGCTTTTTCAAAATCTAAATGTCCAAATTGCCCCAACTCGCAATTATCAATTCTCATGTGATTTTCATCGGCTAATTGTCCGATTTTTTCTATATTTACATTAAATTTCTTTGCAATTTTAAAAGCCGTACCACAATCTAATTTTTCATTACTATTTAACAATTCTCTCATGTATGAGATGATTTCTTTTTCTTGATTTTTATCCATGAATTCTAAATTCTCCACTATAAATATTGATCTTATTTTCTCTAGCAAAACCACAAAGCGTTAAATCAAATTTTCTTGCTATCATAACCCCTAAACAAGTAGGAGCCGTGCGTGAAACAAGCACTGGAATTTTATGCATAACTGCTTTAGCTACCATTTCAGAACTTAGCCTTCCACTAACCATTAAAAAACATTGACTTAAATCAACCCCGGCTAAACATGCTTTTCCTAAAGCTTTATCTATGGTATTATGTTGAGCTATATCTTCACCTATAAAAAAAGTTTTCTCATCTACAAAAAGCTTAGCCGTATGCACACAGCCTGTTTTCTCATAAAGCTCACATTGAGTATAAAAAGTACTCATTTGTTTTAAAATTTCATCTTTGCTAAATTTTACATCAGAACTAATTTTACTCGCTTCAATGGCTTCTAAATCGATATTTGCAGTATGTGCTCTACCACAACCACTTATAACTACACCTTCAGCATTAAGCTTTGCTAAATTTTCTTTATCAATCTTTGCTTTGATATGCACACTCATACCATCATCTTTTGTTTCTATGTTCTCAATATCGCTTACTTTTGCAATGATATTTTCGCTCATTAAATACCCTATTGCTAATGCCTGTTCATCTACAGGAGTTGCCATTAAAGCACCTACTTTTTCATCATTAATAAAAATTTCAAGCTTAATTTCACGTACTAAAGTATCATCGCATGTAAAAGATCCATCACCTTTATATTTTAAAATTTGGGTTGTAAATAAGGGTTCCATAAGCTTTCTCTTTTCGCGTTATTTTAAAAATTTAATTATATCAAAAAAACATAATTAAAAGTAATACTGATAAAAAAATAGGGATTTAATTTATAATTTTTAAGAATTTTAAAGCATTTTATATCAAAAAAACATAAATTTACTCTTTAAACTCTTCAAGTGAAAATATACTAACAATTTGAAATTTAAAAACAAAAATAAAATTTTCTCTTTATAAAATTACTTCTTAAGCTCTTTTTTATGGGGGGGGGTATAATGGTTTTTTTATTTTTTGTATAAGGAGAATTTATGAAGCTTTCGTTTTCGGCGAGTAAAGTTTTAGTGGGTTTTGGCTTAGGTGCTGCACTTTGTAGCAATGTAATGGCAGTAGATTTAAATTCTAAAAATACCTTAGTTGAAACTCAGACAACACCAACTGAAATAGAACTAGATGGGATTAGCGGAAAAAATCTGCAAGATTATTTTGAAGTTAAAGGGCAAGATGTAGTTTTAATAAATGGAGATAGTTTAAAAGGCAATGATTTAACCATAAAATCAAACATTCCTAGATTTGATGATGAAAGCTTTTTAAATCCAGATGATAAAGATATCGATACTGATGAATTTAAGTATGTCTTTGATTTGGGTGATAAAAATACTTTAAATATCGAAAATGTTGGTATGGAAAGTTCTTACATTGCAAATCTTTATGTAAATGCTAAAGAAACCATACTTAAAGATATGAATTTATATGTCAATCAAAGCGGCTCGGTGTTCAATGGAGATTTAAGCCTTAGCGGAACTAATTTAGTAGAAGATGATACACAAAAAGGCTCAAGAGTATCTATATATGGAAATAACCTTGTCGTAAATGGAAATTTAAATGCAGACAAAACCTTTTTTGAATTTGGCAATCCTTATGCAGTGCAAAATTATTCTATAAAAGTTGCTAATAATGCGAATATCACTAATTCTAAATTTAGCGTAAATGGTACATCTTTTAGAGATTTGCTTGCTAAAAACACACTTTTAATCCAAGCACAAGGATTTAATAAGGATATAAGCACATCAAATACAGCTGAAGCTTCATATGGCAAATTTGCAAGTGATTATATCGATATAGATAAAAATCAAGACACCTTTCAAAGTATAACACTTGATAAAAATTTGCTGGATATGGAATTAGTAGATTACAATTTAAAAGAAGTAAATTGCGGATCTAGCAAATGCTTGGTAGCAAATGGAACAGCAACTGAGCATTTAAAAAATACTCTAACTCAATTAAAAATTGACTTAAAAATGCTAGAAAAACTAATAAAACAATTTAATGATAATGAACAAATAAAAAAACAGCTTGAAGACCAAAAAAATAAATTAAATGAAATAATACAAAAAGGCGAAAACAATCCAAACTTAGACAAAGAAGTAGTAAAATTATACAACCTTAAAGAAGGAAGTGCTGAATATAATGCTGTACTTAATCTTAGAGAAATCGCAGACAAACTTGTAGATCAAGGTTTAGGACTAGATTTAAAAAGTTTTAGCGGTGTAAAACTAGCCCTACAAATCAAAAAAGACACAGACAATACAGGTAAATCTGTATCCAATCTCAATTCAGCTTCTAGTGCAGTAAATACCACTATGAATATTTCTAATGATGTTTCTATAGGTTCTCGTGTAGCAATGCTAAACAATCCTTTTGGAACTTATGCTTCTAAAATGAATGGCCTTAAATTTGCTGCTTTAGATAGTGATATGAGACCAAGCTATGTAAATGAATATACCAATAGTATTTGGGCTAATGCTTTTGGTAGTGCTAACATTATCGATGGAGATAGTGGTGCAATGTATGGTGCTACCGTAGGGGTAGATAAACAAGCTAATGATAATGTTTTATGGGGTGCTTATTTTACTTATGCAAATGCTAAAATCAAAGACAATAATTTAGAACAAAAAAGCGATAACTTCCAATTAGGTATGTATTCTACTATCAATATAGCTCCACAATGGGAACTTAATCTTAAAGCTTATGCTCAAGTTTCTCCAACTAAACAAGACAATATTCAAACAGATGGTGCATATAACTCAGATTATACAAGCAAATTCTTAGGATTTAGTGCTAATGTAGGTCGTGTGTTTGACTTTAGTGATAATACTTTATTTATTAAACCTTTTGCAGGGATAAATTATTATTTTAGTTATACTCCATCTCATACAGAAAATGGTGCTATTGCTAAAGATATTGATTCTATGAAAAACAATTCTGTAAGTGTTGAAGTGGGTGCTGAATTTAGAAAATATATGAATGAAAACTCTTATATTTTTGTAACTCCAAAAATAGAACAATTTGTTATCAATAGTGGTGATGATTACACAGCTAACCTAGCTGTAAATAATGCTTTCTTTACTAGTGTAGAAGCTAACAACAAGAAAAAAACATACGGACAAATTATCGTAGGGGGTAATGTAGATTTTACAAATCAACTCAGTATGAATCTTGGCTTTGGTGCTAAACAAATACTAGCAGGTAAAGTAGATAATAAAAATGAAACTTACTTAAGTGGTCAAGTAGGACTTAAGTATAAATTTTAATCTTAAACTTTTTGAGAATTCTTTACAACGAAATTCTTGTTAAAACACAAGAATTTAAAAGTTTTAACCTATATAGTACGGCAATCTCTGCCGTGCATAGGATTAAAAGAGATATAACAAACACGCTTTTTTACTACGCAGTGTAGATTAAAATGTAAATGTTTTTAAGAAATTAAATTAGAAATAAATTTATTTTAAAATATTTTTAATCACTTTTACTTTGACTAAATTTAAAAACATCTTAAAAATTAATAATATTCCTTAATAAAAAAAGATAAAAAATGCTAAAGTTTAAAAAACCTAGTGTTTATGGAGATTAGAATGATTAAAGAACAATATTTATAATTGCTTTAATTGTTCTTATTCTTATAGCTAATTTAATCAAACAATAAAATATGTTAAAACCTTACTTAGTCAATCTTTAAACACAAATTCTTACTAGGCTTTGGTAGAGAGTTTAGCCTAGATCAAATCTCACCCCAAAATAAAAATCTAATTTAATTAAACTTATTTTATTAATGAAAAAAAGTCCTTAATATAAAATATCGAATTTAAGTATAAGAATTTTATAAATATTTAAATTTAAAAATCTCTCTTAAACTAAGAGAGATTGATAAAAAATTAAATTTTCACATTAGGATCATAAGAAAAACTAGGTTCAATTTGCTTTTTATTGCTTAATTCTTTATACCAATAAGAATGTAAAATATAAACCTCTTCTTCTTCTTTATAACCACTAATCATAGAATGGATACTGCCTTTGATTGCAAATACTGCCATATAAATATGCACGCCAAAAAACACTGCACACACTATACCCAAGAAATTATGCACTATAGCTGAAATTCTTAAAAGTTCAATTTGAGTTAAACCAAAAAGACCTTGAATTGCCGTGGAATTAAAATCAAGAAAATACATAAATCCACCTGTAATTATCATCAAAAATCCACCAAAAACAGCAATATAATACCAAGATTTTTGACCAAAATTAAACTTACCTGCAGGTACAGGACGTTTTACTTTGCTTAAATAACCACCTACTATCATCATCCATCTGATATCATAACTTGCAGGAAGCATTCTTTTAATCCACCATAAAAACATAGGGATTATAGAGATGATAAATAAAACCGTTGCAAAAGCATGTAAATTTTTACAAACCCTTACAAAAAGTCCGCCTCCAAAAGTCGCCCCAAACATCATCACAAAACCAGTTGGCACTAAAATCACCCAAGAAATTGCTGCGATAAAATGAAAAAGTCTTTCAAATAATGTAAAAGCATAAATTTTCTTTCCATCGTGTGAAAATTGCTTAGGTCCTATAACCATATAATGCAAAGCAAATGCAGATAATACCGCAATAACAGCGATTAAAGCTATAGTAGCTATATATTCACCTTGCAAAGTTGTCCAAAGTTTGCCAAAAGTATCATAATTTGGGATATTTGTAATACGATGAAAATCCCAAATTTGAGTATCTTGTCCCATTCTCTCGCTACCATAAGCAAATAAATTCACTACGCTTAATAAAAGCGTTACAAATACTTTTCTCATAAGCGTTCCTTTCCTGTGTAAGCAATCTTCCATTCCAAACTTTCCGAAGGATTTGGAATGCCATAATTTCTATTCATCAATCTATTGTGATAAATCTCTTCTATTTTAGAACTTTCACCTACTAAAAGTGCTTTTGTCGAACACATCGCAGCACATACAGGAACTTTTCCTTCTGCGATACGATTTTGACCATAGAGTTCTCTTTCTTTTTCTGAATTCGTTGCTTCAGGGCCACCTGCACACATAGTACATTTATCCATAATGCCTTTATTTCCAAAAACACTATCTTTTGGAAATTGTGGTGCACCAAAAGGACAAGCATAAAGACAATATCCACAACCTATGCAAATTTCTTTATCATGCAAAACGATACCATCAGCACGGATGTAAAAACAATCCACAGGACAAACGATAGAACAAGGAGCATCATCACAATGCATACAAGAAATAGAAGTTGAAACTTCTTTTCCTTGAATTCCTTCATTTAAAGTAATCACACGGCGGCGGCGAATATGAATAGGAAGCTCATGTGCTTCATCACAAGCTACCGCACAACCATTACAATCAATACAACGCTCATTATCACAAAAGAATTTCAAGCGTTCTTTTTCTAAATTTGCAAAATTTACCTTACTCATTTTCCATCCTTACTGATTCTACAAAGCCCACCTTTAGTCTCTGGAATCTGACACATGATATCATAACCATAATTTGTTACCGTATTAGCACTTTCTCCACTTGCATAAGGCTTAGTTCCTTCTGGGAAATTGTGCGTTAAATCCACGCCTTGCATAACTCCTGTAAAATGGAAAGGCAAGAAAATCATATCTTTTGCTACACCTGGATTAACCTTCACTCTTACATGAATTTTAGTACCTTCTGGAGAATGTACCCAAATCATATCTCCTACTTTAATGTCTTGCTCTTTTGCTAATTCAGGATTGATCTCACAAAACATTTCAGGTGTTAAACGCGTTAGATACATAGATGCTCTATTTTCCATACCTGCACCATTTAAATTCACAAGTCTTGCAGTAACAAGATTAAGCGGGAATTCTTTAGAATAATCCTTAGCTTGTTGCACAGACACAAATTTAGTATCCACGCGGTAAAGCGCTTTTTGATCTTCAAAACTTGGATATTTTTGCACCAAATCGTTTCTTGGAGAATGTAAAGGCTCACGGTGGAGTGGAATTTTATCTTTAAAAGTCCAAACTACAGCTCTAGCTTTAGCATTTCCATAAGGAACTATGCCTTTTTCTATACATTTAGTTGCTATGATATTGCTATCATCATAAGACCAAGTTGATCCCATTTTTTCTTTTTCTTGAGCACTTAAAGTAATACCTAAAACTTTTTCTATATTATCTTTAGTAATTTGTGGATAACCTGTATCAATAGGTGAATTTAAAGGTGCATTTTTAGCAAGTAAACTCTCTCCTTCATATTCAAGTCCAAAATTGTTTCTAAAGCCCATACCACCTTTTGCTACTTCAATGTCGGTATTATAAAGCACAGGAGAACCTGGGTGCTTATCACTCCAACAAGGCCAAGGAAGCCCGTAATACTCGCCAGCAACTTCGTCTTTTCCTTCTAAAGTTACCTCATCAAATTTATCCCAGTATAAAGTATGCTTTTTAAGCCTTTCAGGACTCCAACCATTAAGCCCTATACTTCTAACTGCTTTTGCAATTTCTCTTGTTGCATTTTCAGGCCAAACAATCTCACCTTTTTCATCGCGTAAAGTCTTGGTAAAGTCTTCATAAAAACCTAATTTTTTAGCAAGCTCAAATAAAATTTCTTGATCTTCCATGCTTTCATAAAGTGGATCTACAACTTTAAATCTCCATTGTCCGCTACGATTTGTTGCTGTTACACTTCCGCTTGTTTCAAACTGTGTTGCTGCAGGTAAAAGATAAATTCCATCTTTTCTTTCTGCAATAATCCCTGCTTCATTTACAAAAGGATCAGCTAAAACTAAAAGCTCTAAAGCTTCCAAACCTTCTTTAACTTTTACTTGTTGTGCAGTCGAAGTGATACCATTTCCCATAACTACTAAAGCTTTTAAAGGCGTTCCTGCATTATCGATAGCATCATTGCCATCTTTTCCATTTAAAGCCGCTGCCCACCATCTAGCAAGTGAAAGTCCGGTTTTATGCATCCAATCTTTGCTTACAAAATTTCCTAAAAGCCACTCATAATCCACACCCCAAATTTTGGCATAGTATCTCCAAGTCGCTTCATTTAAAGGATAATAACCTGGTAAATTTTCGCTCAAACAAGCCATATCTGAAGCACCTTGAACATTATCGTGTCCGCGTAAGATATTAACTCCACCACCAAATTTACCTATATTTCCAAGTACCATTTGCACAATAGGTGCTAAACGTGTATTTGAAGTTCCTACAGTATGTTGAGTTAAACCCATAGCCCAAATAAGCGTAGTTGGTTTGTTTTTAGCTACTTCGTGAGTGATTTGCACCAAAAGTTCTTTAGAGATCCCTGTAACATTTTCCACTTCTTCAGCTGTCCATTTTGCTGCTTCTTCACGAATTTTATCAATTCCAAAAACTCTTTCATCAAGATATTTTGTATCTTCCAAGCCTTCATCAAAAATGATTTTTAACATTCCATACATGAAAGCAATGTCAGTTCCTGGACGAATTCTTGCATAAATATCCGCTTTTGCTGCACTTTTTGTAAATCTAGGATCTACAACGATAAGCTTTGCACCTTTTTCTTTTGCTTTTAAGAAATGTCTAAAACCCACAGGGTGATTTACCGCTGGATTTGCTCCAATGATAATGATACATTTACTTCTTTGGATGTCTCCAAGATGGTTTGTCATAGCGCCATAACCAAATGTATTCGCCACACCGGCGACTGTTGCGCTGTGTCAAATTCTAGCTTGATGATCTACATTGTTCGTTCCAAAAAATGCTGCAAATTTTCTTATATAATAAGCTTGTTCATTATTAAGTTTTGCAGAACCTAAAAACATAACACTTTCAGGATTTTCTTTACGATAAGCAGCTAGTTTTTCTCCGATCTCACTTAAAGCTTGCTCATAACTTATGCGTTTCCATTCTCCATTTTCTTTTTTCATAGGATATTTTAAACGCACATGTGAACGCACCATATCGATCATATCAGATCCCTTGCAGCAATGTCCACCTGAACTCACAGGATGATCTTGAGCGATTTCTTGACGCACCCAAACACCATTTTGCACTTCTGCAATAATCCCACAGCCTACAGAACAGGCTGTACAAACTGTTTTTACTTTTTTACTACCTTCATAAGCTTCTTTAAGCTCATCAGCACTCGCTTCTCTTAAAGTTTCACTTCTAGCAAGCAACGGTGTTGCCAGGCTTGAAAGTGCTGCCATTTTAAGAAAAGAACGACGCGTAAGCTTGATATTTTCACCTACACTTGACATTACTCAGCCTTTATATAATAATTTTCCCAATTAGCACTTCTTTGAAAAAGCACTTCTTTTTTCTTGCTTTTACCTTTAACCAAATCTTTTCTTTCTTCATCTTTAGCTAGAGCTAAAGTTGTGCTACCAAGCACTCCAGCAGCCCCTAAGGCAAAAGCGGATTTTTTAAGAAATTCCCTGCGATTTTTCACGAGTCCTCCTTTGTTTATTTGCTTCTCTTCTTAAAAATTCCGAACGCGATAGATCATTTTGCACTTTTTTAGAATTTATTTTTGCAGGTTTTTCCACTTCAAAGCAAAGTCTTTCAAATTCCATAAAAGCCGATGCAATACTTGCAATTTCCTTATATAAATTCGCATTTTTATTCATGAAAACATCGCCTAAAAACTCATCAATGCTTTTATTGATCACTTTTTCAAAAAGCTCTTTGGCTAAATCATCTTCATTTTGCCTTAAAAATTCACTCATTAACAATAAACAAAATCCAACACTATCTTCACTTTCTTTAAAAAATTTTTCATTGCGTCTTATTTTACTTTTGACTAAAATTTGACGCACGCAAAGTAAAGGATTTGAATTTTCAAAACCTTCTTCTATGTAAGAAAAAGTCGTTGGAATGCTGTTTTTAAGACTTAAAAAAAGCAAATCATATTCTTTAAAAAATGCTTGTATAGAATTTTCATCATCTAAATGCTTAAGCAAGATATCAAAATTTGATTTTAAATTTTCATCAAATAAACATTCTTGCATTGTCTTTAAATACTCTTGTAATTTTGACAATCTTTCTTCAGAAAATGAAAAAACAAAAAGCTCTCCTAGACATTGATAATAAAGACTTCTAGCTAATCTTAATTTTTCCAAATCCATTAAAGCCCCCATGCATTCAAAATTTTCAAAAATAGCTTTAAATTTTGCTTGAATGAATATTATGCAAAATATACCTAATATTCATTTTAAAGCCGATTTTTAAATCAATTTATCTTAATACTATTTGATTTAAAAATCACTGAATTTCAATAAAATTCCACAAGGATTTAAAATATTAAAAAATCATACCAAAGTATTGAAAATTAGATATTTGAGTTGATTTTATATTTGAAAAAATAAAATACTTTGCATAAAATTTATATCTTTGATTCTCTTCCGAGTAAAATTAACATTTTATGCAAATTATAAATAATACTAATTTCTTAAAGAATAATCCTTATAAGAAAATTCTCTTATCATTTGAAGTTCATTTTTTGCATTTAAAAGCATGAGATTTGGAAGTCTTATACCATTAAAAGTTGTGTTTTTCACAATGGTGTAATGAATTTGATCTAAAAAAACAATTTTATCGCCGATTTTAAGCTTTTTATCAAAGGCATATTCTCCCATTACATCACCCGCTAAACAAGTATTTCCAGTAAGCAAATAGGAAAATTCGTTCTCTTTTAAGTCTGAAATTTTTTCATTTTCTCTTGTGGCTAAAATTCTAGCATTTAAAACTTCACTTGTATAAGGCATGATGATAGTATCTGGCATATGTGCTTCGCTTGAAGTATCTAAAATAGCAATTTGTTTTTCATTTTCTATGATATCTACTACACTAGCCACCAAATTTCCTGTTTGCCAACCCACCGCTTCACCTGGTTCAAGATAAACTTGTACACCATATTTATCACTAAAATTTTTACACAAAGCAATAAGTTTTTCAACATCATAGCCTTTTTTAGTGATGTGATGTCCTCCTCCAAAATTCACCCATTTCATTTGCCCTATCCATTTACCAAATTTCTCTTCAAAGACCTTTAAAACAGCTTCTAAAGCGTCAGCACTTTCTTCACAAAGTGCGTGAAAATGAAGTCCTTCTATAACATTTAAATCCACATTTTCAAAATCTTTAGCACGAATTCCAAGTCTTGAGTATCTTCCACAAGGATTGTAAAGTTCTTTTGGGGCTAGAGAAAATTCAACATTACAACGAAGACCTAAGGAATTTTTTTGTGTTTTAGCTTGAAATTTATGAAATTGGGCTAAAGAGTTAAACACTATATGATGAGATAAGCTGGCTATTTCACCTATTTCATCTTCTTTAAAAGCAGGTGAATAAGTATGAATTTCTTTATCCATATATTCTTTAGCAAATTTTGCTTCCCAAAGTCCGCTACAAGTACAACCTTTTAGATATTCTCCAACAATTTTCATCGCTCCTGAAAAAGCAAAACCTTTTAAAGCTAAAAGCACTTTAGCACCACTTTTTTCACCAACGCTTGCTAAAAGCTCACAATTTTTTCTTAATTTATCTTCTTCTAAAATATAAGCTGGAGTTTGAATTTTTTCATAAAACATTATTTTTCCTTGATTAAATTGCTAAAATCATAACAAAATTAAACCAAATTTTCAAAATAAATATTTACTAAAACTAAAAAAATAATGACTATAATACAAAAAATCAAGCAAAAGGAAAAACTAATGAATAGAAGAAATTTTTTAAAATTTAATGCACTTACTCTAGCAAGTATGGGTGTAGCCTATGCAAATCCTATGTACGATATGCACTCCATGCATAAAAATCATTCTATAAATCATGACTTAGATACTTCTTTTATAAACTTTGCTCCAAAAAATTTAAAGCTTTTAGATCCAAAACAATTCCCCCAAGGAGAAATTTTAAAAGCCTTGCCTTTACTCAAAAATGAAAGTAAAGAAAAAAATATTTTTCGTACTACCCTAGAAATCAAAGAAAATCATATAGAGCTTATCAAAGGTAAAAAAACCTTATTTTATACTTACAATGGCCTCGTGCCTGCTCCAAAAATAGAAGTTTTTGAAGGAGATAAACTTGAAATTTTAGTCAAAAACAAACTCAAAGAAGCTACAACTATACATTGGCATGGCGTTCCTGTGCCACCTGATCAAGATGGAAGCCCACATGATCCTATCTTAGCAGGAGAAGAAAGAATATATCGTTTTGAAATTCCTCAAGATAGCGCAGGAACTTACTGGTATCATCCACATCCTCATTATACGGCTTCTAAACAAGTTTTTATGGGTTTAGCAGGGGCTTTTGTGATCAAAGCAAAAAAAGATGCTTTAAGTCATTTAAAAGAAAAAGATTTGATGATTAGCGATTTGCGTCTTGATGAAAACGCTCAAATTCCAAACAATAACCTAAATGATTGGCTAAATGGTAGAGAAGGAGAATTTGTACTCATTAATGGACAATTTAAACCTAAAATCAAACTCGCCACAAACGAACGCATACGCATTTATAATGCTACTGCGGCAAGATATTTAAATTTACGCATACAAGGAGCTAAGTTTATACTTGTTGGTACTGATGGTGGACTTATAGAAAAAGCTATTTATAAAGAAGAACTTTTCTTAAGTCCTGCTTCTCGTGTAGAAGTTTTAATCGACGCTCCAAAAGATGGGGAATTTAAGCTAGAAAGTGCTTATTATGATAGGGATAAAATGATGGTAAAAGAAGAACCTAATACCCTATTTCTAGCCAATATTAACCTAAAAAAAGAAAATGTAAAACTTCCAAAAAAATTAAAAATTTTCAAACCTTCAGAAGAACCTAAGGAATTTAAAGAAATAATCATGAGTGAAGATCATATGCAAATGCATGGTATGATGGGAAAAAGTGAAAGCGAATTAAAAATCGCTCTTGCATCTATGTTTTTAATCAATGGCAAAAGCTATGATTTAAAACGCATTGATTTAAGCTCCAAACTTGGAGTAGTTGAAGACTGGATAGTGATAAACAAATCTCATATGGATCATCCTTTCCATATACATGGCACGCAATTTGAACTCATCTCATCAAAACTCAATGGCAAAGTTCAAAAAGCCGAATTTAGAGCCTTAAGAGATACTATAAATGTGCGTCCTAATGAAGAATTAAGACTTAGAATGAAACAAGATTTTAAAGGGCTTAGAATGTATCATTGTCATATTTTAGAACATGAAGATTTAGGAATGATGGGAAATTTAGAAGTAAAGGAATAAAATGGTAAAAGTGGAATTTTTAGGCCCCATAAATAAAGAAAATTTAGAACTTGAGGTAAAAAATTTAAAAGAATTAAAAGAAATTTTGCAAAAAGATGAGAGTTTAAAAGAATGGCTAGAACTTTGTGCCGTATCTTTAAACGATGAAATCATTTTTGATGAAAACACTAAGTTAAAAGATGGTGATAAAATAGCACTTTTACCGCCAGTTTGTGGGGGTTAAATGAAACATTTTACACTTTATCAAGGTTCTTTAGATATTCCTAAAATTTATAGCCAATGGTATAAATTTGCCAAGGATAAAAACTGCGGTGCTTTACTGACTTTTTGTGGTATTGTGCGTGAAGAAGAAGGCATTGAGGCACTTAGTTTTGATATTTATGAACCGCTTTTAAAAAAATGGTTTGATGAGTGGCAAAAAAGAGTAGATTTTGATGGTATTAGCTTGCTTTTTGCTCACTCTATAGGCGATGTGGCGGTTCATGAAAGCTCTTATTTTGCAGGAATTTTAAGCAAACAAAGAAAATTAGGACTTAAACTTCTTAATGAATTTGTTGAAGATTTTAAAGCAAGTGCACCCATTTGGAAGTATGATGTGATAAACAAAGAAAGAATTTATGCCAAAGAAAGATCAACCAAACTTTGCGGTGCAGGACTTTTAAAAGGATAAAAAATGTTAATGTCTTATGAAGAAAGTTTAAAAATTTTACATTCTCATATCAAAACCTATGAAAAGATTGAAAAAATAGCTCTTACAGAGTGTTTAGGACGCATTTTAGCTCAAGATATAAAAGCCCCTAAAAATCAGCCTGAATTTCCAACTTCGGCTATGGATGGTTATGCGATCAAATTTGAAGATCAAAATAAAACTTTAAAAATTTTAGGCCTCACACCTGCGGGCACTATGCCACAATTTAGCGTGCAAAATGGTACTTGTGTAAAAACCTTTACAGGCTCACTCATGAGCGAAGGAAGCGATACTTTAGTCCCTGTTGAAAATGTACGCGTAGAAAATGATACTCTTTTTATAGAAAAAAAAGTTCCTCAAGCTTTTGCCGTGCGTGCAGTAGGAGAAAACTATAAAAAAGATGAAATTTTACTCAAAAAAGGCACAAGGTTAAATTATAGCGAGATAGCTCTTTTGGCTGAACTTGGATTTTTTCACATTAGTGTGTTTATAAAGCCTATTGTAGGGGTTTTAAGTAGTGGAAGTGAGATCAAAGATCTAGGAGAAGCCTTGGAAAATCCTGCTCAAATCCGCTCTTCAAATCATATCGCCATAGCTAATTTAGCTAAAAATTTAAATTGCGATACAAGGGTTTTTCCTCTTTTAAAAGATGATGAAAAGGCTACTTTTTCGACCCTTGAAAGTGCTTTGCAAAGTTGTGATATTTTGATTACAACAGGCGGGGTTTCTATGGGAGATTTTGACTTTTTAAAAAAAGCTGTAAAAGAATATGAAATCATCATCGATAAAGCCGACATAAAACCAGGCAGACATATCAAAATAGCTAAGGCTAATGAAAAATTCATTATCGCCTTACCAGGTTTTCCTTACTCGGCTATGGTAATGTTTAATCTTTACGCAAGAGAGATTTTAAACTCTTGGTTACTTCAGCCTAAAGACTATATTTGCAAAGCCTTCTTACAAGGAAGCTACAAGAAAAAAACACCTTATTTGGAATTTGTCGCTTGTAACATAAAGTTTGAAAATGGACGCATTTTAGCTAATCTTGAAGGTAAAAAAGAAGGCTCTAGTGCGATTATAAACAATCTTAACAATAAAGCTGCCCTTATGGTGGTGCCAAAAGAATGTGAAATGTTAGAAAATGAAAGTTTAGTGGATATTATCTTTATGCCTTAAAATTATTTAAATAATTTTATTTCGATTTTAATCAACCATAAATTTCAATAAATTTCAAATTTGCAACCTCCTTTTAGTGGAGTAATTAGCCCTAGCGGAGTTTCAATCCACTAGGGTTTTTAGTCCCTTTTTAAATTTCTTTATGGTAAAATTTTGCAGATAAAGAAAATAAATTCCATGCAGTTTTAGTCCCTTTTTAAATTTCTTTATGGTAAAATAGATATTTACCAGATAATGAAAATTTCAGGGTTTTTTAATAAAAATAGCAAAAATTATGCTATAATCTCATAAGAAATTTAAAAAGGGACTAAAATAAAGAGTTTGCGGGACTCTGCGGGGTTACAATCCTCTAAAACCGCTTTTAAAATTCAAATAAATTTTGCTGGTGATATTTTTCTTGTTTTTTGTTTATTTGAATTTCTTCATTATTTGAATTTTTGTATTTAAATTCTCCATGACTATCTATATCAAAAAGCGTTAAATTAGTTTCGTTATTAACTTTTTCGTTAAAAACTATGCCACCAAGCAAAAGCTCCATTTTATCAAACTGCTTTTCAGTGATGATTAAAGCCCTTACATTTCCATAAGGTGGCAAAATCTTTTTTACATTTTCAATAGAACTTTTTGCGGAACTTAAACCCTTGCAAATACGCATATAAACGCTAAATTGCAGCATAAAATAACCTAATTTTATAAGATTGTTTCTAAATTTACTTGCTAGTTTTTGCTCTTTTTTACTTTTAGTTGGCACATCAAACATCAAAAGCACACGCATAAATTTATCTTCAATCATCAAATTTCACTATCTTTAGTTCATCTTCATACAATAAAGCATTTTTAAAATTTGCCACATAATGATTTATCGCTCTATTTAAAGGATAATTTTGCCCATCAAAATTGATTTTGCTTTGTAAATTGCTAATTAACGCTCTTTTGTCATCTTTGCTTAAAAACTCACTTTCACCCTTAAGCTTTAAAACACAATCATCAACACTAGCCCTAAACACTTCTATCAAATCATCGCAAAGCGCAAAAGAATTATAAATATTATCGTGCTTTATGCCAAGCCAAGGCAAAAGTCCACTGATACAAACTGCTCTAATAATACAAGCCCTAATGATTGCATGGCCATAATTTAAAGCAGAATTTTCAAAACAAAGCTCATCTCTTGAAAAAGAAGCACCAAATAAAGTTTTAAAATACAACGCCGCCGTAACAGCTTCAATATTTTACTATCATTTAAGCTTGCTTTTTTAGCCAAATTTATAAGCTCATTCATTTGCTCTTTTGTGATTTTTGCACTTTGAAAATGCCCTAAAAAAGGAGTAAAAACACCATTTATACTATGAGTTTCATCGTAACTCATTTTTTAGAATCTTCTCTTTGTCTAAACTCAGCCTTTGTCACTTCTCCAAGCACTGAAACTATATATTTTTCAAATACTTTTAGATTTTAAATTCTTATACTTTTTGCAATGACTTCTTTTTCATTTGCATTTTTAAACAATATTTTTTCATTTTTGCTTAGCGTTTCAAATTTATTATCGTGTTTTGAAACAGTTAGGCTAGCATTTGAGTTATCTAGCCTTTCATAATAAACAAATTCTGGCTCTTGCATATCTTTAGTTTGAATTAAAATCAAACTATCTTTGTATAAAGAAAAGCAAAACTCATAATTTTCATCCATTAAAATCCAGTCTTTTATCTCACCTTTTTTACTTCGTGCTACAGCTTTATTTGGTAATACTTTTAAAGCAAAATCCATAGTATAAATTGGCACAGCATAAAATTTATTTGTCTTTTTGTGTTTAAAAATATCCACTCTAAACATATCGCCATTTTTAACTATTTTACCATTTACTTTGCGGATTTTACCAAGCTCTAGGGCTTTTAAAACTCCTTCTTTTCCGCCGTATGATTGATAGAATTCTTATTCTTTTCTAAATGTTTCTTCATGTAAAGCTCCACTTGGCTTTTTTCTCTCAGGTTTTGAGACAAAAATTTCATCAATTTTATCTAAAAGCTTTTGCCTAAAACCACTAAAAGGCTCAAAAAACTTCCTTTTGTTTTTATAATCTAATTCACTAATTTTTTTGCATAAAGCTCTGCAGTGTTGCTTTCTTGCTCTTTTTTAAAATCTGAAAAATCCTTTACGATAGAATTATTTACATAAGCAATAATTGCTGCATCGATGGCGTGATGAAGATGATTGTTTCTATTCTTAGTGCTAAAGCCCCAAGTGTGCCTTAAAGCGGATGTTAGCATACCGCTTTTTGCTTCTACATATACTTTTGAGACTTTTTGTGTATCGTTTAATTTTGTATTTTCATCATCGCTTAAAGGTAAAAAATCTAAATAATCTTTAGTATAGTTTAAAACAAGCCTTGCGATGTAGCGAGTATCGTTTAGATTTATATCTTTAAAGTCTTTTTGCTCTTTGTCTTTGTAATTTTTATCTAAAATTCTTTTTTGCTTTTTAATAGATAGGTTTTTTGCTAAAACTTCAATTTTCTGCCATTTTGCACTATCATTGCCAAAGGCTTTAAAGGGGTTTTATTAAGTTTTTCTTGATTTTGCTTGGTAAAAACTAAAACTTTATTCATGTAAGAATCATCAAAACTTCTAGAATAAGGGTAAATATGGTCAATTTTAAGCATTTTTTTATCTTGCAAATCACTAATTTTAATCTTTTCCCCACTATAAACACAAAATTCTTTTTGTTCTTTAAATAATCTTAATTTTAAAATATTTTTACTATTTTTTTAAGCCTAGTTTTTCACATTCAAGTTCAGCGTCTTTTTTGGCCTTGTAGTTTTCGTTTTGCTCTTTTTCTATTTTAGCTCTTTAGTTGTGATTTTTATCTACTTCTCTTGCTAATTCAATGTTTATTTTATGCACTTTACCATATTTTTTAAGCAAGGCATTTAAGACCTTTCTATATTCTTTAATCGCCCTTAAAACCACAGGATTAGTTACTTCATCTTTGTAATAAGTTTCATTAAATGCGGGCAAAAAGTCTTTTTTATCTTCATTAAATGCTATTTTTAAATTAAGCTCACTGCAAGCTTCATCGTATTTTTTAAAGGAGTGATAAGTTTTAAGGCTTTAAAACTTATATTTAAATGGTTTTTAAATTCCAATTTGCTTAAGCTATCAATTTGATTTTGATTTAAATCATATTTTGCTAAAGCCTTTTTAAGCTTAATCTCATCTTTTATAAGGGTAATACTTTTGCTATTTCATTTAAATCATCTTGGCTTAAGCTATGCTCACCTAGGGCTTTTACAAATTCTTTATATTTTTTAAACTCAATAAAATAAGTTCCTTTTTCTCCTTTAAATTCATAATCATCACTTAAAACTAAAAGCTTTTTTTGTTTGTTTATAAGTTAGAGTGCCATTTTTTAAAACTTCATTTAAAAGCGTGTTTAAATCATCTTTTGTATATAAAATTCCTTCAGTATTTTTAAGATTATTTAAAAGATTGATAATTCTTGTAAGTACTACAAACATAAAGGCTAAGGGCGAATTTTTTGGCACTCATTTTTCACCAGTAAAAAACTACAATTTTCCACCAAATGAGAAAAATCCTTTAAAGCCCTTTTATAAAATACTACACTAAGCACCTCTTCTTCAAATTTTTTTGAAAAAGAAAGACCAAATTCTCTTTGCTTTTGAAAAATAAGCTTTAATTCATCTTTTAAAAAACTTTGCACTATACAGCGTTCATAACTTTCTTTTTTATTTCTAACATTTATAAATTCTTTGGAATTTTCTTTGAATTTTTGAAAATACTCTTTATAAAGATACTCGCCTACACTTTGATAACTTACTAATTTTTCTTCATTTTGCTTGATAGCTTTTAAAATCTCGCCTTTTTCTTCATCACCATTATTTTTAATATCATCATAGCCACGCCTTTTTGCAATATGTAAAATCACTCTTGCAAAATCTTACTTACTTAAAAGCTCGTTTAAAGCTCTAAATCTTAACTCATAAGGGCTAATTAAAGAGCCTTTATAAGCCTTAGCTAAACTCTCATCAAAGCTTTGATAATCTTCGTAATTTAGCGATTAAATGTCTAAGTAATTTAGCCTTGCTTTGCTTCTAGCAAGGTGTTTTCTAGCACTTCTTGCAAGGCGTCTAAGGCTAAGGATTCTCCTGTTTTAGGATTTTCAGCTTTTGTAAAATCCTAGCTCCACATTCTTTTAACTCATCATTTTCGCTAAATGCCCAGCCAATAGAGCTTATACCTATATCAAATGCCAAAATTCTTGCCATACTAAATCCTTTGTGACGTTTATGATTTATTTATAATTATAATACAAAAATCATTTTTTATGCAAATATGAATTTTTCAGTAACCAAACTATACATATGTTAATTTTGCAATACAAAAAATAAGTAATTTTTAAATAAAAAATATTTTTTATTTAAAAATTTAGCTAAAATTAAATTCATAAGCTGTAAATTCAGGAGAAATCATGCCAATTTTTATGATATGTTCTACACTTTTAGCGGTAATTGTCGTTGCTTATTATATACTCAAAAAATACAATCCCATTTTTGTATTTTTTCTTTCAGGTATTATCTTGCTTATTTTTGCTTTTTACATCACAGGAACACCTATACCAAAAGCCCCAAGCAGAGAACATGCAAGCTTTTTGAATGTTTTACTTGATAGCTATGCTTTTATCACAGCAACTTTTAAAAGCCAGCTTTCTGGAGTAGGACTTATTATCATGAGTGTGGCAGGTTTTGCTGCTTATATGAAACATATCAATGCTTCGGCAAAACTTGCTTTTTTAGCAAATAAACCCTTAGAAAAAATCAAAAATAAATACTTGATTTTAAGTGGAACTTTTGTTGTTGGAATGGCTTTAAAAATTGTCATTTCTAGCTATGCTGGATTGCTTTTGCTTTTGTTAGCATGTATTTATCCTGTTTTAATCTCACTTAAAATCCGTCCTATTACAGCTGTATGCGTGCTTTCTTTAATTGCACTTGATTATGGTCCAAAAGATGGAAATTCAATCAATATGGCAGATATGGTAGGACAAAGCGATAATGTCGTAGGGCTTTTTTTAAATTACCAAATTTATAGTGTGATTGCCTATGTTGTAGTTATTGCCATCTTGATTCCTTTTTATTTTGCTTGGATTGATAAAAGAGATAAAGAAAAAGGTGTTTTAAATGATGAAGTTGAAATTCCGCAAATCATTGATCCTAAATGTCCCACTTTTTACATACTCTTTCCTTGGTTACCTGTTGTATTTTTATTTACAGCGTATTTTTTTACTATCAAGCTCGATGTTGTGACAGCAAATTTTGTAAGTATTTCTTTAGTTTTTCTTGTTGAATTTGCAAGACACAGAAATGCTAGAAAATTAGGCGAAGATATGATGGTGATTTTAAAAGCTATGGCTGAAATTTTTATCTCAGTCGTAAGCATAATCATCGCTGCTGGAGTATTTGCTGAAGGCATTAAAGCACTTGGTGGAGTTAATATCCTTGCTAACGCGGTTTCAAATCTTGGAACAGGAAATTTTGCATGGTTTGGAATTCTTTTGAGTATAGCTATTTTAAGCTTTTTAGTTTATTTTGCCACAGTGATTATGGGAAGTGGAATTGCTGCTTTTAATGCTTTTGGAAAACTAGCTCCTGATATGGCTACAAAATTAGGCGTTGCACCTATTACTCTAGTTTTACCTATAGAAATTGCATCTTGTTTAGGTCGTGCAGCTTCACCAATAGCAGGCGGAATCATAGCTTTAGCTGGATTTGCAAAAGTAGCTCCAATGGATATTATAAAACGAACCACTCCTCTTTTACTTATCGCTATGCTTGTAAATGTACTCGTAGCCTTTTATCTAGCACAAACCAATCCTTTGCCAAAAGAACAAAACACTACAAAAATAGAACTTAAAATACACAAATAAAGCGTATTGACGCTTTATTTTCACTCTAAAACAATACCTTCATTAATGCAAATTTCGCCGATAATAAAGGCATCTGAATTTTCTAAAACCTTACTTACATTAGAAGGATCTACAACCATTACTAAACCCGCTCCCATGTTAAAGCTTCTATACATTTCGCTTTCTTCTACAGCCTGTCCTATAGTATAAAAAATTTCAGGAGTTTTAAGATGATGTTTGCGTATAGTTGCACCCATACCACGAGGTAAAACGCGTGGTAAATTTTCTACTAAACCACCCCCTGTAATATGTGCTAGAGCACTGATATAAGGCTTTAGTGTAAGAAAATCACGCACATAAATCCTTGTAGGTTCTAACAAAATATCAATTAAATTTTTACCCTCTATCTTGTCATCAAATTTTAATTTTAAACTTTCAAAAAGTACTTTTCTAGCTAAAGAATAACCATTTGAATGAAGTCCTGAACTAGGAAGTGCCAATAAAATATCACCATTTTTAACAAATTTACTTCTATCAATCTCATCTTCTTCAGCCATACCCACTGCAAAACCCGCAAGATCAAAATCATCTTTTGCATACATTCCAGGCATTTCAGCAGTTTCTCCGCCGATTAATGCACAATTTGCCATCTTACATCCCTTGGCAATGCCTGATACAACAACCTTTGCTACTTCTACTTCGAGCTTGGCTGTAGCATAATAATCTAGGAAAAACAAAGGCGTAGCAAAATTACAAATCAAATCATTCACACACATTGCTACTAAATCTTGCCCTATAGTATCATATTTTTTAGCATCAATTGCCAAGCGAAGCTTGGTACCAACACCATCTGTTGCACCTAAAATCACAGGCTTTTTAAAACCACTTGGCATTCTAAAAGCACCAGCAAAAGAACCAATTCCGCCTACAACATTATCATTAAAAGTTTCTTTAACCAAAGGTTTTATAGCCTCTACAAAGGCATTTCCATTATCTATACTTACGCCTGCATCTTCATATGAAATTTTCATTTATTTTCCTTTAAGAACTAAAAAGGTATTTTAACGAAAAAAGTTTTAATAAGGCATAAGATGAAAAATGCTTTTTTTGTAACCGCTTCAATTGCTTGTGGTAAAAGCACTTTTATAGAAATAGCGAATTCTTTAGGCTTTAAAAGCATTAGCGCAGATAAAATTGCTCATAAAATTTTAGATGAAAATGCTTTAGAACTTGAAAAGATTTTTTCTCCCTTTAACTTAAAAAATTTACTCACAAAAGAAAAGAAAATCGATAGAAAAATCCTTGGAGAAATTGTTTTTAACAACAAAGAAGCTAAAAAAACCTTAGAAAATTTCACTCATCCTAAAATTCGAGCTAAAATTTTAGAACAAATGCAAATTCTAGATAAAGAAAATAAAGCTTTTTTTGTAGAAATTCCTCTTTTTTTTGAAAGCGGTACTTATGAAAATTTAGGCAAAGTCATAGTAATTTACACACCCAAAGAATTAAGCCTTAAAAGAATCATGCAAAGAGATAAGCTTAGCTTAGAAGCTGCAAAAGCGAGACTTGATTCTCAAATAGATATTGAAGAAAAACTTAAAAAAGCAGATTTTATCATTAAAAATACTAACTCTTATGCCGATTTTAGGCAAGAATGTGTTAAAGTAATACAAGAAATTTCTAAAGGAAAAATGTGAAATTTTATAAATATTGTGCAAGTGGGAATGATTTTGTCATAACAAATGCTGATAGAAAAGAAGATAGAAGTGCTTTAGCTAAAGAACTTTGCAATCGTTATGAGGGCATAGGTGGGGATGGCTTTATCGTGATATTGCCTCATGAAAAATACGACTTTGAATGGGAATTTTATAATAACGATGGCTCAAGGGCTGCTATGTGTGGCAATGGCTCAAGGGCTGCGGCACATTTTGCACATCATATTAACAAAATAAATCCTAACATGAGTTTTTTAACCGGTGCAGGAATAATAAAAGCAAAGGTAAATCAAGATAAAGTTGAAGTATCTTTAGGCAAAATAAAAAGCGTGCAAAATACTTTTGAAGAGTTAGGAAAAACTTGGCAACTTTGTAACACTGGAGTTCCACATCTAGTACATTTTTGTCAAAATTTAGATGAATTTGATACAATGCTTTGTCAAAAAATGAGACAAAAATATAATGCCAATGTTAATTTTGTAAAAATTTTAGATGAAAATCATTTAAAAGTTCGCACCTATGAACGCGGAGTTGAAGATGAAACCTTAGCTTGTGGCACAGGAATGGGGGCTTGTTTTTATCTGGCATTTTTAAATAAAAAAGTACAAAATAAAGTTAAAATAACTCCTAAAAGTGGTGAAGAGATAGGGTTTGCATATAAAAATGAAGAATTGTTTTTTGAAGGAAAGGTAAAGTATTGTTTTGAAGCCAATTATAATTTTTTTTAGTCTTTTTCTAATCCCACTTTTTGCTGATGATCTAAAGAGTGGATTTGGAGAAGAATATTACAAACTTGATATAGATCAAAAAAGACAAATTTTTTTTATAAAAATGAATGAAATGTTTGATCAAAGCTTTAAAAAAATTGAACAAGAAAGAGCTTTTATCGAAGCCTTTTTTAAAGATGCTTACAAAACAGGCTTTAGGACTTCAAACCAAATAAATCTTGAAAAACTTATCACGATAAAAAACAAATATCGCATTGAAAATCTTTATGATTTTGCAGAATATAAAAAACGTATTCAAAAAATTCCAAAATCCATGGGTATAGCCCAAGCTTTAGTTGAAAGTGCTACAGGTACCAGTCGCTTCGCAAGAGAAGCAAACAATCTTTTTGGAGAATGGACTTGGGGTGAGAAAGGTTTAATTCCTGATTTAAGACATCCAGATAAAAAACACAAAATTAAAATTTTTGATAGTCTGCAAGATAGTGTTGACTCTTATGTTTTAAATTTAAATCGTCATTTTGCTTATGAAAAGTTTCGCGATGCAAGAGCTAAATTTGAAAGCGAAGGCAAAGAGATAACAGGGCTAGAGGCTATTAAAACTTTAGATTCTTATTCTGAACGCAAGGGATATTATATCAATCTTATTACAAAAATCATCAAACGATACAACCTTGAAAAATACGATACAAACTCAAACAACACCTAAAATCCAAGTGAAAATTTATCAAAAGATATGACTTCAAATTTAACCCCTTGCTCAAAAAAACTATCCTCGCTTGAAAGAGTGATAAAAATCACATGAAAAATTCCAAGTTCTAAAGCCTTTGGTAAAATTTTCTTAGCACGTAATTTAATCAAATCAATATCTAAAGTTGGACTTGAAATATAAGCAATTTTAGATATTTGGCTATAAAAGTTAAAGTATTTGTTATAAAAAAAATCTTCTTTAAATTTAAACAACTCGCTTAAAACTAAATTTTCAAATAAATGCGAAAAATCCTTTGAAATACAAAGATTATTTCTTAGGCCAAAATCTTTAAAATAAATCTTTTGAAGTTTTTTTTCATCATGTTTTAAAGTATAGATCACATAAGTATTTTCTAATTTTTTTATAGCTTGATAAACACTATCTTTTGAAGTTTTTAATATTTTTTTAAGTTCTATAAATATCTTAGAAATACTGATTTGCTGACCCAAATTTAAAGCTAAATACTTTAAAATTTCTAATTCTAAAAGAGTAAAGCTTTGTCTTAGAAGTATGTTTTTTTCTCCAAATTTACTGCGTCCACTTTGCAAAAAAAGACCTACTAAATTATTTATAGGTAAATTTTTCTTACTTACACTAATAAATTCTTCAAAATCAAAATAATCAAGTTCAAGTTCTTCAAACCCATTTATATTTAAATCTTTTATATTTGTACTTAAGATGATGGGAATTTTAATTTTTTCTAAATTAGGGATAAAATCCAAATTATAAAGGCAAAGAATTTTAATTTGTAAATTTTCATTCAAAAAATCAGCAAGTCTTTCTAAACTTTGTTTTTCAAAGCGTGTATCATATAAATCTAAAAACAAAATTTCACTTGCTTTAAATTGAGATAAAAAATTAAAAATAAGTGTTTTTTTACCACAAAATCGTGGGCCTTTTATGATAATATTTGGTTTTGAAATTTGATTTTTTCTTTCATAACTTACTTCAAATTTAGGATGGTTTTCATAAAAAAAATTAAGTACTTTCAATTTTATCCTTTAAAAAAGGATATTATAACCTAGTTTGTATAATTGGGGCATAAAGCCCCTTAAATTACATTTTGCAAGCACCTTGCAAAGTAGCGCCTATCATCCAAAGACTTTTTTCATATTTTGCGATATTTTCTTGCGCAAAAGCAGCTGTTGTGGTATCACTTTCTTTTTCTGCTGCTTCATTGAGTTTTTTAAATTCTGCTAAAAGATATTCATAATCTTGTTTGATCAGTTCTATGACTTCAAGTGGAGTAAAGCAATCTTTTGCAACTTTTGGACTTTTTGCATTTTCCATTAAAACTTTTTGGCAAGTGATGGCTTTTTCGCCAAGTTGTAAAACTCTTTCAGCACAACTATCAAAAAGTTCTGCCATTTCTTCATAAGCTTTTTCTGTGTACTCGTGTATAGAAAAAAATTGCAAACCTTTTACATTCCAGTGATAATTATGAAATTTAACCCATAGATGATGAGCATCTGCTTGCATTTGTAATAATTGTTTTGTAACTGACATGATTGACTCCTTTTTTGATTTTTAAAATTATAACATAAAATTCTTAAATAATAATTATTATTAATTAAAAATTTTTATTATAATTTTAATTTAAAATCATTATACTCTTTTTTAATGAATTTTGATTAAGAATTTAATATATTTTTTAAGATCAACTTTCCAACTTCCACACCAGGTTGATCATAAGTGTTAATCCCTAGCATAACACCGCAAGTTGAAGTAAAAAGTTCATAATAATACATCAAATATCCCGCATGCCAAGCGTCAAGTTTTTCAAGTTCTATCACATCAACACTCAAATTTTCGGCGATTAAAGCATGCATAGTTGCATCACATTGGGCGTTTAAAAGTTCGTGAAGATTGACTTTATTACTTAAAGAATCTAAAAATTTAAAATGAATATCAGGGATAATAGGTGCTTTTTGAGCGTCTTTGATTTTTAAAAAAGTTACAGTTTTATTTTTAGGTCCATCCATGATGAGTTGTAAAAAACTATGCTGATCTCTTGCTCCAATGAGTGCAACAGGAGTTAAACCTATGCGTTTATAGCCTTGCTTTTTACCTAAACTTTCAGCAATAAGCTGGATATACCATTCGTTAAAGCCTTTAAAAGCATCACTATATGAAAAAAGCACATTGATATTGGCATTTTTGTGTGTGCAATAATGATAAGCCTTTTGTAAAATTTCATCTTTTTTGCGAGTAAAAAAATCTTCAAAACAAGCTTTAGCTCCTTCTAAAAGAGCTTTGGCATTATAGCCACAAAAACAAAGTGGAACTATACCCACGGCTGAAAGTATGCTAAAACGACCTCCTACATTTGCAGGGATAAAAAAGCATTTAATACCTAAATTTTCACCTTCTTTATGAAGTTTTGAATCCTTATCAGTAATAAAAACAAAGTATTTTTTTAATTCTTGCATATCAAGTTTAAAATGTTCAATAAGAAGTTTAAAAAGTGATACGACTTCTATAGTGCTACCTGTTTTACTGATGATTAAAAACAAACTTTCTTCAAGCTTGATTTTTTCTAAAGTCTTATTAAAAGAATGTGAGCTTGTGTTATCGAGTATAAAAAGCTCTCTTTGGTTACTTTTTTCATTAAAAAGCATATCGCGCAAGGCTTTTACACCACAACTTGAACCTCCCATTCCCACTAAAACGATATTTTTTACATATTCTTTATCTTGAATAAATTTCAAGCTCTCATCGATTAAATTCAAACTTGTGTCAATAAGATGATAATACCCTACATCTCCACTTTTTACCTCATCATTAATACGATTTGCATAAGAACTTATAGTGTGAATTTCACTTTGCTTAAAAAAAAGTGTATTGTTTAACATTTACTTTTCTCGTAAAAATAATTTGTCGCCTCTACAAAGCCTTCTACGCTTCCACAATCAAAGCGCTTCCCTTGAAATTTATAAGCTAAAACCATACCATTGGTTGCTTGAGTTAAAAGCGCGTCGGTAAGTTGAATTTCGCCATTTTTTCCTACTTTAGTATTTTCTAAAATTCCAAAAATATCAGGAGTTAAAATATATCTTCCTATGATAGCAAGATTACTTGGAGCTTCATCAGGACTTGGTTTTTCTATCATAGAATTAACCATGATAAGATTTTCTTCTACAAAATTTCCAGAAATTACTCCATAATTTGAAACTTGTTCTTTTGGTACTTCCATCACAGCTATGATGGTGCAGCGATATTTTTCATAAATTTTTACCATTTGAGCCATAACATTTAAGCCTTCTTCATTGACACACAAATCATCAGCCAAAATTACACCAAAAGCTTCATCGCCAACCAAAGGTTTACCTTTTAAAACCGCATCACCTAAACCTTTCATTTGATTTTGTCTTGTAAAAGTAAAGGTACAACGATTGATTAAAGAACGAATTTCATCAAGTAAGTATTCTTTTTTTGTACCTGAAATTTGATGCTCAAGTTCATAAGAAATATCAAAATAATCTTCTAAAGCTCTTTTTCCACGCCCTGTGACAAAGCCCATATTTTCCATTCCTGCTTCCAAAGCTTCATCAACCCCATAATGAATCAAAGGTTTAGTTAAGATAGGCAACATCTCTTTAGGTAAAGTTTTTGTTGCAGGTAAAAATCTTGTCCCATAACCTGCCGCAGGGAAAATACAAGTTTGAAGCATAAAAATTTCCTTTTATTTTTTTATCATTATAGCTTATTTTTATGAATTTTTATGCAACAAGGCAAAGTTCTTTTTGCCTTGTTATTCAAACTCTGCCTTAGCTAATTTAACAATAGTTTCTACTACTCCAGAATCTTCGAGCGTTGAAATATCCTGTTTGATTTCTTCACCTCTTGCTATAGTTCTTAAAATTCTTCTCATTATTTTACCACTTCTAGTTTTTGGCAAACCTGGAGTATAAAGAATTTTTTCTATTTTAGCTATAGGTCCTATTTCTACTCTTAAAATGTCATTAAGTTCTTTTAAAGTTTCTATAGCTCCGCCAAGATCACAACTGGATGCAGGACTTAAAACCACAAAAGCAAACAATGACTCACCCTTAATCGCATCCAAAATACTCACTACAGCTGATTCTGCTACACTTGGATGTTTAGCAATAGCGCTTTCAATTTCAGCCGTTCCTATACGATGTCCTGCAACATTAACCACATCATCTGTTCTTCCTGTGATGGTAATATAACCATTTTTATCATAAAAAGCACCATCGCCACTAAAATATACAGCTTTTCCATCTTTTCTAGCTTGAGAAAAATAACTTTCTATATAGCGTTCATCATTACCCCAAATTCCACGAATCATCGAAGGCCAAGGTTTAGTTATACAAAGCAATCCATCTTCACTCTCATCTTTTTTATTGCCTTCTTCATCAATAACTTCTGCAAAAATTCCTGGCAAAGGCAAGGTGGCACAACCTGGTTTTAAAGGAGTAGCGCCTGGTAAAGGCGTGATCATATGCCCACCTGTTTCTGTTTGCCACCAAGTATCGACTATAGGACTTTTAGTTCCCCCTATTTCATCATAAAACCACTTCCAAGCACTAGGATTGATAGGCTCTCCAACCGTTCCAAGCACTTCAAGCGTACTTAAATCATATTTTCTTGGCTCATCAGGTGCATCAGCATGAAGCATTCTTATAGCAGTTGGCGAAGTGTAGAATTTGCTTATTTGATACTCTTCTATCATTCTCCACCAACGCCCAGAATTTGGATAAGTAGGAGTTCCTTCATGCATTATAGTCGTTGCTCCACATGCTAAAGGCCCATAAACTACATAAGTATGTCCTGTAATCCAACCCACATCAGCACTACACCAATAATTATCATAATCTTTAATATCAAAAACCCATTCCATAGTCATTTGTGCCCAAAGTATATATCCTGCACTTGCATGCATAACTCCTTTTGGCTTGCCTGTTGATCCTGAAGTGTAAAGCAAAAACAACAAATCCTCGCTATCCATGATTTCGGGTTCACACTTATAAGATTCATTTTTCACAAGTTCGTTATAAACATAGTCCCTTCCTTTAATATATTCTATAGGCTCATTATTGCGTATAACTATAAGTACTTTTTCTACACTTTCACACCCTTCACTTAAAGCCTTATCTACTGCAGGTTTTAACATATAAGGTTTGCCACGACGAAAAGCACCATCAGCCGTTACTACAAGTTTAGCTCCTGCATCTATAATTCTATCTCTTAAGGCTTCAGGAGAAAACCCTCCAAATACCACACTATGAATAGCCCCAATCCTTGCACAAGCTAACATTACTATAGCTGTTTCTGCAATCATAGGCATATAAATTACAACCCTATCGCCTTTTTTTACTCCGAATTTTTTAAGCAAATTGGCTGCCTTGCAAGTTTCATGCAATAATCTTCTATAAGTATAAACTTCATAATCCCCCATTTCACCTTCAAAAATCAAAGCAGCTTTATTGCGTCTTGTTTTCATATGACGATCAAGACATTGATAGCTTACATTTAAAGTTCCACCTTCAAACCATTTATAAAATGGAGCTTTATCCTCATTTAGCACTCTTGAAAAAGGCGAAAACCACTCGATCTTCTCAAGTGCTTGTCTTTTCCAAAAACCTTCAAAATCTTCCTTGGCTTCATCGCATAAATCATAGTATTCACATAAATTTTTTATACGAGCATTACGAGAAAATTCTTTACTTGGCTTAAAAAGCTCTTGATTATTTTGATTAAGCATAAAAACTCCTTTATGATTATTTTTAAACATTATATAAGAGTTTATTTGTATTAAATACAAATTTAAAAAATAATTAAGATAAATTTTATAAAAAATGAGAATATTTGTAATATTTTATTTAAATTTTATAATGTATGTTAATTTAAGAAACATATTGCATCTTCATAAAAATAAAGACTGAGTTCTTTGTATAATTTTAAATCGAATTTTAAAAATTCTTGTTTTTCTAAAGCAAATTCTAAAATTTTATCCATACAACTTACCCTTATAAAAACATCACTTTTCCTACTTCTAAGTGCTATAATATAACATTTTTCTAAAATAAACTCATAATTATTTTTTGGGATATTTTTAGAATTAAAAAAAGAAATTTTATAAGGATCAATCGCAATTTTACTTGGAGGTTTTTTAAAATCTTTATATTTTTTACAATTACTAAAATCTATAAAATTACAAAATTTTACACCTTGATTTTCTAGCTCAAAAACATTAGTATTTTCAAATTCTAAAATTTCTCCACTGTGTAAATAAAGTTTTTTTTGAGCCAAAGAATCTAAAAAATGTTTATCATGGCTTGCGATTAAAAAACCTGTATTGAAATTTTCGTGCATTTTAAGAATAGCTTTTTTAAATAAAAGCGTAGTATTTTTATCCAAAAAAGCACTCGGTTCATCAAGTAAATAATACTTCGCTCTTACGCTTAAAGCTATAGCAAAAGCTATTTTTTGACTTTGTCCTGATGAAAGTTCATTAGGATATTTACTTAAAAGACTTTCATCTAAATTTAAAAACATCAAACTTTCTTTTATACGTTCTTCGATATCTTCTTTAATCCCATAAGTTTTTAAAGTAAATAAAAAATTTGCCCTTACGCTACGATTTAACAAAATAGGCTCTGGAAAAAGCAAATAAATTTCACGCTTTTGTTTATTATTAAGTTTAAAATTTCCAAAATAAGAAATATTTTTTGAAAAATCTCCTTCTAAAAATTTTAATATTCTTAAAAATGTAGATTTTCCACTTCCATTCGTTCCCATTAAGATGCTAATTTTACTTGTATCAAGTTTTAAATTTTTAATTTTTAAAACTTCTTTGTTTTGATAGTTGAAAAAAAGATTAGAAATTTCTATCATTTTATGTTCTTTTAAGTTTGTGTGTAATGAAATTTAAACAAAAGGCAATGAGAATTAAAACCAAAGCCAAAGCTATACCACTAGCAAATTCGCCTTTGTTGGTTTCAAGAGAAATAGCCGTGGTTATGGTTCTAGTGTCGTATTTAATATTTCCACCCACTATCATCGCTACTCCTACTTCTGCTACAATGCGTCCATAAGCTAGTGCAACGACGCTAATCAAAGCAAAGCGTAATTCATAAATCATCATTAAAACAAGTTTTAAAGGACTTAAGTGAAAAGATTTTATAAGTAAAAAATGTTTTTTATTCATATTTTCTATCAAATTTGAAAAAAGTGCGATCACTATAGGAAGTGCTAAAATAAACTGCCCTAAAATTAAAGCCTTTATAGTAAAAAGTAGTCCAAATTCTCCCAAAGGTCCTCGACTTGAAATCAGTGCATAAAGTATAAGTCCTACCGCAACTGTTGGAAAAGAAAGGCTAGTATCTATGATAAGTTTTATAAAGCGTTTAAATTTAAAATCAAAAAAGCCTAAGATAAATCCCAAAGGAAAACCTATGAGCAAAGCTAAAACTATAGAAATACTTGAGCTTAAAAGTGTAGTTTTTATAGCTGAAATTACACTTTCATCAGCATTAAAAAGTAAAAATAAAGCTTGTTTAAAACCATCAAAAATATAATCCAAAAATATCCTTTTTAAAATAAGTAATTTTAGCATAATTATGCTAAAATATTTTTTTATGTAAATTTATAAGGAGAAAAAATGAAAAAAATCATTTCTTTAGCCCTTGCTTTAGCTTTAAGTGCAAGTGCAGCAGAACTTAAAATGGCAACCACAACAAGCACTGACAATACAGGACTTTTAGATGCTCTAAAGCCTCTTTATGAACAAGAAAGCGGCAATACCTTAAAATGGGTTGCAGTAGGAACAGGTGCGGCTTTAAAAATGGGTGAAGATTGCAATGCTGATGTACTTTTTGTACACTCTCCAAAAGCAGAAAAAGAATTTATAAAAAAAGGTTTTGGCGTGGATAGAACCCCTGTGATGTATAATGATTTTATCATCATTGCGGATAAATCAATAGCTTCTAAATTTAAAGGCAAAAATTTAAAAGAAAGTTTAGAACTTATCAAAAATGAAAAACTCACTTTCATCTCAAGAGGCGATAAATCGGGTACTGATAATAAAGAAAAAAGTCTTTGGAAAGATCTTGGTGGTGTGCCTGAAAAAGAAAACTGGTATCAACAAAGTGGACAAGGTATGCTAGCAAGCATTAAAATCGCTGAAGAAAAAAAAGGTGTGATTTTAACTGATCGTGGCACTTATATCAAATATGAAGCCAGTGAAAAAGGAAATCCAAGTTTAGTCATTGTAAATGAAGGTAATGATAGCCTTAAAAATTTTTATTCTGTTATAGCAACAAATCCTAAACATTGCAAAAATGTTAATTATACTGAAGCTAAAAAATTTATCAATTGGCTTACAAGTGACGATACTTTAAGTTTTATTAGCGGATTTAAACTGCTCTATAAACCTTTATTCGTAGTTGATGCAAAAACAAGGAAAGATTAAAATTAAGCAGGTTTTAGCCTGCTTAAAATATTATTTTTACTTATTGTAACTTTTTTATTTATTTTTCAAAACTTTCAGCTTATTTAAAATTCTTCTTTAGATACAATAAAATCAATAATTAAATATACAAGGTCAAATAATGTTCAAAGTAGATTTAAATAGTGATTTAGAGGAAAGTTTTGACACCTATAAAATGGGAATGGATGAAAAAAATTTTAAAAATTTGTAAGCTCAGCAAATGTCGCCTGTGGCTTTCATGCGGGTGATCCTTGTGTAATGGATAAGACCTTAAATTTAGCCAAGCAAAATGGTGTTTGCATAGGAGCACACCCATCTTATCCTGATCTTTTGGGTTTTGGAAGACGCAATATGCAAATAAGCTTTGAAGAAGTCAAAAACCATGCCTTGTATCAACTAGGAGCTTTGGCTTTACTAAGACAAAAGGTATGAAAATACAGCATTTTAAAGCTTATGGCACACTTTATAATATAGCAGCTATTGATAAAAATTTAGCGATAAACGCGTTGTAAAAATGATAAAAGAAGGCAAAGTTACAAGCATAAATGGCAAAGAAATTGATTTAAAAGCGGATAGTATTTGCGTTCATAGGGATAATGTAAAAGCTTTAGAATTTGTTAAAAAAATCAAAGAAAATTTAGAAAAAGAACAAATTCAAATTTGTGCTTTGGAAAATTTTATATAGGTTTTAACAATGTTTAGTGTGCATTTTAGTGGAAGCAAGGCTTTGCTTTTGCTTTTTATTAAACAAGAAATTTCACCTCAAATCAATGCTTATGTTTTAAGCACGAAACAAAGGATACAAAAAGCCCTAAAAGAAGGTGAAATTTTATGGTATTGATGAGTTGATAAGTACTTATGCAAGCTTGCTTATATACTTTAATCCTTGTATACTTTCTTTAAATTCTTTGCTTGATTTTTTGAAAAAAATTAAAAAGGATATTAAACTTACGGAGCAAAACTCAAGTCTTTGTATAGAAGTTCCACTTTGTTATGATGAAGAATTTGGACTGGATTTAGAATTTCAATCAAATTTAAAAAGAAGAACTTATATCTCTTCACACTAAGCCTTACTATCTTGTTTTTATGCTAGGTTTGGCAGGTTTTCCTTATCTTGGAGGTTTAGACAAAAAACTTTTTACCCCACGCCTTTCAAGCCCTAGAGCAAAAATAGAAGCTGGAAGTGTAGGTATAGCCAATAAACAAACAGGAGTTTATCTTATTTCAAGTCCAGGGGATTGGTAAATCATTGCTAGAACATCTTTGGAATTTTTTGATAAAGAAGATGAAAAAATTCCACTCTTTTAAAAGCGGGTATGTTTTTAAAATTTAAAGCCATTTCAAAAGATGAATTTTTTGAGTTCCAAGAGCAAGTTGCTAAAAAATCTATCAAAAGGAAATTTATGAGTATAAAATCATTGAAGCATTTATAAATTCGAGTTTGCAAGACTTTGGTAGAAAAAAATTTGCTAAATTTGGCATAGCAAGAAGTGGGGCTATGGATGAAGATGCCTTAAGAATGACAAATATCTTACTTGGAAACAAACAAGATGAAGCAGGAATTGAGCTTTATTTAAAGGGTGGAAAATATAAATTTTTAGATGAGAATTATTTTGTTTTAAGTGGGGCTGAATTTGAGGCAAAGCTTAATAATCAAAAAATAAAAACTTGCAAGGTATATAAAGCAAATAAAGGCGATATTTTAGAACTTGGTTTAGCAAAAATAGGTTTTCGTGGGTATTTATGCGTAGCAGGTAGCTTTGAAGTAAAAAGTTTTTTAAACTCTAAATCCAGCGATGCTAAAATGAGAGTTGGAATTTTTAAAGGAAGAGCTTTGCAAAAAGATGATATTTTAAATACTCATAATACTTTTATACCTTTTAATTTAGAAGCTAGAGAATGTGAAAATCCTATTTTTAAAAGCTCAAAAGATCCTATTATACGCGTTATTTTAGGAACAAATAAAGATGTTTTTACTCAAAAAGGCATAGATGCTTTTTTAAATACTAGTTATAAAGTGTGATAGAATGGTGATTTATACAGAATCTAGCAAAAGTATAGAGCATAAAAACTCAACAGATATTATTTCAGATCCTGCAGTTTTTGGAAGCATACAGGTACCAAAAAGTGGTATTCCTATCATTTTAATGGCAGTAGGACAAAGCACAGGAGACTATACAAAAATAGCCACGGTTATAGAAAATGATCTAAGCTTTTTTGCCATAAATATTGATAAAATATATAGCACCTATAGCCAAGGCACAACCTAA
Source organism: Campylobacter sp. BCW_6465 (assembly GCF_001762815.1). Lineage (NCBI taxonomy): Bacteria > Pseudomonadati > Campylobacterota > Epsilonproteobacteria > Campylobacterales > Campylobacteraceae > Campylobacter > Campylobacter sp. BCW_6465. The sequence continues at coordinate 84,991 of NZ_MJXN01000070.1, forward strand.
CAAGGTAAGTGCATTTGGCACCTCATCTAGTATAAAATAGCTGCAAATTAAAGCACTAGCAGGAGTGATTAAAACAAAAGAATTTGCCTTAACACTCCCTAAAATGTGAATCCCATAATAATAAATACTAGTACCTATAATAGTTGATAAAAAAGCAACGACAAACATACTGATCCAAAATTTAAATTCAAAATGAAAAATTTCATAACTTTTTACATCAAACAATACCCAAGAAAACATTAAAACAGAAATGAGATTAATATAAAAGTTAATCGCCAAAGGGTGAGCTCCTTTGGCTTTATGATTAAACACTGCTATCAAAGCCCAAATAAAAGAACAAGTTAAAAATAAAATATTAAATTTACCAAATAAATCTTCTAAACTCCCTAAATTTAACAAACAAAATCCAGATAATAAACCTAAAAATAATCCTAAAATTTCACTCTTTGTGATCTTGTGAGTTGATTTTTTATCTTTTTGAAATAATATCGCTATCATAAATATAAAATAAGAAAAAATAGGAATCATAGTTGTAACCAAAACACCGCCTTTTCCAGCTAAACCATGCTTAATGGCAATAAAAAATACAAAAGTATAAAACCCATTTAAAATTCCTGCTATCAGCACCCATTTTAAAATAGATTTTTCAAGCCTTAAAGGAATTCTTAAAAAGCCTAATACCATCAAAGAGCCTAGCAAAACAAAGAAAAAACGCCAAAAAGTAATCACAGAAGTATCAGCATAAGCTGATAAAATCTTAGAAGTAGGCCAAGATGAGCCCCATAAAAACATAGCTAAAACAAGCAAGATATACAAATACTTTGTTCGAGTCAATGTTACACCTTGAAATTTTTAAGTCAAATTTTTTAAAAAATTTTTTTCAAGTGTAGTTCATACTCGTTTAGATATTTTTCCACTTGAGGATTTTTTACCACATCATTACACATAAAAGTTGGTAAAGCTTTCATACCTATAAATTCATGAGCCTTATGCAAATGCCAATACACCATATCTACACCCTTTCCTTCAAAAAATTCATTTTTATCATTAAAGGCTTCAAGAGGTGCATTCCAAGTGAGAGAAAACATGTATTTTTTACCATGATCTAAACCACCTTTTCCGTAGTTTTTACTAGGATTTTCATGAGTTCTTCCATCATTTTTAAAAAGCACTCCAGCACCCAAACCAAACACTTCATCGATATATTTTTTAACTATCCAAGGCTCGCCCATCCACCAAGCTGGCATTTGATAGATCACAGCATCAGCTTTTATAAATTTTTGTATCTCTTCTTTAGGATCATATCCTTGATCTATGTGAGTTTGATCTACTTCGTATCCTAATGTTTTTAAAATTTCTAAAGCATGATTATGCAATGTTAAATTAAGCTGTCCTTTTGAACTTCCAAATTCTTTAGCACCATTAAGCAAGAGTATATTTTTCATTTTTATCCTTTTTTAAATTTTATGATACAATTATAACTTAGCATAATATCATTTTCAATACAGAAAATAAAGTAAGATACTATACTAAAGGAATGTTAAATGACTAAAGAGAATTCTCAGTGCAATTTCGAAGAATGTGGATTTAACTATACTCTAGCATTAATTAATGGAAAATATAAAATGAGTATTTTATACTGCTTATTTCGCTATGAAATCGTGCGTTATAATGAACTCAAACGCTTTTTAAGCTCCATATCTTTTAAAACTTTAACCAATACCTTAAGAGAACTAGAAAATGATGGTTTAATTATCAGAAAAGAATACGCTCAAATTCCACCCAAGGTAGAATATAGCTTATCCAAACGCGGACAAAGTTTAATTCCCATTTTACAAGCTATGTGCAAATGGGGCGAGAAAGACAAAAAGGAAAAAAATGCTTGAATTAATTGGCGAACTTTCTTTACAAAATTATATGGGAGAATGGCTTGAAATGGCTAGAAAACCCGCCTTTTTTCAAAAATCTTGCCTAAATTCAAAGGCAAAATACGAGCTTAAATATAAAAATGGTGTTCCTTATGTAGAGATTGAGAATTTTTGCAGTAAAGAAAATGAAATTTCAAGCATAAAAGGTAAGGCAAAAATCGTTTCAAATAGACAATTAGCAGTGAGATTTAATATCTTTATGAACCTTTTTAATAGAGTAAATTATGAAATCATTTTTATTGATAGCGAGTATAAAGTTGCCATTGTGGGTAGTCCTGATAAAAAATATCTTTGGATTTTAGCAAGAAATATAATAGATGAAAAAAGCACAAAAGAGCTTTTAGACATCGCTAAGCAAAGAGGATTTGACATTAGCGATGTAGTTTTTGATAAGTATTAAATTATTCTTTTGTCATATCAATAACATAGCGAAATTTAGCCTTTCCTGAGGTTAGATTTTCATAAGCTTTATCGATTTCTTGTGGGGTAATAAGCTCGGTTTCTGGATAAATTCCATGTTTTAAAGAAAAATCAAGCATTTCTTGAGTTTCAGCAATACCGCCAATTAACGAACCATAAACCTTTTTGCCTGCCTTATGTACAAGCTCGTTTATGCCTATATTTACCTTATCTTCCACAGGAGGTAAGCCAACTATAGCCATTTCGCCACCAAATTTAAGTAAATCCAAATAAACAGCAGGATTATAAGGCGTTGGAATGGTTGAGATGATTAAATCAAAGCGTTCTTTTACGGCGTTTTTATCGCAGCTTGTGTAAAATGAGCTTACACCCATAGCCAAAGCATCGGCTTTTTTGTTTTCATTTCTAGCAAAAACGCTAACCTTTGCACCCATTTTAACAGCGTATTTTACAGCCATCATACCAAGTCCGCCAAAGCCTGCTATAGCAACGCTTGAGCCTTCTTTTATCTTAGAAAATTTTAAAGGCGAGTAAGTGGTAATACCCGCACAAAGCAAAGGTGCAACCTTATCCATCGGTGCACTTTTTGGCACACAAATGGCAAATTTTTCACTTACAACTATGTTGTTTGAGTAGCCCCCATAAGTGTTTTCATTGCCATGAAATACATCGCAACTATTGTAAGTAAAGATGGTTTTGCCATTTTCGCAAAACTGCTCTTGTGAGCGTTTGCAAGCATCGCACTCACCACATGAATTTACCATACAACCAACCCCTGCGTAATCTCCTACTTTAAATTTACTCACATTTTTACCCACAGCGATAACTTCTCCTGCTATCTCATGCCCAGGCACGCAAGGATAAGTAGCTTCTCCCCACTCGCTTCTTGCGGTGTGAATATCGCTATGACAAATGCCTGCATATAGGATTTTAATCAAAATATCATTATCACCAATAGCGTGGCGGCTAAATTCAAAGGGTGTAAATTTCGCATCCTTGCTAAGCATTGCATAACCTTTACTTGCAATGCGATTGTTTTCTAAAATTTTGTATTGCATTTTTGCTCCTTTTTTGATTTTTTATAATTATAAAACATTAGAGTAGCTATAAGTCAAGAGAGAAAATAATTTTTTAAAAATTAGAAAAATACTTGATGTGTTAAAATTTTTTTGATTTTTTAACGTATTTTTTTATAATGTTAAAAATCTTTAGAAATTTTAAAATATAAAAGAATTTATACAACCAAAGCTACTTCTAAATATAAAGAAATTGTGTGATAAAGGGGCGATTTAAATGAATGGAATATATAAAATAAAACAAATTTTTATAGCGAAGATTTCTTAGAGATTTTATTTTTTTATCCTTAAACAAGGATAGAATTTTTAATAAAATATTAAAAATTTATAAAAATTTAATATTTTTAAAGTATATCAAAATGGATAAAAATCATTATTATATAAATATAAAACTTTTAAGATTTTTTTTAAAAGGAATTTTTAGATGCAAAGCAAAAAAAGAATTTTAGAAAAAATTAAAAATATTGCTTTTATTTATAAACAAATTCGTCTTATAACACTTGAAGGTTCAAGAGTAAATAAGAAAGCTAAAAAGGATAAATATCAAGATTATGATATTTCATTTTTTCTAAAATCTAAAAATTTGAGAAAATTATTAAACCTAAACAAAAGCAAAGATATCAAAAAAGCAAAATTACCTAAATTTATTAAAAATTTTGGAAAAATTTTATTTTATCAAGCGCCTGAAAGCTTTGAATTCTATAAAGCTGATTTGCCTAAAAATTGGGTGAGTTTTTTGGTGATTTTTAAAAATGGAGTGAGAATAGACTTTAAATTTATCCCCTTAAAATCATTGAAACATTATTATAAATTTGAACCTTTAAGCAAAGCGCTTATAGATAAAGATCAAAGATTTAAGAAAACTCAAAATGAGAATGTTTTTTGCATTAAGAAACCAACAGAAAAAGATTTTGATGAAATATGCAATGAGTTTTATTTTACTTTTACAAAATTAGAAAAAGCTCTTTTAAGAAAACAATTTATAATGTCAAATTATTTGTTAAATTCTATGCGTGAAACACTTTTTGATATGCTTAGTTTTAAAGTCGGACTTAAATTTGGTTTTGAAATTTGGCTAGGTAAACAAAATACTGATATTCTAAACTTTTTAAAGCAAAAAGAAATAAAAATTATCTTAAATTCTTTTAATACTACTTCACTTGAACAAATTGAAAAAACAAGAAAAAAGCTTGAAAATTTATTTCACAAAAACACCAAATTTGTAGCAAAAAAGAATGACTTTAAGCTTTTTTCTTATCGAAAAAATGTAAAAAAATATTGCAAAATTTTAAGAAAATTGTAAAGTAACCGTTATTCAAATTAAAATATGTTATTATTATTTTAAAATTAATTTAGGGTTAAAAATGAATTTTTCAGAGCACGATACAAGGGTTAAAATTATAGATGAGAAATTAAAATTAGCTTTATGGAATGAAGAAAACATAATAAGAGAATACTATTTTAATGCAGGAAAAAAACTCATAGGCGGCAAAAGAGGGCAAAGAAAATTCGTTGATTATTTACTTAAATTTCAAAACAAACACCTAGCTATCATTGAAGCAAAGAAATTAAGCAAAGACCCGCTTGATGGACTTTCTCAAGCACAAGAATATGCAAAAAATTTAGATGTGCGTTTTGTGTATTGCACAAATGGAGAAAAGATTTATGAATACGATATGCAAAATGCAAGGGGCGAGTATGTGCAAAATTTTACTAGTCCGCAAGTTTTATTTGAGCGTGTTTTTGGGAATTTAAAAGAATGGCAACACAAACTTCTTACACAAAAAGACTTATTTATCCCGCAAAAAGAATTAAGGTATTATCAAAAAATAGCCATAGACAAAGTCATAGAAGCTATTATAAACAATAAAGATAGAATTTTACTCACTCTTGCTACAGGCACAGGAAAAACAACCATAGCTTTTAATTTGTGCTATCGTTTGTTAGAGGCAAGATGGAATAAAGAAAACAAAGATCAAAAGCCTAAAATACTATTTTTATGCGATAGAGTGAGCTTAAGAGATCAAGCCTTAGGAGAATTTAATCCTATAGAAAGTGATTGCAAGGCAATTAGTGCTGAAGAAATAAAGAAAAATGATGGAAAAATCATAACAAATGCAAATGTTTTCTTTGGAATTTATCAAAGCTTAGCCGCAAATTCAAAAGAACAAGAAAACACCCAAGAAGAACAAGAGAGCAAATTTTATCTTCAATACCCAAAAGATTTTTTTGATCTTATCATCATAGATGAGTGCCACAGAGGTGGAGCAAACGAAGAAGGAAGCTGGAGAGCTGTGCTTGAATATTTTTCTTATGCGACTCAGCTTGGTTTAACCGCTACTCCAAAAAAAGAAGAAAACATAGACACTTATGAGTATTTTGGTGAGAGTGTTTATGATTATAGTCTTAAAAGTGGTATTGAAGATGGATTTTTAACCCCTTATAAAGTCAAACTCATAAAAACAACTTTGAGTGATGGTTATACCTATAATCCTGATGATTTGATACAAGGTGAGCTTGAAAAAGGCTTTTATAAACAAAGTGAGTTTGAAAGAAATATCTTTTTACCAAACTATAATGACTTTATCGCTAAGAAAATTTTAGAGCTTATAAATCCCATGGATAAAACTATAATTTTTTGTGCAAATCAAGCTCATGCAAACGAGGTAAAAAGAGCTATAGATAAATATAAAAGCGTTAAAAGAGATGATTATTGCGTAAGAGTTACGAGTGATGAAGGTAAAATAGGGCTTGATTATCTAAAATTGTTTCAAGATAATGACAAAAGCTATCCTGTCATACTTACTAGCTCTAAAATGCTCACAACTGGAGTGGATGCAAAAAATGTGCGAAATATAGTATTGCTAGCAAATATAGGTTCTATGGTGGAATTTAAGCAAATTATCGGGCGTGGCACTAGGGTTTATGAAGGCAAAGACTTTTTTACTATACTTGATTTTGTCGGTGCGACTAAGCTTTTTTATGATCCAAAATGGGATGGTGAAAAAATAGAAGAATTAAAAGAGCAAGATGAAAAAGAAAAAATCACTAAAGAACATATAAAACAAACAAAAGAAGAAAGCAAAGAAAAAAAGAGCGTAACCATACACTTAAAAGGCACAAAACTTAAGGTTTTAGATATCACAACTACTTATGTAGGAGCACAAGGTAAGCCACTTAGCACTAAGGAGTTTTTGGAATTTTTGATAGGAAAGCTTGGTGAGTATTATGATGATGAAGCAAAATTGCGTGAAATTTGGAGTGATCAAAAAAATAGAGAAAGATTTTTAAAAGCCCTTGCAAATGATGGAGTTGATGAAGATGCTTTAAAAGATCTAAGAGAAATTTTTCAAAAAGATTGTGATATATACGATGTTTTAGCGCATTTAAGCTTTAATGCCGAGATAAAAACAAGGCAAGAGCGTGTTTTACAAGTAGAAAATGGTGAGTTTTTAAAACGCTTTCAAAAAGAAAAAGCCATAAAATTCATAGAATTTTTACTAAATAGATATCAAGAATATGGCATAAAAGACTTTGATGATGGCTTAAAACCGCTTATAGAGCTTAGCTCTTTAGGCAATGTAAGAGAATTGGCCGATGAATTTGGTGGCTTAGAAATTCTAAAACAAAGTTTTGATGATTTACAAAGAGAGATTTATGCTATATGATATTTTTAAGATTAAATTTGAGATTTTTTGTTAAAATAATTATCTAAAATAGAATTTTATATATTTTTAGGAAGAAAAATGTTAATAGAATTTAGAGTGGAAAATTTTTTATCTATACAAGATGAGCAAGTTTTAAGTATGGTTGCAAGTAGTGATAATACTTTTTTAACTTCTCATACCAATAACGATAAAAAGTTAAAATTATTAAAAAGCAGTGTACTTTATGGAGCAAATGCTTCTGGGAAATCAAATATCATTAAAGCTTTAGCAATTATGAAAAAGATTGTTATTTCAAGTGCAAATGGGCAAAGAGGAGATAAATTACCCATAATACCTTTTTTATTAGGCAATGAAGATAATAAGTCTACAAAATTTGAAATTATTTTTATACAAAATGACACAAAGTATCAATATGGCTTTATTTTAAATTCTGAAAAAATTTTAGAAGAATGGCTTTTAGTTTTTGGCGAAAGCAATAGAGCGCAAAAGTGGTTTGAAAGAATTTACAATGAAAAAGAAGAAAAATATAATTATTCTTTTGGAGCTAAATTTCTAGGTTCTAAACAACTATGGGAAAATAGCACCAGAGATAATGCCTTGTTTTTATCTGTGGCTATTCAATTAAATAATGAGCAATTAAAACCTGTATTTGATTTTTTTCTAAAATATATTAGAGTAACTTGTACGGATAGTTGGAATGATGGACAAGAAGTAACGATTGATATTTTACGACAAGATAAACAAAAAATTATATCTTATCTAAAACGAGCTGATTTAGATATTGAAGATATTGTTGTTGAAGAAACAGAATTAAATAAAACAAACTTAATGCAAGAAAATATTCCACAAGAAATTAAACAAATGATGCAAACTGATTTAGAAAAAGGTGCAAGATTAAAAAAAACAGATATAAAAACAATACATACAAATCAGCAAGGCAAACAAATATTATTTGATATGTTGGAGTTAGAATCGCAAGGAACGCAAAAATTTTTTAAATTGATTGGACCTTGGGTAGAAGCTTTAGAACAAGGATACACTATTGTAGTTGATGAGCTAAATACTCACCTACATCCTTTGATGACAAAATTTTTAGTAAATCTTTTTCATAATGAAGATTTAAACAAATCAAATGCTCAACTTATTTTTACCACTCACGATACTTCTATTTTAAATCAAGATGTATTTAGAAGAGATCAAATTTGGTTTTGTGAAAAGCAAAATAAAGCAACCAAACTTTATCCTTTAAGTGATTTTAAAGTGAGAAAAGATAAAACAAATTTAGAAAATGATTATCTTTTAGGGCGTTTTGGAGCTTTGCCTTATTTTAAAGAAATATTATCATTTTGGAGTGATAATGGGAACTGATGATTTACGCAAAAAAAGAAAAACAAAAATAAGAGATAGAAAAACAAGAAAAAACGAATATGAAGCTATACTTATAGTATGCGAAGGTGAAAAAACAGAGATTAATTATCTAAAACAATTAAAAAATTTTTTTAGATTGAATAACATAACAATAGATATTATTCCAAGCGAGAACTCAAGTCCTTTACAAGTGGTTAAATTTGCCAAAAAGAAAAATGATCTATTTGATTATAATGAGGTGTATTGTGTATTTGACAAAGATACACACGCAAATTTCATAAAGGCACAAAAAGAATGTGAAAAATATATAAAAGAATATATAAAAGAAGATAAGAATTTTAAATTTGAAGCAATTATCTCAAATCCTTGTTTTGAATTTTGGATACTTTTGCATTTTACATGCACCACAAAACCATTTGGTACAAATAGCCCTTGTAATGAATTAATTAATAAGGATTTAAAAAAATATATAAAAGATTATAAAAAGGATTATAATTTTACAAATATTATAAAGCAAAATCTTATTACAGCTATTACAAATGCTCGAAAGGCAAATAAAGAAGCAGAAAAAAATAATTATGAAAGCTCATATACCTTTATGGATAAACTAGCGATTAAATTTCAAGAATTGAACAATGCAAAATAACATAATGACAAATTTACCGCAGGGTTGGAAAATGGAAACACTTGGTGAAATATTATCAAGTGATAAATACTCTATAAAAAGAGGGCCATTTGGAAGTGCTTTAAAAAAAAGCTTTTTTATAGAAAAGGGTATTAGAATTTTTGAACAATATAATCCTATAAACAATGATCCACATTGGAAAAGATATTTTATTTCGCATGAAAAATTTCAAGAATTAGAAGCGTTTAAGGCAACAGAAGGCGACCTACTAATTAGCTGTTCTGGAACTTTGGGAAAAATAGTAGAATTACCCAAAGATACAGAAATGGGGATTATAAATCAAGCACTTTTAAAAATAAGGCTTAATAATATAAAAATCTTAAATAGCTATTTTATTTATTATTTTAATTCTCCAATAATGCAAGAGAAAATTTTAGAATCCACCTTAGGTTCAGCAATCAAAAATATAGCTAGTGTAAAAATTCTTAAACAAATCGAAATTCCGTTACCGCCGCTCAAAGAGCAAGAAAGGATAGTGGGAATTTTAGATGAGAGTTTTGCAAAGATAGATAAGAGTATTAAAATTTTAGAGCAAGATTTGCTAAATTTAGATGAGTTAATGCAAAGCGCCTTGCAAAAAGCTTTCAATCCATTAAAAGACAATGCTAAAGAAAACTATAAACTCCCACAATCTTGGGAATGGAAAAGCTTAGAAGAGATTAGCGAAAATATTTCTGCGGGTGGAGATAAGCCAAAAAACTGCACAGAAAGTAAAACTGCCAAAAATCAAATCCCTGTTTATGCAAATGGTGTAAATAATAATGGTTTAGTTGGATATACAGATAAAGCTACCATTATAAAACCTTCTTTAACTATATCTGCTAGAGGAACAATAGGTTTTGTTTGCATTAGAAAAGAACCTTATTTTCCTATTGTAAGGCTTATTTCTTTAATTTCTTGTGAAAATATATTATGCTTACATTATTTATATTTTTGTTTGAATTTTTTTATAGCAAAAGGTGAAGGTTCTAGTATTCCGCAACTTACTATACCAAAATTTAAATCCCTACAAATCCCCCTACCCCCACTCAAAGAGCAAGAGCAAATCGCAGAGCATTTAGATTTTATCTTTGAAAAGACAAAGGCTTTAAAAGAGCTTTACACTAAAGAACTAAAAGATTATGAAGAGCTTAAGCAATCCTTGCTTGATAAAGCTTTTAAGGGAGAATTATAATGTTAAAAAATTTGCCAAATTTTAACACATTGGCTTGATATGTTAAAAATTTTTGATTTTTTTAACATATTTTTTTATAATGTTAAAATTTTTAGAAAAAATTAACATAATTGGAAAATTATGAAAGAATTTATACCTCAAAAATTGCCTTTAAATATAGAATTAAATGCAAATATTTATAGTCTTATCATTAAAGCTTCTAGAAAATTAGCAGAGTTAAATGGACTTAGTAAAAGCATACCAAATCCAAGTATTTTAATCAATGCTTTGATTTTACAAGAAGCAAAAGATTCGAGTGAGATAGAAAATATCATCACAACACATGATGAACTTTTTTTATCACGAGTTGATGAAAACAAACTCACAAGAGCAGCAAAAGAAGTGAAAGATTATGAAAGTGCTTTGAAAAAAGGATATGAGTTATTAAAAAAAGAACAGTTATTAAGAAATGCACATATTTTAGAAATTCAAAAAAGATTAGAAAGAAATAATGCAGGTTTTAGAAAACAAAGTGGAACTATGCTTAAAAATCCTATTACAGGAGAAATCAAACACATACCACCCCAAAATCCTAATAATATACAAGAACTTATGGGAAATTTAGAACTATACATTAACGATGATAGTTTAGATGAATTTGATTTTTTGGTAAAGATGGCAATTATACATTATCAATTTGAAAGCATTCATCCTTTTTATGATGGCAATGGCAGAACGGGTAGGATTATAAATATACTTTATTTAGTATATAAAGGACTTTTGGATTTTCCTATTTTATATCTTAGTGCTTATATAGTAAAAAATAAAGATGAGTATTATAAGCTTTTGCAAAAAGTGCGTGATGAAGGGGATATTTTAGAATGGATAGAATACATACTTAAAGGCATAGAGCAAACCGCTGTAAAGACTATTGAAACTATTATTAAGATAGAAAAAATGATGCTAAATGTAAGCGAAATTTTACAAAATAAAACGAATTTTTATAGTAAAGATTTTGTGGAACTTTTGTTTTCTCATCCTTATACAAAGATAGAATTTTTAATAAAAACATTAAATATTTCTAGACAAAGTGCTTCAAAATATCTTAAAATTTGTGAAAATTTAGGGGTATTAGAGTGTATTAAAATGGGTAGAAATAATTATTATATTAATATAGAACTTTTAAAACTTTTCAAAAAAGGAATTTTTTAATGCAAAATAAAATAGATAAAATCACAGATATTTTAAGAAGAGATGATGGTATAAGCGGTGCTATGCACTATACAGAGCAAATTAGCTGGATACTTTTTTTAAAATTTTTAGATGATTATGAGACAAATTTAAAAGATTTAGCGTTTTTAGATGGCAAAGATTATAAAAGCATTTTGCAAGAAAAATTTAGCTGGAGTATTTAGGCAGCGCCTAAAAAAGATGGCAAACTTGATGTAAAAAATGCTTTAAATGGATCAGATTTGCTTGAATTTGTAAATAAAGAGCTTTTTCCTTATCTTAAAAATTTTAAAAATAATGATGATTTTAAAAGTATAGAGTATAAAATCGGTGGAATTTTTGAGTTTATAGACAACCGCATAGCAAATGGACATACTTTAAGAGAAGTGATAAATATCATTGATGAGATTAGTTTTAATAAAGAAGATGAAGTATTTGCCTTAGGTGAAGTTTATGAAAAACTTCTAAAAGATATGGGTAGCGATGGTGGAAATAGTGGAGAATTTTACACCCCTCGTCCTTTGATAAAGGCTATGGTGGAAGTAATAGATCCTAAACCAAAAGAAAGAATTTATGATCCATCTTGTGGTAGTTGTGGATTTTTAGTTGAGAGTTTTTTACATATTTTATATAAAGACAGAACCAAAGGCAAAAAAGCAAATTTAAGCGTAGAAGAGCTTGAATTTTTAAAAAATGATGCTCTTTTTGGTAAAGAAAAAACTCCACTTAGCTACGCAATGGGCGTTATGAATATGATACTTCATGAAATTTCAAGTCCAAATATCATAAAAACAAACACTTTAAGTAAAAAAATCACAGATATAACAGAACAAGAAAAATACGAAGTAATACTTGCAAATCCACCTTTTGGAGGTAAAGAAAAAGAACAAATTCAAGAAAATTTTCCTATAAAATTAAACGCTACTGAACTTTTGTTTTTAAACACATTTTAAAATCTTTAAAAAACAACGGAAGATGTGCGATCATCGTGCCTGAAGGTGTGCTTTTTCAAAATTCAAATGCCTTTGTGAGTGTAAAAAAGATTTACTAGATGATTTTAATTTAGAATGCGTTTTGAGTTTGACAAGTGGGGTATTTTTGCCTTATAGTGCTGTTAAGACTAATGTGCTTTTTTTCTCTAAAGGTAAAAAATGTATTTGTGAAGGCGATGGAGTTTATTACTACGAGCTTATACCGCCTTATAAACTTACTAAAAACAAGCCTTTAGAATACGCACATTTTAAAGAATTTCTAAAATGCTACAAAGAAAGAAAAATCACTGCTAATTCTTGGCTTGTTAGCAAAAAAGAGCTTGAAGAAAGAAATTATGATTTAAGTGCTAAAAATCCAAATGTAAAAGAAGAAAAAATCCTAAGAACTAGTGAAGAGATTTTAAATTCTTTAGAAGAAAATCTAAAAACACAACAAGAATATCTAAATGAGCTTAAAAGCATACTAAAATGATTGCAAGTTTTTTGATAAAACTAATTTACAAATAACTTATAAGCTCAATTTACAATAAATATTTATTGCTTGCATTCTACTTTTTAATATCATCAAGCAAATTTAGAGCATTTAAAGCCCTTGGATAACCGATATAAGGAATAAGAGCTGCAATGATATTTAGCAACTCTTTTCTACTTTGCCCCATATTAAGATTGCCTTGTATATGGGCTTTTACTTGATTATCTAGACCGCCAAGTGAGATAAGATATACAAGGGTTAAAAGCTCCCTAGTTTTTAGATCAAATCCTGTGCGTGTATAGTAGTCTCCAAAACAATTCGCACTCAAAAAATCATTTATAAAAGCTTTATCTTCTGGGGTAGTTTCTATCATTTTAGTGATATTAGCTTCACCAAAAATAGTATTTTGTATTTCCCTCCCTTTTATTTTGCGATTTTCTTGTGTAGTAGTGCCTTGTGGAGTTAAAACTAAGGCGATATTTAGTTTTTTAAACACTTTATTACAAAGACTTAAAAAATCACATACTCTAGCAAAACACACATAAGGCGTAGCTTGATAAATCACTTCTTTGATGGCAATGGAACTTATATCGTTCTTGATTGCACCTTGAAATAGAGCTTTAAACTCTATTTTTCCACCTACCGCTAAAGTAGAAGCAAGGGTGATTAAAAAATATTTTTGTGTATCCAAATTTGTTTTTACAAAACTCTCGCCAAAAGTAAAATTTATGTGATTGATAAAATACTCTTTATCACTTGCAAAAAGCTAATCCTTTTTTGCTCCTCCTAAGAGTTTTTAAAAAATTCTCTTGCTTTTTGTCTTAATTGCATGGTTTATCCTTTGTGGTTTTTAAGGTTTATAAAAAAGAGCATTTAAAGATACTCCAAAAACATAAAAGTTTTTATAAAATTTTTGTGTTTTATTTACAAATTTCTTTACTCTCTTGCTTCTTTTAAGGCATTTTCATATTCTTCATCACTTACAAGCTCAAGCCATTCTACATTTTTACCTTCTTTCTCACCTGTAAGTGCTATGTGTGCTCCACTACTTGTATTAGTTGCACCATGAAAATGCTTTACTCCTATAGGACAGCTTATCACATCGCCTTTTTTGGCTATAAAGGCTTTTTGCCCTGGAACTTTTGTGATGATTTCACCCTCTGTTACGATTAAGGTTTGTCCTTGAGGATGAGTATGCCATGCACTTCTAGCACTGGCTTCAAATTCAATCAAAGCCCCGCTAAAATTTCTCCACTCATTTGATTTAAACATCATAGAAACTTTTACATTTTTGCTAAAAAATTTACTATCGCCTTTAAAACTTCCATGAATTCCTATTTTTTCTAATTCTTGCATTTTATCTCCTTTTTTAGTATTATAAAACATGAGAGCTACTCTAAGTCAAGTAAAAATTTAAAATCTTAATTTCATTTTTTCTATCCTAGTTCTTACAAAAATCATGATAATTCTTAAAATCAACAAAACAATAGTATTTACGATAATATAACGCGTATCGCTCAAAGAAATCACAAGTTCACAAATAACAGTTCCGGTGCTTAATCCTAATATTGGCCACGCTTATAAAAAGTCTGTTGCTAAAATTAGCAGCCTTTGGAAAGGGATAACTTATCATAAAATGTGTGCCGTTATTCATCACACCTGCTAAAATTCCTAATATAAAGGCAAATATTATAAGTATAATTTCACTATAAAAACTAAAAAGTAAAATATAAAATCCTATTATGATTAAAGGTGTTAAAATCAAAGTAAAATTTGCATTTTTAACAAGGGTCTTTCCGGCTATATAATTGCCTATAATATTTGAAAAACCATAAATAGCCAATACAATACTAATTAAAGTAAAATTCATCTTTCCTACACTATGCAAAAAATCAGAAAAATAAAAGTAAAAACCCCAAATTCCAGCATTTATACAAATAACACAAAGTATGCTAATCCATAAAAGCGGGTATCTTAAGATAAGCAATTGTTTGCTTATTTTTACAGAATTTACTTTTTTAAAATCAGGAACAAAAAATAACATTGCCATTTTAAAACTAAAATTTCCACCAAAATAACTAGTCATAGGTACACGCAAAACCATTCCAGCACTAACTGCTGCAAAAATCTTAGCTGTAGCTTTTGGAATTTCTTTCTTATCTTCGACTAAATTTGTAACCATACTTAGAGCAAGAGCTATATAAATAGGATGAAAAAAAGCAGGAATAGCTCTTAAAATAAGCAATTGCCAAAATTCACTCACAAAAGCAGAAGTTAACGAGCTTAAGATAAACACAGCTAAACAAATAAGCATAAGTTTTTTAGGATTGAAATTTGCACAAAGTAGCGGGACAATAGGGGTGCAAAAAGTTATCACGAGTGCAAAAATACTCACACACCAACCCGCATCTGAAATACTTACGCTGAAATTTTGAGAAACAATAGGAATTATACCCATCATCCCTAGTTCTGTACTCAAAATCCCAAATACCCCTAAACAAAATACTAGAATAATTTGAGCATTTGAAGCTTTATTTAAATTTTTCATTTTATCCTTTCAATTAATATTTTTAAAAGTATAAAAGATGAGAGTAGGTCTAAGTCAATAACTTAAAATAAAAATATTTATCTATTTAAATAAAATCTTTAGAAAAATCTAAAACTTCAAAATAAGTATTTAAAAGAAATAAAAGATGCCTTAAAAATATAAGGCAATCTTTATTTATAGGCTTATTACCCCAATGCGTGTGTTTTCATAGCAAGAATTAAGCACTATGTCTATCATAGCACTAGCATAATCACTGTAGCTGATTTTACTTTCATTGTTGGCATTAACTTCAAATTTTTCACCTATGATTTTATAATGATTAGTTTTTGGAAGATCTGGTGAAAAAATAGCAGATGGGCTTACATATATCCATTTAAAGCCTTTTTCATTGCGTAAAAATTCCAATACTTCCGCACTTGCTTTAGCTATATCCAAATACTCTTTAGGAAAATCAGGCATATCCATAAGTCTTGTAGTATGATTCTCATCCATATATAAACTTCCAGCACCCCCTACAACAAATAATTTAGCCTTACTTCCTTGTAAAATTTTACTCAAATATTCTATGTGCTTTTTGTGTAAGCTTAAATTTTCCCATTCTCCAAAAGCATCGATAATAATATCAAAATCTATCAGATCTTTAGAATCAAGCTCAAAAAGATCTTTTTGTACTATTTTAGCTTGAGGTAAAAATTCATTCATTTTAGAGCTATTGCGTACAAAACATACTGGCTCTAAATTTCTTTTTAAAGCTTCTTTGCTGATTTCTTTACCTATTTTACCGCTTGCACATAAAATTGCTATTTTCATAATATCTCCTTTTTAAGTATTTTTACATAAAAAATGTAATCTTGAAATTATAAATATATTTACCGCTAAAAATCAAGTAGATATTATTTTATAATATAGTATCTATTTTAGGAGTATTGTATTATTTTAGTATTTTAATAAGATAAATTTTTTAAAAAATATGTTATAATTTTAAAAAAATAAGGATTTATAATGAAAAAATATCATTCTCTTTGCCCTATTGAAACCACGCTTAATTTGATAGGAAATAAATGGAAAATTTTAATTATTCGGGATTTGTTACAGGGGACTAAAAGATTTGGAAAGTTGAGAAAAAGCATTTCATCTACAAAAAATCAAAACATTTCTCAAAATGTCCTTACACAAAATTTACGAGAATTAGAAGAAGCAAAACTGATCAAACGCAAAGTTTACGCAGAAGTTCCTCCAAGAGTTGAATACTCACTTACATCTTTAGGCAATAGTTTAGAATCCATCTTAAAAAGTCTTGAGGATTGGGGAAATAACTATAAAAATATCGTTTAAGAAATATATTAATATATCAATATATATTAATATATTAATTTATACATGTTATATTTTTGGAAATATTTTTAAAAGGATAAAAAATGCAGTCTTTTTTAAATACTTTCAAAGAGTTTTTATATCTATTTACTGAACTTTCTGTACTTTTTATAACTATTTCTTTTTTAGTTTCTATTATCAATCAAAAATACGAAGGAATTTTTAAAAAACAACTTGCTGGTGATAAAATTTCAAGTTATTTTAAAGCTATATTTTTAGGTGCTTTAACGCCATTTTGTTCCTGTTCTACTATACCGCTTTTAAGAGCTTTTTTAGAAGCGAAAGTAAAACTTAGTGTAGCTTTAGCTTATCTTTTTACTTCGCCTCTTATTAATCCTATTATTTTTTCCATGCTTTTTGTAGCTTTTGATTTAAAGTTAAGTTTGACTTATGTGGTTTTTTTGATATTTTTGATATTTATTATTTCTTTTGTTTTTTCTAAATTTAAGGAAGAGAGTTTTTTAAAACATATCCCTAAAAATACAAAATCAAGTATTTTTACCCAAACCACTCACAATTCTAGCAATCTTGTCTTTAAACAAAAATCATGCTGTGCAAATACTCAAGATAAGTCTAAAAATATAACGATAAACTATAAAGAATTATTCAAAGAAAGTTTGAAAAATTATAAAAAATTATTATCTTATATCGTTATGGCAATTTTTATTGGTGCTTTTATTCATGGTTTTATTCCTCAAGAAATTTTTAAATGGCAATGAAATTTTAAGCATTATATTAGCTGCCTTTTTAGGAATTTTCCTTTATTTAAGAGTAGAAACTATTATTCCTATAGGCTTAGCACTTTTACAAATGGGAATTTCTCAAGGAGTGATTATGAGTTTTTTAATCGCTGGTGCTGGATGTTCTTTACCTGAGCTTATTTTACTTAAACAAATGTTTAAAATGAAATTTTTATTTTTATTTGTTATGATTATTTTAGGCGTAGCTATATCTTTTGGAATTTTTATTAATTCAATTTAAGGAAATAAAATGCAAAAATTTTTAACCATTGTTTCAGCGATCAATGATGAAAGTAGGGTTTTGATTTTGTATCATCTTTTAAAATACAAAGAACTTTGTGTTTGTGATCTACAAGAACTTTTAAACATGGGTCAATCAAGACTTTCAAGACATTTAAAAATTTTAAAAGATGCGGGTTTTTTGCATGTAAGGCGTCAAGGAACTTGGGCGTATTATGGGATTAATGATAAGCTTTTAAAACTGCATTTAGATCTTTTTGAAAATATCAAAAATTTAGAGCTTAAAAATGCTATTAAAAAAAATGAAAATATTATTACCCAAATTTGCCCTTAATATAAAATCAACCCTTAAACTTATGCAATTTATCACAAGGTTGATAGTTCTTACTTTCTGGATTAAACCTATCGACTTCATTTGCAAGCATTTCTTCATAAATTTTTATCTTTTTGCTTAAAACTTTTTCACTTTCTTTATAATGTTTTGATCTGGTTTTGTAATTTTTTCTTTGTTTGCTTTAACATCTCTTGTCTTTCTTTGGCAGTTTTTATACCCAAAGAGCAAAGTTTTATATAATGTTTGATTTGTTCTATTGGCATACCTGAAATTCTAAGCCATTCTATCCATTTTGCCTATTCTATATCGCTTTTTGAAAAATATTTCACACTATTTTCATCTTTTTGAACAAAAGGAAACAAACCCTTTTTAACCCAAAATCTTAAAGTATGAGCACTAATTTTTGTTTCTTTTTTTACTTCTTTTATAGTATAAGCCATAATTTTCTTCTTTTAAATAATTATTTACAATAAAAGTTTATTTTATATTTTTTGATAAAATAATACTAGATTTAATTTTAAATTTAAAAATAAATACAAAAAAAGGAAAAAAATGAATAGTATAAAAATCAAACTTTCTCTCATTGCAAATTTAATTGCAATTTTTGCCTTAATTGTTCTAGGTATTGTAAGTTTTTATTTCACAAAAACCTCATTACATGAAACCACTCTTAAAAATCAAATGGACTTGCTTCAAGCCACGCAATCTGTAGTTGAAAATTTCCGTTCTACAAACCAATTTTTTACTAAAAACTTAGAAAAAGATATCACAAGTTTACCTTATCAATCTTTAAATACTGAAGAAAATATTATTAACAATGTCGGTCCTATATTAAAACACTATCGTCATAGCATAAACGCATTAAATATTTATTTAGGTTTAACAAATGGAAAAGTTCTACTCAGTCAAAGATCCAATGACATAAAAATGCCTGAGTTGCGTGATGATTTAGATATAAAGACAAAAGATTGGTATAAAGAAGCTTTAAAAACAAATGATATTTTTGTTACGCCAGCATATTTAGATACAAATTTAAAACAATATGTAATAACATATTCTAAAGCTATTTATAAAGATGGTAAAATCATAGGAGTGCTAGGTGTTGATATACCATCAGAGAATTTACAAAATTTAGTTGCAAAAACTCCTGGAAATACTTTTTTATTTGATCAAAAAAATAAAATATTTGCTGCAACCAATAAAGAATTATTAAATCCATCTATTGATCATTCTCCTGTTTTAAATGCATATAAGGCTAATGGAGATAATAATTTTTTTACTTATAAACTTGATGGAAAAGAAAGACTTGGAACTTGTACTAAAGTTCTTGCTTATACAGCTTGTATTACTGAAAGTGCTGATATTATAAACGGACCTATTCATAAAGCTGCATTTATTCAAGCTATTGTTGTCATTATTGTAGTAGTATTTAGCGTCATCCTCCTTTATTTCATCGTATCAAAATATCTCTCTCCACTTACAGCTATCCAAA
>NZ_MJXN01000071.1:0-20914 GCF_001762815.1 Campylobacter sp. BCW_6465
CCACCCCCATACCAATTTTTACTAGCCTTAATAAATTCTTCTCCTAATTTATAAGTAAAACATTCTTTTTCTTTTAAAGCTTCATTATAATCAGGATAAGTTTCTAAAGGAGGTAAAGCTAAATTTGGATTTTTCTTTACTTTAAATTTATAAGCCTTTTGTTCTTGTTTATGTGAAATAACAATGCTTAATATTATAAAAGGCAAAGATAAACAACCGAATACACTTTTAGAATTTAAAATCAAAGCTTGTCCTAGTTTATAAGAAAGTTGGTTTTGAATTCTTATTTTGGCTTTTCCATAATTATTTTGGAATTTTAGCAGGTTTTGTTTTGCAATTAATAATTGATTTTGATTTTCCAAGGTTGTATTTAAATTATGAATTTGATTAGTTTGTTGTAAGATTATATTATTTTGGGAATTTATTTCTTTATTTTTTTTAAATTGTGATAATCTAAGTTTTTCTATTTCTTTATTTTTTGAAAATAATTTTTCTTTGTACATATTTAATAAGAATTGTATATCTGAATTCTTATAAATAGATTCTTTATACTCCAAATCATAATCAAATAATGCAAAATCTTCCTTATAAAGCTCTGCTATTATATTGTATGTTTTTTCATTGTAATAATTTGAGAAAATTTCATGTTTACTGGAATTTGAATGAATTAAATTTCTATCAAAATTTAATTCGTTTTTAACTATTTTAAAATCATTATTTATATTTTCTAATTTACCTATAAAATTAACTAAAATATTTTTATTTTCATCACAGATAAATTTATATTGCGGAGTAAAATGTTGCCAAGATAGAATTTTATCTTTGATATTTTTATTTTTTAAAGCCAAAACAAATTGTTCAAAAGTATCAAAGTTTTTTAAATTTTCATCTGCCCAATTTTTATCATAATCATTTCCACCACCTTTTTTAAGATAATGGAATGCAGAAACCATTCTGTCAAAAGGATTCCTTACAAAAGCAAAGGAAAAATAACTTTCAAATTTGTTTTTATCCTGATTGATATAGTCTAATGCTCTTACATGTCCAACAAGCCATTTGTCTGTTTCAAAAACAACTCGTTCTATACTTGTTCCAGCAACTTTTGGCACATGAATAAAGATGCAACCATATTTATCGTGATAATCTTTAAACAATATTTAACTCCATCAAATAAGAATTTTTAAAATTTTATTATGTAAAAAACTTTTTTACTCAAATATTTTTATTTTTTACATAAAATTTTTTCAAGCATCAATATATCCATTTTCTTTAAGATAGTTTAAGATTATATCTACATTTTCATTAAGTTTGGCTTTGGAATTTTGCAAATGAATTTCAGGATTTTGAGGTTTTTCATAAGGACTGTCTATACCTGTGAAATTTTTTATTTCTCCATTTCTTGCCTTTTTGTAAAGTCCTTTAGGATCTCTTTTTTCACAGAGTTCTAAAGGTGTATCTACAAAAATTTCTATAAATTCATCTTTTTTTACCAAAGATCTTGCTAAAACTCTATCACTTTTAAAGGGTGAGATAAAAGCACTTAGTATAATCAAACCACTGTCAACAAAAAGTTTGCAAAGTTCTGCTATGCGTCTTATATTTTCCACTCTTGAGTTTTCATCAAAACCTAAGTCTTTATTTAAACCCATGCGAATATTATCTCCATCAAGCAAGTACGTATGAAAACCAAGCTCGTGTAATTTCTGTTCTAAAGCATTAGCAATGGTTGATTTTCCACTTGCGCTAAGTCCTGTTAGCCAAAGTACACAAGGTTTTTGATTTTTAAGTTTTGATCTTTGTTCTTTGGTGATATTTGTATTATGCCAAGTAAGATTTTTATCCATAAAAATATCCTAAAAATTAAAGATTAAAGGTATGCCTATGAGAACTATAGCACTATACACGATAGAAACAATGGCACCTATTTTTATAAAATCTGTCATTTTGTAATCACAAAGCGAGCTAACCATTAAATGAGTTTGGTATCCATGTGGTATCATAAACCCAGCACTAGCCCCATAAGCTACAGCAAAGATGAAGGGCAAAGGATTTACTCCCAAGGCTTGAGCTGTGGCAAAACCTATAGGGAAAGCTAAGGCCGCAGCAGCGTTATTGGTAATAAATTCGGTTAAAAGTAGGGTTAAAAGATAAACTCCTATAAAACTTCCATAAACTCCATAATGTCCAAAAAAACCTGTGATAAGTTGAGCTAAATTTTTGGCAAGTCCGCTATCTAAAAGTACTTTAGTAATTGCCAAAGAAGAGCCTACTATGATAAAAATATCAAAAGGAAAACGCCTTTTTATTTCATCAAGCTTGATAAATTTGCAAAGTAGTAAAAAGCCTAAATAAATAAGCAAAGCCTTGGTAAAAGAGATAAAATTTAAAGCCGAAAAAACAATAACACTTAAAAAAGCCATTATGGTCAATAAGCTTTTTCCAGCATCAAGTTTTTCGTTTTGCTTGATATTTGAAAGTAAATAAAAATTTTTAGCCAAATTATCTCTTAGGATAAAATCTTTACCCACAGCTAAAATCATTCTATCTCCAGCTTGCAAAACACTTTCGCCAATTTTTTTGATATGCACATCTCCTCTTTGTAAAGAAATAATAGCTGCGTCAAATTTAGATCTAAAATTAGATTCTTTTACGCTTTTTCCAATTAAATTAGAAGTTGGAGAAATGATTGCATCGATAAATTTACTTTCTTTCAACTCATAACCATCTGCAAGTTTTAAGCCATCAAATTTATTTAGAGTTTCAAGTTGTGAAATATCTCCACTAAATATAAGTGTATCTTTTGCATTTATGATTTCATTATGTGAAACGGGAGTGATGCTTTGATTTTTTCTTTGAATTTCTACTAAAAATAAAAACTCTAAATTTCTAAGTTTATTCTCTTCTATGCTTTTGCCTATTAAAGAGCTATTTTCTAAAACTTTTAAAGCGATTAAATTTTCTTTTATATTTTTATCTTTATTTTCATAATGAGGTAATAATTTACTAAAAATCATCAAAACCAAAATCATTCCTATGCTTAAAGCTGTACCTATATAAAAAAAATCAAACATTTTAAGACTTGGCAGTCCATTTTGTACCACAAAGGAATTGATGATTAAATTTGTAGAAGTTCCCACAAGAGTGATAACACCGCCTACTATGGCAAAATAAGAAAGAGGGATTAAAAGCTTTGAAGGAGCTTGAAATTTATTGTTTTTTACTATACCCATAAAGCTTGCTACTACTGCGGTATTGTTTAAAAAGGCTGAAACCGCACAAGTAATTACACCTAATCTCAAAAGAGAAAGATTATAGTTTTTTCCTATGATAAATTTACTTGCCCATTCTATAATGATAGTTTTTTCAACAGCGATAGAAACTAAAAGTAGCAACATGAGTGAAATTAAAGAATCATTTGTATAAGAACTTATCCAAGTTTTAAAATCAAGATAACCTAAAGCGTAGTAAAATCCTGCCAAACTTCCAAATAAAACAGCAGGCTTTATTTTGTTGCGTATGAGCAATATAAGTAGAATTAAAAGCGTGATACCTACTATGATTTTCATATTTTTCTACACCCCCATTCTGGATAGTTTTTTCTTATAAAAGCGTTAAGTTCTATTTCAGTTTGAGTGTAAATTCTTTGACTTTGCTGTGAATTTAAAATTTTTATTATCATACCTGCGGCCAAGGTTTCATTGCTATATTTATCGATGATAATAAATGATCCTAAGGTTTTATTATCTTTATACTCTTTAAGTGCTAAATTTTTATCTAGTTTTAAAGTACAATTTCCAATATCATTAAGTATTAAATTTGAAGCATTTTCTTCTTTAAAAGTATTGATATCTTTTTTATAGTTAATATTTTCAAATTTAACATTGCAAAGATTATGAGCTCTTTTTATAAGATAATTTTCATTAAGATCTAATTGCTTTTGACTCATCCATATAATCATAGCTTCAAAAGCATTGCTCATTTTAAGATCATGATTGATAGATGCCAAAATATCGCCTCTAGAAATATCGATTTCATCTTCTAAACATAAACTTACGGCCATATTAACACAAGCTTCATTTTGACTTGGAATGATTTCATTTTCATCTAAAGCTCTTAAATCTTTAATATCACTTGTAATGATACTTTTGATTTTAGATTTTTGCATAGAAGGCAAGACCATAACTTCATCTTGTAATTTTACATAACCACTTGCTATATTTCCGCAAAAACTACGAAAATTTAAATGCGGACGATTAACATACT
Organism: Campylobacter sp. BCW_6465; assembly: GCF_001762815.1. Classification (NCBI taxonomy): domain Bacteria; kingdom Pseudomonadati; phylum Campylobacterota; class Epsilonproteobacteria; order Campylobacterales; family Campylobacteraceae; genus Campylobacter; species Campylobacter sp. BCW_6465. The sequence goes on from NZ_MJXN01000071.1 coordinate 4,264, forward strand.
GCACAGGCATGATAAAATGATTTTGAATGATTTTATTTATTTTAATCTCATCTAAAAGTGCAAGTAGAGTTTCACCTTTATACCAAGATAAATTTCTACTTTTTTGAGTGATATTTTCACCATTTAAAGCACAAATGGGAATAAAGTGTGTTTGGATATCTTCTTGCAAATAAGGGATGATTTTTTCATAATCTTTACAAATATCATTGAAGATTTTTTCTTCGTAAGAAACTAGATCCATTTTGTTAATGGCAATGATAAAATTCTTAATACCAAGTAAGCTCACTATATAAGAATGCCTTTTAGTCTGCTTTAAAACCCCTTTTCTTGCATCAATTAAAATAATAGCAATATCTGCTGTACTTGCTCCTGTTGCCATGTTTCTAGTGTATTGTTCATGTCCTGGGGTATCAGCTATAATAAATTTGCGTTTATTACTGGTAAAAAATCTATAAGCCACATCTATGGTAATGCCTTGTTCTCTTTCGCTTGCAAGCCCATCTACTAAAAGTGCAAAATCAAGTTTATCTCCGGCATTCCCCATTTTTTTACTATCTTTTTCTAAGGTGCTTAATTGATCACTAAAAAGAGCTTTAGTATCATAAAGTAATCTTCCTATAAGAGTGGATTTTCCATCATCAACGCTACCACAAGTGATAAAACGACAAAGTTCTTTATTTTCATGTTCTTTTAGATAATTTTCTACACTTTGCATTAAAAATATCCTTGTTGTTTTTTCTTTTCCATGCTAGCTTCTTCATCACTATCTATAAGTCTTCCCTGTCTTTCACTGGTTGTAGCTAGAAGTAGTTCTTCTATGATATCTAAAACACTTGTGGCATTTGAATTTATGGCTCCAGTTAGAGGATAGCAACCTAAGGTTCTAAATCTTACCATTTCTTCTTTAGCATTTTTTGCTAAATCTTTTGGTATTCTATCATCATCAACTAAAATTTTTGTTCCCATGTATTCAACTATAGGTCTTTTTTTGGCAAGATAAAGACTCGGTATAGGAATATTTTCAAGGTATATATACTGCCAAATATCAAGTTCAGTCCAATTGCTCAGCGGAAAAACTCTTATGGATTCTCCTTTTTTATGGCGTCCATTATATAAATTCCAAAGTTCTGGACGTTGATTTTTAGGATCCCAAGTGTGATTTTCATCACGGAAGGAATAAATTCTCTCTTTTGCTCGCGATTTTTCCTCATCGCGTCTAGCTCCTCCAAAAACAGCATCAAATTGGTATAAATCAAGCATTTGCTTTAAAGCTTGAGTTTTCATGATATCTGTATGTATATTTGAGCCATGTATGAAAGGGGATATATTTATTTCTTTGCCTTTTGGATTAGTATAAACGATAAGTTCCATACCGAGTTCTTTAGCTCTTTTATCGCGAAATTCTATCATTTCTTTAAATTTCCAAGTCGTATCTACATGCACTAAAGGCAAAGGAGGAGTGGCTGGATAAAAAGCTTTTTGTAAAAGATGAAGCATCACTGAACTATCTTTACCTATGCTATAAAGCATAGCTGGCTTTTCAAATTCAGATATTACTTCACGCATGATGAAAATAGACTCACTTTCAAGTTGTCTTAAATGGGTAAGATTGAAAGTCATTTTAATCCTTTTATCATTCTGCTTTTAAAGCAATCAAAACGCCTTCTATCATTTTCTTAATATCTCCATCAAGGATATTATCCACTTGAGAAAAAGCTTCTCCACTGCGATTGTCTTTAACTTGCTGATAGGGGAAAAGCACATAAGAACGGATTTGATGCCCCCAGCCTATCTCGCTTTTTTCTCCAGCATTAGCACTATCTTGTTGTTTCATGAGTTCAAGCTCATAAAGGCGAGATTTTAGCATTTTAAAAGCGGTAGCTTTGTTTTTGTGCTGACTTCTGTCATTTTGGCATTGCACAACTATGCCAGTTGGAAAATGTGTGATTCTCACAGCCGATTCTGTTTTATTGACATGTTGTCCGCCTGCACCACTTGCTCTGTAATAATCTATTCTTATGTCTTTTTCTTCGATTTCAATTTCTATATCATCATCAAGTTCAGGGCTTACCATAACACTTGAAAAGCTTGTATGACGGCGTCCTGCACTATCAAAAGGAGAAGTTCTTACCAAACGATGGATACCATTTTCAGCTTTTAAATAACCATAAGCATTTTCGCCTTTAACCAAAAAGCTCACATCTTTAAGTCCTGCTTCTTCGCCTTCTTGAAAGTCTAGAGTTTCGACTTTAAAACCTTCTCTTTCGCAAAATCTTAAATACATTCTATAAAGCATGCTTGCCCAGTCATTGCTTTCCGTTCCGCCCGCACCTGGGTGAATGGAAACAATGGCATTTTTACCATCATTTTCTCCGCTTAAAAGCATGGAAATTTCAAGACTTGTGATGGTATCTTCAAGTTTTGGTGCGTCATTAAATAAAGCTTCAAGCGTTTCTGTATCGTTTTCGCTATTGGCCAGATCGAAAAGTTCGCTTGCGTCATTTAGAGCATTAAAAGCATTTTCATAGTTTTTAAATAGATTGGTGATTTTGGTTTTTTCTTTGCCTATGATCCCTGCTTGTTTCACATCACTCCAAAAAGAAGGAGAATTTTCAAGCTCTTCGATTTCTTTAAGCCTTGTTTGGATATTTTCAGGCTTGATGATGGAGGCTATGTTGCCGACTTTGTTTTTTAAAGTTTTTAAAAGTTCGCTAAATTCGTAATTATCCATAAAATTTCTTTGCTATAATTATATTTTTAAAATCAAAAATTATATCAAAAGAAAACTTTAATATAGGAAAAAAATGTCAAAACTTTATCTTGTGTCTTTAGGTTGTAATAAAAATTTAGTCGATAGTGAGATCATGCTAGGACGCCTTAGTGCTTATGAACTTTGCGATGAACCAAGCAAAGCCGATGTTTTAATCGTAAATACCTGTGGTTTTATCGATAGTGCAAAAAAAGAAAGCATTAATGCGATTTTGGATTTGCACGAACAAAGAAAAAAAGATTCTCTTTTGGTGGTTACGGGTTGTTTGATGCAGCGTTACCGCGAAGAACTTATGAAAGAACTTCCTGAGGTTGATCTTTTCACAGGTGTGGGTGATTATGAAAGAATCGATGAAATGATACTTAAAAAAACAAATTTATTTTCAAATTCGACTTATTTGCAGAGTGAAAATTCCAAACGCATTATCACAGGTTCAAATTCCCATGCTTTTATAAAAATCGCCGAAGGTTGTAATCAAAAATGCTCTTTTTGTGCCATCCCAAGTTTTAAAGGCAAGTTAAAATCTCGCGAAATAAGTAGCATTATAGCTGAGCTTAAAGATTTGGTGGCTAGAGGTTATAAGGACTTTTCTTTTATTGCACAAGATACGAGTTCTTATTTGTTTGATAAGGGTGAAAAAGATGGGCTTATACGCTTGATCGATGAGGTGGAAAAAATCAAAGGCATAAGAGCGGCTAGAATTTTATATCTTTATCCTACGAGTGCGAGTGAAGCTTTGATCAAACGCATTATAGCTTCTGAAATTTTTGTAAATTATTTTGATATGCCTTTACAGCACATAAGTGATAATATGCTTAAAATCATGAAGCGTGGAGCAAATAGCACAAGACTTAAAGAAATGCTAAATTTAATGAAAAGTGCGCCAAATAGTTTTTTACGCACAGGCTTTATCGTAGGGCATCCAGGTGAGAGTGAGGTGGATTTTGAAGAGCTTTGTGAGTTTGTTAAAGATTTTGGTTTTGATAGGATAAGTGTTTTTGCGTATTCTAAGGAAGAAGATACAGCTGCTTTTGATATGGAGCAAGTGCCTTTTAAAGTGATCAATAAAAGACTTAAAATCATAGAAAAAATTGTTGATGAAGTGATAGAAAAAAGTTTTGAAAAAGAAGTAGGGCAAAAGCGTTTGGTAGTTTGCACAGGAGAAAGTAGCGAGGGAGGGTTTTTCATCGCAGCTAAAGATTTAAGATGGGATAGAGAGATTGATGGGGAAATTCTTATCAATGAGAGCGAATGTGGAAATTTAGAAATGGGGCAAATTTATGAATGTGAAATTTTACAAAACCTTGATAAAAAGCTCCTTGCTAAGGCTTTAAGAAAAGTAGATGCAAATTAAAGATGAAATTTTATCCCTTTTAAAAAGGGGTAAAAATTTACTCGCTTTTTCTTATGGAAGCGATTCTAGTGCGCTTTTTTATCTTTTAATACAAGAAAAGATCGACTTTGATCTTGTGATAATAAATTACAAAACTAGAAAAAATAGCGATTTAGAAGAGTTAAAAGCCAAAGAACTTGCTTTGAAATTTCATAAAAAAATTTTTATAAAACACGCTCCTAAATTTCAAAGTAATTTTGAAAAAAAAGCCAGAGATTTTCGCTATGATTTTTTTGAAAAAATTTGTCTTGAGCAAGATTATGATCATCTTATCTTAGCTCATCATTTAAACGATCAGTTTGAATGGTTTTTGATGCAACTTTCACGAGGCGCAGGTTTGGCTGAAATTTTAGGTATGCAAGAGTGTGAAAAACGCTCAAATTATACACTGTTACGCCCTTTGCTTTTTATAAGTAAAGATGAAATTTCATCTTTTTTAAAAGAAAAAGATATTTTTTATTTTCATGATGAGAGCAATGAAAATGAAAAATATTTTAGAAATTATATAAGAAAAAATTTTTCTAATGCCTTTGTGAGTGAATTTCATCAAGGTTTAAAAAGAAGCTTTTCTTATCTTGGTGAAGATAGGAAAAAACTTTACAATTTTGAAAATATCAAAGAAGTTCAAGGACTTCTTATTTGCCCTAAAAATGAAAGTTTGATTGCTAGAGCGGTGAAAATGAAAGGTTTACTTTTAAGCACGGCACAAAGAAAAGAGCTTTTAAAGGGCGATTGTGTTTTAGGTGGTAAAATAGCACTTGTATATAAAAACGAACAAGTCATTGTTTTTGAGTATGAAATTTGTCAAAAATTACCTAAAAATTTTAAAGAAGAGTGTAGAATAGCTAAAATTCCAAAGCTTTTAAGAGCTTATTTATATAATCATAAAATCGATATTTCAAGCCTTAACCTCTAGTTTTAAAATTCTTCGATAGCCTAAATGTGTGAGAAAAATCACAAAAAACACTTGTAAAAAAAGCCCTAAAAGTGGTACTGATGAGAGTAGATAAAAACAAAGAGTGCTAAATTTAAACTCTAAAGGCGAAAAATCAGAATTAAAATTTTTAAAACTTTCTTTGTCTAAAATCGTGCTTGCAACATCAATCATTAAAAGTTTGTGAAAGAGATAATAAAAAGCAAGATAATATACAAAAATATTGATAAAAGGTAAAAATAAAGCCAAGGTGCAAAGTAAAAAAATCCCTATAAATTTTATAAATATTTTAAAAATTTCAAAGATAGTTTTTAGGGTTGAAACTTCGTTTGTATTATCATAATGGTAATATTTTTGGTTGATTTCTTTAGCGATAAAAGGGGTAAGAAAAGAAGTGATAAAAAGGGCTAAAAAAACCGAAGCAAAAACAACAATAAAACCTGAAAATAAAAAACTTATTATGGTGATTAAAATTTGTACAAAATGAAGGGCATAAAACCACGCCCAAAACGAATCCTCTCCAACGCTAAATAAAGAATTAAAATAATCCAGCAAAGCCGAAAAGCCAAGTACTCCTAAAAAAAGCATAAATATAAGGCTAAAAATCAAAGGAATTAAGGCAAATTTTAAAAATTTAAGACTTAAAAAATCTTTGATTGTAAGTTTTAAAATATCCAAATTATGCCTTTTTGTAGCATTCTTCTAGTTTTTTATAAATAGTATCAAAATCAAGCTCTTGTTCTAAAATTTGAGCTAAAACTTCATTGTCTTCTTTGCCATTCCAAGTTTTTTTATAGCTACCATCTTTGTAGCCATTGTTTTGTCTAAAAATATTTAAAACATTTTTACCTATGTAGGTTTTATAAAGAATTTCAAGATTAAGCCCACATTTAATAGCTAGAGTAAAATAGGTTGAAAGCAATTCTCCAAGATTAAATCCAAAGCCACTGCATTTATGGATAATAAGCTCTATATCATTTAAAATACCATAAATATCACTCTCATTAGGATGTTCTTCTTCTTTGCAAAAATCTTGAAATACACTTACTGAAATCACTTCATTGGCTATAATTTGAAAATCATTTCCATTTTTATTGCAATATTCTTCAAGTAAAAGACTTAAGATAAAATGCCAAATATCAACAATCTCTATACGCACATTTTCCCAATTTGTCGGACTTGAAATGTTTTTCCAATGTTTCCATGCAAAAGAGTCTATAAGTTCTGCACATTCCATATAAATACAGCGTCTCCAACTGATTAGTTTTCCTTCTTTGGTGTAGCCATTTTCCCAATTTAAGCCGTTTGTTTCGTCGTTGAGTTTTTGTTGGAGTTTGAGCATATTTTCTAAAATTTCAATATTTGTCATTTAAAAACTCCTTAATAATTTTTAATATTATATGATTTAAGCGTAAAGATTTAAACTATCATCTGTCTTATCTTGATTTTCCTTGGCTTTTTCTTGTTGTTTTTCAAGTTGTTTTTTCATTTGTTCTAAAACTTCATCAAGAAGTTTTTTGCTATCTTCAAGCATAGAAGCATTGATATCTTTATCATCTGTTTGATTTTGTTTTAGTAAATCACTGAGTTTATTTGTAAAATTATTCATAATAGCATTTTGATGGTTTTCATCATTTGGTGTTGGTAGAACATTTGCCACTTGCATAGCTGATTCTATAATTTCTTTTGGCTTCAACTCTCCGACTTTAGAATTTGCTAAAAAGTCTTTGATCATAGGTTCAACTTCTTTCATAGCATTTTTAATCTCATCAAGATCATTTTGTGTGAGCTTAGAGCCTTCAAAAGTAAAGCTAAAGCCATACTGACGCTTAAGATTAAGAGTCTTGCCTTCTTCATTATTTGCATAACTCACGCTTTGATTATCATACATAGACAAGGCTAAATGTTTGCCACTTTTTGTTGTATAATCCATCGAAAAACTTTGGTTTTTGCTAGCATCAATTTGCATTTCTTCCCCTTATATTTATAGTTTATAAAATTATAATCGGTTATTTTTAAAAATATTTTAGTATAATTTTTACAATATGGATGAAAGAATTTTAGAATTTATAAAAAATGAGCAGCTTTTATCTTGGGCTATGATTGATGAAAAAGGTGTTTATACAGCTAGTGCTTTTTATGTTTTTGATGAGAAGAATTTAGCTTTTATTATCGCTTCTCATGAAGATACTAAGCATATAAGATTAGCCAGTGAAAATTCAAGTATAGCACTTAATATAGCCAAAGAAAGTAAAATAGCTTTTTTAAAAGGTGTGCAAGCTAAAGCTGAGTTTAAAATGGCAAGCAAGGAGCAAATGAAAATTTATTTTTCTAAATTTTCCTTTGCTAAACTTGATAAAAGTGCAAAAATTTATGCCTTAGAGCTTTTTTGGCTTAAATTTACTAACAATGCTTTAGGACTTAGTAAAAAACTTGAGTTTTGTAAAAAATAAATTTTTATGATTTTGTTTAAAAAAATGAGTTATGATTATACTTTATGTAAATTGTTAGGTATAGAAAATAAATGTTCAATGTAATTCACGCTTTATTTTTTAGAGAGTTAAAAACTAGATTTGGTGCTAATAGGCATTTGGGTTATCTTTGGGTAGTTGGAGAACCAATGTCAATAACGCTTGCCATCACGGTAATTGTTACTATCATAAGAGAATATCATCATCAAGTTATGCCTGAAGGAATTTCTATTTTTATGTTTTTAATTTCAGGTATTATGCCTTTTTTTATGTTTAGAAGTATAGTAACTCAACTTATGAATGGTACTCAGGCAAATTTGGCTCTTTTTGCTTATAAACCTGTAAAGCCTATACATGTATTTATTGCTAGAACTTTGCTTGAATTTTGTATTTATTTTGTGATTTTTATCACTGTGCTTTTTTTTACAGGATGGTTTTTTAGATTTGATGTATTTCCTGTTCATTTACTTGGAGTTTTATTTTGTATTTTTTTACTTATGTGCTCAGCTTTTGCTTTGGGGATTTGTTTTGCTATTATTTGGCATTTTGTAGAGCCTTTAAGAACTTTATTAGCTTATTTTAGCATAGTGTTTTATTGGAGTTCCGGGATTATATTTCCTACTTGGCTTATGCCAAGACCTTTGCTTGATATATTTTATTATAATCCTTTGCTTCATATAATGGAGCTTTTAAGATTTAATTTTTTTGAGAATTATCCTTTGCAAGATGAATATAGTTATTTTTATGCTATATTTTGGATTTTACTTGTTTTGTTTATAGGACTTTTTGTCTATTACTATAACAGACAAGCTTTAACGGCGGCAAAAAAAGAATGATAAAGCTAATTAATCTAACTAAATCTTATCCTTTATTTAGCGGTGGAAGGCATTATGTTTTTAAAAATTTTACTTTTGAATTCCCTGAAAATTGTAGTATAGGATTGATGGGAGGTAATGGCGCAGGTAAGTCCACTCTTATGAGACTTTTAAGTGGAGCAGAGCTTCCTGATAGTGGCAAGATAATTACTAATAAAAAATTATCTTGGCCTTTGGGTTTAAATGGAGCTTTTCAAGGTTCTTTAACCGCTAGAGATAACGCTAAATTTGTAGCTAGAGTGTATGGATATAAGGGTAAAGAACTTCAAGAAAAAGTAAAATTCGTAGAAGATTTTGCAGAACTTGGGAAATTTTTTGATGAGCCTATGAAGACTTATTCTTCGGGAATGAGTGCTAGGATAGCTTTTGGACTTAGCATGGCCTTTGATTTTGATTATTATTTGATTGATGAGGCTGGAGCTGTTGGAGACCCTGCTTTTAGAGAAAAAAGTGTGAAATTATATAGAGAAAGATTAAGCAAATCAAAAGTGATTATGGTATCTCATAATGTAGCTGAAATTAAAGAATGGTGTGATAAAATAATTTATATGAAAAATGGACAAATTACGGTTTATGATGATGTAGATGAAGGAATAGCTGTGTATCAAGGAAAAGCTTAATGGAAGAAAATAAAACTTTATTAGAAAGAATCAAAGATTTAAGCATATTTGATTCTTTTAAAATTGTTTGGTTTATAATGATTTTTGTTGTGATTTATTATACATTGATTGCAGCACCAAGATATGTAAGTACGATGATTTTAGATGTTAGATCAACAAGTGGAGAAAGTGCTCAAACAAGTGGAATCTTGTCTTTGCTTAGTAGTACTTCTACAGCAAGCGAAGATTTAAATTATCTAAAAGGTTATATAGAATCAAGTGATATGTTAAAGACTTTGGATGAAAAAATCAAACTTAAAAATCTTTATCAAGAGCAACATATAGATTTGCCTTTTAAAATTTGGGATTCAAGCTCCAAAGAGTCTTATTTGAAATATTATCAAAATCGTGTGAAACTTTATGTTGATGAAACCACTAAACTTTTAAAAGTTGAAGTAGAGGGTTTTACACCTAAATCAGCTCATTTGATTGCTCAAACTATTATGCAAGAAAGCGAAAAGTTTATCAACGAAATCTCTCATAAAGCAGCTAGGGAACAAATGGCTTTTGCTGAGAATGAAGTGCAAAAATACAAAGAACGTTATCAAAAAGCACAAAATGATTTGATTGCTTTTCAAAATAAATATGGAGTTTTCGATCCTTTAAAGCAAGCTGAAACTAAAGCAAGCTTGGTTGCGCAAATTGAGGCTAATCTAGCTCAAAAAGAAGCTAAACTTTTAACTTTACAAAGCTATATGAATGATGCAGCACCTGAAGTAGTAGCACTTAAAGCAGAAATTGAAGCGATTAAAAAACAACTTTTAAGGGAAAAATCTAAAATTTCAGCTAACAATTCTTCTCAAAAGCTTAACGATTTGGCTGCTAAATTTCAGGATTTAACTATAGAAGCGACTTTTGCGCAAAAAGCTTATGAAGCAGCTTTAAAAGCTTATGAAAGTGCTAGAATAGAAGCATTAAGAAAAATAAAACAACTTGTTATCATCCAAAGTCCAGATATTCCAGAAAGCGCAAAATATCCTGAAAGAATTTATGATATTTTAACAGTGTTTATTGTATTATCTTTGATTTTTGGGATTGTTAAATTTATTAAAATGATAATAGAGGAGCATAAGTATTAAAATGAAAAAAATATTAATTTTATTTTTTAGTTGTATTTTATGTTTTGGAGCTGTGGATGTTTCGCAAATCATTTCAGCGGAGGATCAAGACTCTACTACAACTAGCATAGAACAAAATTTAAGCTCAAATTATGATATAGCAAATAAAGAAAATAATCTTGCAAAAATTCATCAAATTTTAGTATTTGGTACTCATCTTTTTAATGGAAATTTTAAAAATTATAATCAAAGAGTTTATAATCCAGATTATAAGATCGCAGTTGGTGATCAAATCAGTCTTAAAATTTGGGGAGCTGTTGAGTTTTCGAAAATTTTAGTGGTGGATTCTCAAGGAAATATTTTTATCCCTAAAGTAGGAGCTGTAAATTTACTAGGTGTGAAAAATAGTGCCCTTGTAAGTGTTATAAAAGCACATGTTAATAAAATCTATAAAAGCAATGTTTTTGTTTATGCAGATATGAATGCTTATCAAAATGTCAGTGTTTTTGTAACAGGAAGTGTTAATGCTCCAGGACTTTATCAAGGACTTAGTTCAGATTCAGTGATCCAGTATCTTGATAAAGCAGGGGGTATAAATTTAGAATATGGAAGTTTTAGAGATATTCAAATTTTGCGCAATAACAGCGTGATAAAAAATATTGATTTATATGATTTTTTGCTAAAAGGGCAAATGGATCTTTTTCCTTTTAGAAGCGGAGATGTTATTTTAGTAGGAAATGTTCAAAATTACGCTTTTGTTGATGGTGATGTGCAAAGACCTTTTCGTTTTGAACTTTCAAATGATATTAAAACTTTAGCTGACTTAGCTAGAGTATCAGGTGCTAAACCTATCGTAACCAATGCTATCGTAAAAAGTTATGGTGAAGATCATAAACTTGATGTCAGTGCTTATAACAAAATGCAATTTTCAAAAGTTTTGCTTAGAACAGGAGATGAGGTAGAATTTCACCCTGAGTATGTTTCTGAAAATATAACTATAAGTGTAAATGGCGAGCATAATGGTTTAAAAACTTTAGTTGTGGGTAAAGGAACGACTTTAGAAGATATTTCTAAACTAATCAAGGCTAATCCACAATCAAACATGCAAGCTTTACAAGTGTTTAGAAAAAGTGTAGCTAGAACTCAAAAAGAACTTATCAATGCTCAGCTTAAAGAGCTTGAAACTCTAGCTTTAACTAGTAGTTCTGTTACAGCTCAAGGTGCAGCTATAAGAGCTCAACAAGCAAAAACGATTTTAGAATTTATCCAAAGAGCTAAGCAAGTAGAGCCTAAGGGTCAAATTGTCATCGATAGTCCAAAGTCTTATAATTCGGTTATTTTAGAAGATGGTGATACTATAAATGTTCCAAGCAAGAATAATCTCATCATAGTTCAAGGCGAGGTTTCTTTACCTGGGGCTTTTGTGTATGATAAAGGAAAAGATTTAAGATATTATATCAATCTTGCAGGAGGTTATGGAGAAAGAGCGGATACTTCAAAAGTTTTGGTGGTACGAAGCAATGGAAAAGCTGAAAAATATCATAGTGGTATAGATATGAAACCAGGCGATTCTGTGTTGGTATTGCCAAAAGTAGATAGTGAGAATTTGCAAATTTTTTCAATGTTGACTCAAATTCTTTATCAAATTGCTATCGCAACCAATGTTGTGCTTAATCTTTAAGGTTTAAAAATGAATACTCTTGAAATAGCCAAAGAAGTTTTCGAAAAAGAAGCGCAAGCTATTTTGGATTTGGCTAAAAATTTAGATGAAAATTTCAATCAAGCTATAAATTTAATGCTAAATACCAAAGGGCGTTGCATAGTCAGTGGTATGGGTAAATCAGGTCATATAGGTGCTAAGATAGCAGCTACTTTAGCAAGTACAGGAACGCCAAGCTTTTTCATCCATCCAGGAGAGGCCTTGCATGGAGATCTTGGAATGTTAACTTCCGAAGATGTTTTAATTGCTATTTCAAATTCAGGAGAAACTGAAGAAATTTTGAAAATCATTCCAGCTATAAAAAAGCGCAAAATTCCACTTATCGTAATGTGTGGTAAAAAAAAATCCACCCTTGTAAAGCAAGGCGATATATTTTTAAATATAGCTGTGGAAAAGGAAGCTTGTCCTTTACAGCTTGCTCCTATGTCTTCGACAACGGCAACTTTAGTTATGGGAGATGCTTTAGCGGCTGCTTTGATGAAGGTAAGAAATTTCAAGCCTGATGATTTTGCTCTTTTTCATCCAGGGGGAAGTTTGGGGCGTAAGCTTTTAACCAAGGTAAAAGATCTTATGGTTTCAGGTAACCTTCCTATAGTGCATCCTGATACCGAATTTAATGATCTTGTTGATGTGATGACCAGCAGAAAACTAGGGCTTTGTGTGGTACTTGAAAATGAAAAATTAGTTGGCATTATCACTGATGGGGATTTGCGTCGTGCTTTAAAGACAAGCGATAAACCAAGATTTGATTTTAAGGCTAAAGAAATCATGAGTACAAATCCTAAAGTAGTTGATGTTGATGCTATGGCAAGTGAAGCAGAGGAGATCATGCTAAAACATAAAATCAAAGAAATTGTTGTATCTGAAGAAGATAAGGTTGTAGGCATCATTCAACTTTATGCGATAGGAAATGTTTAATGCCTCTTTTATCTGTTATTATTCCTTTTGGATTAAGTAAAGAACGTCATTACATAGAAGAAAGAGTTCTTCAAAAAGCTAAATTTTTTCAAAGCGATGAGAATATAGAATTTATTTTCGTTGAAGGATATTCATCTTTGAAAAACAATCTAAAACAAATCATAGAAAATAGTGGTCATATTTATTTAAAAGATAAAGACCAAAAAGATTATTTTTCCCAGGGAAAATGTAGAAATTTGGGCGCTGTTTATGCAAATTCTAAAGTTGTAATGTTTTTAGATGTTGATTGTTATATTAGTTTATTATCTTTAGAAAAAATTTTAAATCTTATTAAAGTTAAAAATATTGCTCAAAATATCAATGAATTATTGGTTTTACCTGTAGTGTATTTAAGTCAAAGTGGTAGTGAGAAAATTTATAAAGAGGATAAATACTTATGGGATGAAATTATCAAACATGATTTAATCACCGGAAAAAGAAAATTGATTAAATATTTTTCTCTTATTTCAAGTTCTATTATCGTAAATAGATATAAATTCTTAGTATTAGGGGGTAATAATCATAATTTTATAGGCCATAGTTATGAGGATCATGATTTTTTTGCAAGATTGCTTTTTTGTACAACAAATTTTTCAAACACTCCAAAAGCATTATGTTATGATGAGGGAACTTGGAATATAAGAAAATTTAAAGGTTTTAGAGCTTGGTTCTCTTTGCTTGGGTATGAAATGAGTTTTCATGGAATTTATATGTATCATTTTTATCATGAAGAGCCTAATCAAAATAATTATATGTCTTATAGGTATAAAAATCATAAAATATTTTATAAGAATTTGGCTAATTTAAAAAATTATCAGATTAAACCATTGTTTGATAAAGATGCTTTAAAAAATAATATTTTATTACTTTGTTCTAAGGAAAAATTGATATTAAATTCTTTGCATGGTGTTCTTGTATATATAGGCAATATAATAAGTAAAAACGAAAAGTTTTTTTTTGAAGATGAGAAATTTAATCAAGATAAATTGTTAGATTTTTTAAAACAAAATAATATAAATAAGATTTTGTTTCCAAATCCTTATGGAAATGAAAAAAGATTAAAAATATATAAATTTGTAAAGTCAAAAAATATTAGTCTTATATGTTTTGATAGAGGTGCATTGCCCGATAGCTGGTTTTTTGATACTAATGGTTTTAATTATGATTCAAAATCGTATAATGAAGAAAATTGGGATAAAGCTTTAAGTAAAATTCAGATTTTAGAATGTAAAGAATATATCAATAGCATTATAGATGGAAATAATTTTTTAGAAAAGCAAGGAAAAAGAAATTTTAACTATTTGAAAGATAAATTTTTTGTTAACGATAAAAAGATAGTTTTTGTTCCGTTGCAAGTTGAAAGCGATACTGTTGTAAAATATTTTACATATAAACCTTTTGATTGGAGTGGTTTTTTAGATATAATAAATGATACGGCTTTTAAATTAAGACAAACTCATATTTTTTTAGTGAAAAAGCATCCTCTCAGCTTAAAAATAGCGAAATCTAAGTTTAAGAATTTAAATTTTATTTCAAATAAGACAAATATTATCGATGCAATTAGTTTGTGTGATGTGGTGGTTACGTTGAATTCGGGTGTTGGGCTTTATGCTATGATAATGAATAAGCCTTGTATAAATTGTGCTAATGCATTTTATAACTTTCAAGGTTTAAATTTTCAAGCTCATAATAGCGATGAACTTTTAAGATTTTTGGTCTCAGATTTAAAAATTGATTATAATAAAGTTTTAAAATTTATATGGTATCTAAAAAATAATTTTTATAGTTTTGGAAAATCTTATTATAAAAAAAGTTTTAACAATAGTAGATCCTATAATAAAGTTTATAAAATAGATTTTTATAAAATAGTTTTAGAAAATCAATGTTTTTTAGATGTTAAAAATATTGATAAAGTTTCATATAATTTTCAATCTTTAATTTACACCCCTTATAAGTTTGAATTATATAACAAAAATATTTTTATAAAATTATTTGATCTATTGATTCCTGATTGGGTTAAATCTAAAATATCTCATTTTAGATTTTATAGAATATTAAAGAAAATATTATATACTAAAAAATAATTTTTTACTCAGGATATTATAAGTATGAATATAACTGTTGTTGGCATAGGGTATGTTGGACTCGCAAATGCTTTGTTGCTATCTGAAAAACACCGGGTTGTTATTACAGATATTGATAAAAATAAAGTTGATTTAGTAAATTCTAAACAATCACCCATAAAAGATAAATTAATAGAAGAATATTTTAAGAAAGAAAGTATAAATCTTATTGCAACTTTAAATAAGAAATATGCTTTTGAAAATGCAGAGTATATTATTATAGCAACACCGACTAATTATGATTCAAAAAATGACTATTTCGATACTTCTAGTATTGAAAGTGTTGTTAGTGAAATTTTGCAATATAATACCTCAGCTATTATTATTGTAAAAAGCACTATTCCAATTGGTTATATTGATAATTTAAAATATAAATTTCATACAAATAATATAATTTTTTCTCCTGAATTTTTAAGAGAAGGTAGTGCATTGTATGATAGTTTGTATCCTAGTAGAATTGTTATAGGTGAAAAAAGCGCTAGAGCTGAAGCAGTGGCTCGATTATTTACAGATTCTTGCTTGAAAGATGACGTAAAAGTATTATTTACAGGATCTCAAGAAGCTGAAAGTATTAAACTTTTTGCTAATACATATTTAGCAATGAGAATTGGATTTTTTAATGAATTAGATACATACGCTAGGGTTAACAAATTGAATACCGAAGAAATTATTAGCGGAGTAAGTGCTGATCTGAGAATTGGTGATTATTATAATAATCCAAGTTTTGGGTATGGGGGATATTGTTTACCAAAAGATACTAAGCAACTTTTAGCTAATTTTTCAAAAAGTTCAACACCTAATATTCTAATAGAATCTATTGTTAAAACTAATGAAGTAAGAAAAAAATATATTGCAGATCTAATCCTCTCAAAATCTAAAAAAACAATAGGGATATATAGATTGTTAATGAAAAAAGATTCAGATAATTTTAGAAATTCCGTTGTATTGGATTTGATCGATTATTTAAAAGAATATAATAAAAATATAATCATTTATGAGCCATTTTTAGATACAGCCTTTTTTGGTACATGTTTTGTTGAAAAAAAATTATCCATATTTATACAAAATTCTGATTTAATAGTTGCAAATCGAGTTGATGATAATATATTACAATATAAATATAAAGTTTTTACAACAGACATTTTCAAAAGTGATATGTAATTAAAATTAAGGAAAAAACAATGAAAACCGTAGGCGTAGTTATCCCAATCTATAATGTAGAAAAATATTTAAGAGAATGTTTAGATAGTGTTGTTAATCAAACTTATAAAAATTTACAAGTTGTACTTGTAAATGATGGTAGCACAGATGAAAACTCACTCAATATAGCCAAAGAATATACTTTAAAAGATGAAAGATTTATACTTTTTGATAAGGAAAATGGGGGTTTATCTTCAGCTCGTAATGTAGGCATAGAATTCTTTAGTAAAGAATATGATTTTAAAAATATTACCCAAGAATTAAAAGAAAACTCC
Source organism: Campylobacter sp. BCW_6465 (assembly GCF_001762815.1). Lineage (NCBI taxonomy): Bacteria > Pseudomonadati > Campylobacterota > Epsilonproteobacteria > Campylobacterales > Campylobacteraceae > Campylobacter > Campylobacter sp. BCW_6465. The sequence continues at coordinate 20,699 of NZ_MJXN01000071.1, forward strand.
TTAGTAGAATTTAAACTAGACAATGAAGATAATCCTTATAATATTTATAAAATATATAAAAGTTCAAATTTCTTTAAAAATAAAGATGAACTTTTAAATTTTAAAGCTCCTGATATTGATTATATTATCTTTTTAGATTCTGATGATTATTGGGAATTAAATTGCATAGAAGAATGTGTTCCTAGAATGGATGGGGTTGAAGTGGTTTGGTTTGAT
>NZ_MJXN01000072.1:0-829 GCF_001762815.1 Campylobacter sp. BCW_6465
AAACTTAAACTTTCTAATATATTTATGAGTTCTATCTTGCTTAAAGTATTAAAATCATTTAACAATCTAAGATAATTACTTATAATAGAAGAAGAGTGAATACTATGAAATAAAATTTTATTTTTTATATCTTTTTTAATAAAAAATTGATTATTTTTTATATAAAAATAATTTCTAAAATGATTATTGCTTATTATTTGATTATAAAAACTTAAAAGACTTTCTTTGCTGTTTAAGTCTATAAAATTAAGATAAAAATTCTTTTCTTCTAAGGCTAATTTTAAAGCATTAAGATTTGCAAAAGAAGCATTAATATTTTCATTATTTTTTAAAGCATAAACGATATTTTCTTGTTCTTGTTTTTGGGTAATAGCATATTGTAATAAAGGATTTTTATAATGTGTATCGCTATTGATTAAAACATTGATATAAAAAGCTTCTTTGCTTTTCTTAGTTAATTGAAGCAAAGATAAAAGTGTAGAAGGGATATAAAAAGAATCAAGCTTTAAATTTAAATACTTATCATAAGTATTTATATAAGTTAATTCTTGACTAAAATCCAAAGCTTGTTCTTTTAAATTTAAAAGCATTGTTCCACCTAATCCTAATAAAGCTAGATTTTTGAAATTCTCTAAAGCTTTTCTTTTTTCTAAATTGATTTGAAGTATTTTTTGCATTGTTTTTCCTTTTGTTTTTATTTTACTTTAAATATTTTTTTATTTTGATTAAATTACTCTTTGATATTATGCTCTTTAGCATAAGCTAGTATCTTAGCTCTTAAATCCTCTGGAAAATTATATCTATAAATAGCAGGAATTCTTGGATCAAG
>NZ_MJXN01000073.1:0-1000 GCF_001762815.1 Campylobacter sp. BCW_6465
TGATTGAAATTTTCTATATTTTGATAAACTTTTTCTAAAAATTCCAAAGGTAAAATAAAATCTTTACTGAGTATATTTTCTAAAATTTGTTTTAAAGCTAAAGCATCATTTAAAAATCTGTTAGCATTATCTTGATCTTTTTGTATTTTTTCTTTGAATTTAACTAGGAGTTTATCACTTCTATTTTTAGTTAAACTTTTTGGAAGTTCAAATTTAGGTTTTTCTTTTGTAAGGAGTTTTTCACAACATTCTTTAAAGGAAAGTTCTTCAGTAAAATTAATCCTTGCTCCACCTTCAGTAGCATTGTAAAATTTAGCTTCTTTACTGTTGCAAGCAAAAAGATATTCAAGTTTTATGCGATAATCATTCCAATCCATATGAGTTAAAACTTCACCTTTACCTGCATAGGCTGGGACTTTAAGTTTGTCTATATTTTCTTCACCGCTAAATTTCTCCCCAAAATCAAAACCTTTTGAATGTGAATTTCCTTCTTCATCAAAGGCTAAATCTTGTCCTATCATGATAATATTTTTAAATCCTAAAGCCAAAGCTAAGGTATAAGAAAAATGACTTACATGAGTACCTGTATCAATATAACCAAAGTCATTAAGATTGAAGCGTTGGTATAAAGCTTTATTTCTTAAAATAATCATACAATTTTCAGCCTTTAAACTACGCGCGACATTAGGATGTGTAGCACACTCAAGAGCGATAATGCTTTGTTTTAAATTTTCTTTATTTTGAAAAAATTTCATTGCTAAATCAGTAAAATCTAAATTCGTAACATAATCAGGCACTATGCCTTCTTTTTCAAGCATACTTAAAGCCCCATCAGCACAAAAGATCACTGCTTTTTCTTGATAAGCTTTAAGTAAAGGAAGTTGTTTAGCTAAACTAGGTCCTGCAGAAACTACTATAGCATTTTCGAATTTGTTTTTTCTTTCATTTAAGATTCTTTGAAAAGGAATGCTTTCAAGCATAGAAGGGATGTTTTGTAAAA
>NZ_MJXN01000074.1:0-2495 GCF_001762815.1 Campylobacter sp. BCW_6465
GACTTTGGTTATATTGATACAGGTACTCATGTAAGTCATTTTTCTTATACCTTAGCTTTGGCTTTAGGATTTAAAAATATTATCATGATAGGACAAGATTTAGCCTTTGATGAAGAAGGAAATTCACATTCAAAAGGTTTTGATTTTGGGGAGAAATTTAGCGGTGAAGAAAATATAGACAAACTTAAAGTCCCAGCCTATGCAGGTAAAGGTGAAGTTTTAACTCATATGGATTGGAATGATTATCGCATAAAACTTGAATATCTTTTTGCTTGCAACAGTAAAGAAGCTAAATTTTACAATGCTACTGAAGGTGGAGCAAGGATTAATTTTACTGAAGAACTTTCCTTTAAAGAATGTTGTGAAAAACTCCTTACAAAAGAAAAACCTAAATTTGAACTTCCAAAAAGTTTAACTAAAAATAGAAGTGATAAACTCCTAGTTAAATTCAAAGAAAAAATACAAAAAGATCAAGATAATGCTAACAGATTTTTAAATGATGCTTTAGCTTTAAAACAAATTTTAGAAAATATACTCAGTAAAGATTTTATTTTACCTTTGGAATTTTTAGAAAAAGTTTATCAAAATATAGAAAATTTCAATCACTCTTTAGATGAAGATGAGTTTATACAAGATGAAGTTTTAAGAGGGGCTTTCGCTTATCGTGGAAAAATGATTGCTGATGTATTAAAACTTCATATACAAGATAAAACGCATTTTATCATAGCTTACATCAAAGCTTATTATGAATGGTTGCTTTATTTTATAGAAAAATTAGAGCAAAAATACAAATTTTTATTAAAAGTATAAAATATTTTTTTGATTGCACGATATAGCATGTAACAAGTTCATGGATGAGCTTGAATTTTTTTAAAAGGATTTAAAATGGGATTTCGTATTAACACAAACGTTGCAGCATTAAATGCAAAAGCAAACTCTGATCTAAACAGCAAAGCATTAGATCAATCACTTGCAAGACTTAGTTCAGGTCTTAGAATCAACTCAGCCGCAGATGATGCTTCAGGGATGGCGATAGCAGATTCTTTAAGATCTCAAGCTAATACTTTAGGTCAAGCTATATCAAATGGTAACGATGCTTTAGGTATCTTACAAACTGCAGATAAGGCTATGGATGAGCAACTTAAAATCTTAGATACAATCAAGACTAAGGCAACTCAAGCGGCTCAAGATGGACAAAGCTTAAAAACAAGAACCATGCTTCAAGCAGATATTAACCGCTTGATGGAAGAACTTGATAATATCGCTAATACTACTTCATTTAATGGTAAACAACTTTTAAGTGGTAATTTTATCAATCAAGAATTTCAAATCGGTGCAAGTTCAAATCAAACTGTAAAGGCTACCATAGGAGCAACTCAATCTTCTAAAATCGGTTTAACACGCTTTGAAACCGGAGGAAGAATTTCTGAAAGTGGTGAAGTGCAATTTACTTTGAAAAACTACAACGGTATAGATGATTTTAAATTCCAAAAAGTTGTGATTTCAACTTCAGTAGGAACAGGACTTGGGGCTTTAGCTGAAGAGATCAATAAAAGCGCTGATCAAACCGGTGTTAGAGCTACCTTTACAGTAGAGACTAGGGGTATATCAGCAGTTAGAGCAAGTACCACTTCAGATGATTTTGCTATTAATGGGGTAAAAATCGGCCAAGTAGAATATAAAGATGGCGATGCTAATGGAGCCTTAGTTGCTGCGATTAACTCTGTAAAAGACACTACAGGGGTTGAAGCTTCAATTGATGCTAATGGACAGCTTTTGCTTACCTCAAGAGAGGGTAGAGGGATTAAAATTGATGGTGATATTGGTAGAGGTGCTTTTATCAATCCAAATATGAAAGAAAATTACGGTCGCTTATCTTTGGTTAAAAACGATGGTAAAGATATTCTAATCAGTGGTTCTGGACTTTCTTTTGCAGGTTTTGGTGCGAGCAATTTTATCTCTCAAGCTTCTGTTTCTTTAAGGGAATCAAAAGGAAGATTTGATGCCAATGTTGCTGATGCTATGGGATTTGGTTCTGCAAATAAGGGAGTTATGTTAGGTGGTTATTCTTCTGTTAGTGCTTATATGAGTAGTGCAGGAAGTGGATTTTCTTCAGGTTCAGGTTATTCTGTAGGTAGTGGTAAAAACTATTCTACAGGTTTTGCAAATGCTATAGCTATTTCAGGTGCTTCTCAACTTTCTGCAGTATATAATGTTTCTGCAGGTTCAGGTTTTTCAAGTCAAAGCGGACTTTCTCAGTTTGCAACTATGAAGACAACTGCTTTTGGGGTAAAAGATGAAACTGCAGGTGTAACTACACTTAAAGGTGCTATGGCAGTGATGGATATAGCAGAAACTGCTATAACAAATCTTGATCAAATCAGAGCAGACATTGGTTCAGTGCAAAATCAAGTTACATCAACTATAAATAACATTACCGTAACTCAAGTCAATGTCAAAGCAGCAGAATCAACCATAAGAGATGTAGACTTTGC
>NZ_MJXN01000075.1:0-16747 GCF_001762815.1 Campylobacter sp. BCW_6465
AAAGGAGATTTAAATGCAAATAAATAGTTTTGAAGATGTAAATCTTGCACTTAAAAAAGTGGCAGAACTTAGTGTAAAAATAGAAAAGATTAATGGCGAGGTAACTTTAGCTTGTAATGAGATTAAAGAAGCTCGTGCAGGAGAGATTAAGGTTTTAAGTGATGAACTTGGATACATAGAGCAATGTATCACTACTTTTTGTGAAAATAACAAGCATGAATTTGCCGAAAAAAGATCTAAAGAATTTACCTTTGGCAAGATTGGCTATCGCTTAAGTAAAAGTGTATCTTTACCACGTGTGAAAGAAAAACTAGAAAACTTAATCAAAGCCTTTAAAAGTTACAACCTTAATGAATGCATCATTTACAAAGAAGAGCTTAATAAAGATGCCATTGTAGAGCTTGATGATACTACTTTAGTAAAGCTTGGACTTAAAAGAGTTGTAAAAGATAATTTTAGAATAGAGCCAAAGATTGAAAGCTTGGAGATTGAAAAATGAGAGAGCTTTCCTTAGCGGCTTTTAAACTTTTAAATAGTGTTTTTAAAACAAAAACCGCTCATTTTAATGGTTTTTTAGAACTTGATTTTAAAAATAAGCCTAAGCTAAAAAAGCAAAGCTTTAAAAGAAAAAAGAAAATGACTTCAAAGCAAAAAATTAGGTTTAAAGAACGACTTCAAAGCAAAAAAAATCAGACTTAAAAGAATTTAACAAGTCCGCTAAGGCGGATTTGATTAAGTTTTTAAAACTTAATTTAAAACAAAAGGATTAAAAAATGTATGTAAATGCAAAAATTGATGTGACTGATTTAGAATATGTCAGCCTCTATGAAATCATGGAGCTTTTTTATAATTTAGGCAATGATGAGCAAGAAGAGTTCTTTAGGAGGGTTAGCAGAACTTACCCTGAAAAAACGATAAAAGCTTTATTTTTTAAATTAGATAACGATGAAGCTAAAGAGCTTTTAAATGAACTTAATGAAACGATTAAAAGTGATAAAGAGTGGCAAGAAATGGCAAAAAGCATAAATGGAGATGAGAGATGAAGTTAAGAGATTTTGATTTTAGGATTTGGAGTGAATTAGAGAATGGCTATGTGGGATATCCAGCTTTAGCTAAGTTAAACTCCGTTTTACCCGCCAAAGTTCACTATGTAGATAAGCTTGTTCCTTGTATTAAATTTGATGAAAGAGATGATAATAAAGAAATGGAACTTTGGACAGGGCTTTACGATAAATTTGGCGATAAAATCTATGAAGGAGATATTGTAAAGTATTGTGATTTTGAAAATTTAGTAATTAGATTTGAGAATGGAATTTTTATAGTTAGTCGTTCTTATGATGAGTTTATAAAAAATTTTAAATATGAATATAATGAAGAAGAAGTTAAAAACACTTTGTTTAAATCATCTTATAAATTATACAAGCAAGTTTTTGATGAAAAAATGTGTGATAACTTAGAAATCATCGGCAATATCCACGAGAATCCTGAACTTTTGAAATGTTAAAAAATATTAAAAATTTTAACATAAAAATGAAATATGTTAAAAAAGCCAAAAAATTTAACAAAGTCCATTGATTTAATGGGCTTGATTAAGTTTTAGCAAGGAAAAAAGATGAATTTGGATTTTTTAAATGAGTTTAAGTTAAAAAATAAAGATTTAAACGAGAAATTAGAGTTTTTAATCCCTGATTTTTTAGTTAAAAAAGCAATAACTATTATTTATGCAAATGGTGGAAGTGGAAAAAGTTATTTAAGTGCCGCCATTTCTAAAACACTTTGCAAAGATACAAGGGTTAAAAGCATCGTTTATGTTGACATGGATAATCCTTTAAATGTTTTAAATGAAAGAGGTTTTGGTGAACTTATTTTAAATGAAAGCAAATTCACTTATATTCACAGATCAAGCTTAAAAACTTCAGCTTATGAGCTTTTAGAAATGATTGAAGGCAAAGGCGTAGCAGGAAGCTATGAAGGGGTTTTATTTGTACTTGATTCTTTACGCAATTTTGCAGATATTGATAATGATACTAAAATGATGTCTTTAATGTCTTTACTCATGAATTTAAGAGAATGTGGGGCAACCATTATGGCTTTGCACCATTCTACAAAAGATGGCAGAGCTTTTAAAGGCTCAAATCATATTAGAAACTCAAGTGATTGCATGTATTTTTTACAAAAAGTGGCTAACTTAGAACAAGGCTTTGAAGTATTGCTTAGTGTGCAAAAAGAAAGAGCAGGAATTAAAGATCAAGCCTTTTTTATCAATACAAAAACCTTAAATATTAAAAACACCGACTTGCAAAACGCTAAAATCAGCGATAAAGAAGAAGCTTTTATAGATAAAGTTTTAAAGCTTTTAAACGAAAAAAGCCTAAGCACAAGTGAGATTTTATCGGCTCTTGATGTCAGTAGAAGTGATAATTTTTCAAGGAATACTTTAGAGAAATTTAAAGGTGTTTTTTGGGAAAGTGAGCTTGGCGGAGAGAATGGTCGCACTTTTGTTTGGAAAAGTTTAAAAGCTGACAATAAAGACAGCAACGACAAAGAATTAAGCTTATTTGGGGATGAGTTATGAAATTTAACCCTCCAAGTAAAGAAGATTTAATTAAAGCCATTGATGAGTTTAATACTAAAAACTCTTGCTCTATCCCCTATTTTATAGCAGAAAGCTTTATAAATTATTATAAGCAAGATGATGGAAGGTGGCTCATGGCTAATAAAAAGCCTTTAAAATGCTGGAAAAGAGCACTTAATTCAACTTGGCTTCCAAAGTTAGCAAACAAATATAAAAACAAAGATAAACAAAAAGCTTTAGCTTCTTGGCTAGAAGAGGAGTTTTAATGGATAATGCAAAAGAGGCACTAAAAGAGCTTTTTGGTATTAGTGAAGTTCAAGCAGTGGTTATAGAAAAACTTTATTTTAAAGCCAAAACACCAAAAGATATATTAGGCTTTAAAAAATACTATGATTTAACCATGTTAAAAAAGCAATTTGTTGGTACAAGCTATGAAAAACTTTCTCTTGTGTGCGCCTTTGCAGAGCTTGATTTAAACTTAAGGTACAAAAATATAGAGTCTTTTTTAGAATGGCTTTTCATTTCATTTTCAAATCGTTTTATTTTTCAAACAAAAAAAGGAGATTTCTCATATTCTTTTGTACTTAGATATTATGATGGTAACATTGTTTATGATGAGTTAGGAAAGCCTGTTTTAAAGCATGTTGATTGTGGAGATAATCTTTATTTTATTAATGCTAATAAAGAGCTTTGTGATGAGCAAAGAAAACCACTGAATGTAGGAGAGTTTTATAATAAGCTAGTTGAATATATGTTTAAAAACCAAGATAAAATCATTTTTGATAATAAAATTGAAATAAGTCCTGTTATTAAAACTCAAATTCCTAGCCAAACTAAAATAAATAAAGATTACGAGCAAAACTATTTAGAATACAAAAAAAATCAAAATAAGCTTTATAATGCAAATATTGATAAATTCACTTCAAAACTAGAGCAAATTTTAAAGGCTAAAAAATGAATACTCAAAACACTTTAAAAAAGCACTTAATTAAAATCATTCATACCTTAAGAAAAGATGCTAATTTAAGCGATGATGAAAGCTATCGCTGGGTTTTAAATGAAAGATATGGCAAAGCTTCAAGTAAGGATTTAAGCATAGATGAACTAAGGGACTTTGCTATAACTTTGGGCTATGATGAAAAGTTTTTAAAAAAGCAAAATACCAAAAAAGCAAGGTATTTTAAAAAAGAAAACACTAAAAGCGGAAGGGCTACAAAAAAGCAACTTAATATGATACAAGCCATTTGGAGTAAAAATGCTAAAAATCCTACTCAGTGGGCTTTAAGAGAGTTTATTAATAATATTGTAAAAAAGCGACCTTTGCATCTTTGGTATTTAAGTATAGAAGATGCTAATAAAGTTATCCTAGGGCTTAAAAATTTAGAAAACAACAGCACACATTAAGCCAAACGAAGCTAATGTTGTCTCATCAAAACAAAAGGAGATTAAAATGATTTTAGAAATACATTCTTACGATGCAGAGTTTTTTTTAACCTTAGGCATAGAAAAACACTCACAAATTGCCTTTGCCGCAAAAAGAACAAGCCTTGAAATAATGCATGATGGAATCACTCATCAGATTAAAACTGATAAAGATTTTGGGATTTTGCTTAATGTGGTTTGTAATATCAGAGAAAAACTTGATGAGAGTTTTGATGAAGAAGATAAAAGCTTGGTTATTGATATAGATGAAATTGTGGCTAAAGTTTGCAAAGAATTAGAGTAATGCTCTAATTCTTTTTTCTTTCTCATCCATAGGGTATTGTTTATCCCAAGCTTCCATAAGTTTTCTTTCTTGGTCGGATAATCTGATATTATAAGTTTTGCTCATATATAAATAGCTTCTTGCAATCCAGCCTTTAGAATAATTTGCAGGATAAAATCTTTTTGCTTTAAAATCAGTATAAACCTTACAATTTCCATATTGAGTATATTTTAAATTAGTAGGAGTCTCAGCATATCTAAAATTGCTTCTATCCCCATTTATCTCTCCTATGGCTGGGACTAGGTTTTGTTTATCGGCTTCCATTTTTGCAAAAGTTGGATCATTTTTACAAGCTTTTCTGCCACCTTCTTTCCAGCAAGGTAAATGCTTTCCAAAGTTTTGGGCGGGCATAATATGCTCCCATTCTATGCGTTTGATTCTTTGGTTAATTTTTCCTTTTTTGGTGTATTCGTTTCTAGGAGCATATAAATCACTTTTAATCACTTCAAAACTAATATATTTTCCTTTTTTATTAACCTTAAAAGGTGCTTGACAATAAAAATCATACCAGTAAGAGCTCCCTAGATCATTATAAAATTTTACTAATTCTTTTTTGCTTTCTTCAAAACTTTTAGCATTTAATAAGCTTAAAGCAAGTATTAAAACGCTTATTATTTTTTTCATTTATTCTCCTTTTTATTTTTTAAAATTATACCCTACTAAATAAAATTTAGCTTTTTTGCTATAATTTGCAAAAACACTCAAATAGGACTAGCATTGCTTAGCAATAACGAATACTTTGAATATTTTATTGATTTTGTGAAAAATAACGACAAACGAGAAATCTTAAAAGAATTTGGCGGTGCAAATATTTACATACCAAGCTATAAAACCTTACTTAGAGATGAAGAATTAAAACAGGATTTTAAAACACTCATAAAACAGGGAATAAGCACTAAAAATGCAAGTGTGGAATGTGCTAAAAAATATGATTTAAGTTTAAATGCTGTGTATTTAATCACTAAAGAATTGAGAGAAAATTTAGAACCAAGTTTGTTTTAGCTCTCAAACTCCACACTAATTATATAAGCTTGGTCATTAAAACTATGACTCACGCTTTTAATACTAAATTCATAATGATCCATATTAATATCTTTAATCTTTAGTTTTCCACCTGCTCTTATTTCTCTTCCTATAAGCTCACATCTTCCATTTAATCCACCTTTTTGAAGCTCATTGAGTTTTGCTTGTGCTTTTTTAAAAGCTTCATTATCATTTTTTGGTTGTGAGATTTGCATTTTATATATATTCTCCCCACTTCCTACTTTTATGCTTTTTATCTTTGCCTCATTTATATCTTGCCATTCTGCTATTACGGCACTATATTCATTTCTAGCACTTTCTGAAATTTCTAATGAAATACATTCTTTTAAAGCTATTTCAAATAAGGGTAAATTTTCATTCTTGCTTGTGATATTAGCAGCATTATCGCCAATCTTACCATCTTTTGGAGTAATGATTAAAGTATTTTCTTTTACACAGCAAATAAAACCATAATCAAAGCATATACTATATAAGAATTCTAAATTACTTTGATTATTTTGTAAAATACTTACTATATTTTGATCCTCTCCACTTGTTTTGATTTTTAGATTGTTTTCATTTGCGATTTTTCTTGCTATGGTAAAAAGAGTAGTGTTTTCAAAGCTTCTTGTCTTTTTCTCTTTTATATTAACGCTGCCTTTTCCACTAAAATTAATAGCACTTGCTCTAACTTCAGTAGTATTTGAAGTATAGTTTTTACTCACTACATTCACGCTAAAGCTTCCACATTTATAAAGCTTTTCAAAGCCAAGCCAAAGCTCTAAACTATCCCCAAAAAGTGGCTTGGAATAAAGCCCAAAAACACTTAAACTTATCTCATCACTTTCAGCTTTTTCTTTATCTTCATAACTAATGCTAATGAGATTTTTAGAAAGTTTTTCTGTGATATCTTTGCCTTTGGCAATAAGTTTAAACTTAGGTTTTCTTACCATAAAGCCTTTTCCTTACTTTCTTTAATTTCAATACTAGGTAAAACCACTTTATCTCCTGTTTTTAAAAGAGGCTCTAGCTTAGGATTGGCTAATAAAACTTGATTAAAATACAAAAGTGTTCCATAATGTTTATAGACTATACTATCAAGCCTCTCGTTGTTTTTAGCTATGTAAATCTTACTCATCAAAGTCCCTTTCTAAATCCATGCTAAAGCTTTGTGCTACAAAGCCACTTCCATCTACAAATGCACTTCTGTTTTCATTTAAGGATAAAATCACAAATTTACCATAATACTTTCCATTAGCTCCTGTTAAGATAAAAGATCTTTGTTCTTTTGCCATATTCTCAAGCTTATCTAAATAAGTATTTCTATCCCCTTTTAAAGGTAAAGTTTTGCCTTGTATTTTAATCTTTTCGCTTTCTTTAGAACTTGCAAATAAAGCATTATGATTATTAAGCCTATTTTGACTTTGTATGTTATATTCTAAGCTTCTTTCTAAATTATCAAAATTTAAAGCTTTAAACTCAAATTCTCCTAAAGCTAAAACCATTTAAACTCCTTTTTAGTTTCATCAAGCTAAAATTATCTTAATTAGATAAGGTTGATACCTAAAATGTAGTAGTAGGATAGTCCAAATTAATTGGGGTATGTATTGTGAGTGCAAGTCTCACCGCCTTATCTGATCTTAATATATGTCTTATTATCTTTATTAATCGCTTCTACTTTTCCTAATGTAACTATTGCATTGGTTTTACCAAACTTCTTTAGCTTATAATCAGGGGTAATTACAATTTTATTGATACGACTAGCATCTTTTTTATCTTCAAAGAAATACAATAAAGAATTATTTGCATTATCCCAATAAACTTCTTTTGCTTCATCTAAAACTTTAACAATTTGCTTGATTTCATCCGCGCTTAAAGCCTGATTATAACTTGCCTTTCTTTTAGGACTTGCGTGTAAAAGATTGTTTTTGCTCAGCGTAAAGTATAAGTCTTCTAAGTCTTTTTTATTAAGTTTTTCTAAAAACTCTTTGGTGCTTTTATCCATTTTACCTACTTGTATGAAATTGATAGGATATTTTTGATTATCTTTAATGATGACTTCATCCACCATATCATCTAAGCTTTTTTGCCAAATATAGAGTTCTTTTTCTCTTTGAAAACTTTGTGCATTCTCTTTTGTCTTGGTTGCTAAGCTTAAAGCTTCTAACTTTATAAAGTTTTGGCTTATTTGGCTTATCTTTTCTTTATAAAGTTTTTCAAGCTTTTCTACGCCTAAGTTTTTATTGTAGTTAAAATTTTTATCCGCCAAATCAGCTGGTGTTTGCTTTGAAAGCTTCCAGCCATAAAGCTTTAATTCACTTTCACTTACACCTTGAATGGAGCATTTGCACCCATAACCACAAGGTGGGCGGTTGTTAATCCAAAAAGGATCATCTCTTCTTAAAATCATCCCATGTAAGGCTAAATGCTCTTTTCTTCGATTGCCATGAAGTAAGCTTATCCAACGCACATATTCTTTATTGCTTTGCAAAATGTTTTCCCACACCGCTTGGGCTTTTGCTATTCTCATATTTGTTTCAAAGACTTTTTTTAGTCTTGAAGTGCCTATTTTGATATTTTTAACTTCTCCTGTTTTAGGGTTTACAACCTCTACTTTGTCCCCAAACCATCCTTTAGCTTTTAATTTTGGGGTAATTTGCTTTTTCCAAGTTTCAAATTTATCCCCATTTTTTAAAGCCTCTATTAAAGAGTTTTGAATATCTTTTAAAAGATTTAAATCATTTAGCTTTGCAATGGTAAAAACTTTATTATGTGTTTCATGTATTATTTCATCATAATCAAAGCTAGTTTGGGGTTTTTTGCTTTGTAAATATTCAATTGCCTTATTTGGCTTACCAAAAAACATTTTTAATCCCCATAGCCTAAAATACTTGAATTAGCTAAAGCTTGAAACATAAACTCTTCTAAAATATTGATAGAAATATCGCTAAACTCTTTTTGCAAGTTTTCAAAAAGCTCTTCATAAGAATTAGAATCGTTTAAAAGCTGATTAAAGGCTTGTTCTAGCTTTTCTTTAATTTGCTCATCAATGACTTTAAACTCTTTACTTTCAAGTGCTGCATCAATTTTATCCATAGGCTTTTTTTGTATAAACTTTACTTTGTTTTCAAAGACTTTTTTATCATTTTCTAAATCTTTAAAGTCTTTTTTTTCTAAAGTCTCTCTTATAAGCTCACCTTCTACATTATAAGTGCTTTTAATGTATTCTTCATCAAAGCAAAAGCCCATGTTAAAAAGTTTTAAATCCCTTTCGCAAAGCTCACTTTTTGGTTCTGCTTCGCTAAAAAACTGCACATAGAGTTCATCTTTAAAATGATTGATTTCTTTGAAAAACTTAATGGCACGATTTAAAATAAAAAGAACAATTTGTCCATCTTGGGCGGCTAAATCTTTTCTTATTTGATTATGTGATTCTGCCGCTGCTAAAGAACCTCCGCTTACTTGAGAACTTAAATTAGCTCCTAAAACCACGCTTCTTATTTGATTATCTAAGTAATCTATTATTTCACTATAATTTGCCTTAGCCTTTGGCTGGATTAAATCAAGCTCTTCTTCTTTATCAATGACCGCACTATCGCCATTTAACATTTGATGAATTTCAAAGGCTAGTGCATCAGGATCGCTATCTGTTTTTGCAACTGCCCAAGGAGAGCCAAATCTTTCTAAAAACTCCATCCAAAACTTTAAACTTGCATTTTTAAGCTTTACTGGAAAATAAAGCTTTGTTAATAAGGCATCGCCATTTTTAAATAAAAAATTAGAGCCAAAAAGTCCATAAATTGCTTTTTTATCTTCCACAATTTCTTCACAACCATTGCCATTATAAACTAACTCATCATTTTCATTAAAGCCAAAATTTCTAAAATCTCTTTGTTTTAAGATTGGATAGTAAAAACCATCTTTTAACTTGTAATTAACTTCAAATACATTAAGCCCATAAAGATAGGTTTCTAAGATTTGACTTAATAAATCAGGATTGAAAAGATACTCAAAGCTTTCTTTTATTTTTTCGTTTTCACAAACGATTTGAAGCTCTTTTGCTAAAATCACACTCCTTCGTGATTGATGAGCTTGAGTAAAGCTTAGATCTTTAAAAATCATTCTTTGATCGTTCTCGCTGATTTTAAGCACATTTAAATAGCTTGAGTTTATAAGAGTGTTTATAAGACTATTGTTTTTTAATATCACTTCTCTTTTGGATTTGATTTCTTTTTTCATATTTTTCCTTTAAAAACGCCTTATTCTTGAAACAGAGTTAAAATGATGCTTTCTTCTTTTAATGCTACTTTTAGTTCTTGCTAATAAAAATGCTCCTGCTAAGCTATCAGGTGCATCATCATTTTTCCCTTCTGGAAATTCTAAAAGTTGATTTATAAGCATAGTTTGGCTTTTATGTAAAAAAAGCTCTTCATTTTCAAAAGCAAGGCTTAAGCTCTCAATGCGTTCAAACTTGCTAACGCTATTATTTTTACCACGCAAAGGCAAAAAAACTCCACTTTCTAAGCTTTTTTCTTGTAACCATTTTTTTAAGAAAAATTGACCGCCATTAGTTTCAATTTCAATCAAGCGACATTTATAAATCTTTTGAAGATTAAAAATGGTTTTTATAATGCTTTGTGCTTTTAAGATTTTTACGATGCTTTCTGCTACATAAAAACCCTTTGCACCTTTACCAATAATGGTAATCGCAGTAAAGTCACTTTTTGCTTTTTCTCCTGCTGGGTCAATATACATATAATACTGATTAATGGCGGGTAAATCATCATAAAAATTAATGCCATCAAGGCTAAAGATTTGATTTTCACTTCTTGGATTATTGAGTTGCTCTTTATTAAAAGCTTTTAGATTTTCAGCCCTTAACTTCATTAAATCCTCTAAGCTTTTGGCTTCTTCCCAAAGAACCTTAGCCCCTTTATCCATTAAAGCTTTATTTTTTAAATAAAATTGATGAGCGGTATTAAAATCAGTATTTCTATAAAGCGTGGCGTATTCATCCCATAAATCAAGCCTTTGTGGAAACTCTTCGATGGAACGGAAGACTTTAGGATTCCAAAAACCAAGCTTTAATTTTCTAGATAAAACACTATCATTATGTAAAATGGTTCCAATATAAAGCACATCTAAACTTCCATCTGCACTCCCTAAGTTTAAAACCGCTTCATCCACCCAATCTTCTAATTTATCCCTTTGATCTTTACTCCTGACATTAGTATCATTTTCTAAATCATCTAAAATAACTAAATCAGGTCTTTTAACCCCATATCTAACCCCACGAAGTCTTTTTCCACTGCCAAAGGCTTTAATCTTTACGCCATTATTGCTTACAAACTCTCCTACGCGCCAAGTCTTGCCAATTCCTACTACTTCGGGAAAATCAAGCTTTAAATGCGGATTATCTTCAAGCTCTGCTTTAATAGCTTCAAGCATTCCTTCCATAAGTTCGACCGCATCTGAAATCTCTACTATAAAGCTTTTATAATTAAAAACTAAGCACCACAAAGGAAAGAGTTGTGAAGTGTAGGTGGATTTACCATGAGCTCTTGGTGCAGCTATGGCGTGTTTTTCACCTTTGCTTTCTTTTTTAAGTGCGATTTTTGTAAAAACTTCATTTAAGTGCAAATGTAAGCCACATTCTCCTTTAATGGTAAAATAATGCGGAAAATAAGTTCTTGCAAAATAATCAAAATCCACACTCGCTCTTTTAATTCTTTCTTGTTTTAAAGTAGGATCTAAATGGCTTTCATGCAAAAATTGAGTTTTTAATTCATTTTTTAGCTCATCCATCCATTCTAAAAAGTCTTTTCTTTGCATAGCACCTTTTAGTTCATTTGGAGTGTTTTCGTGCTTTTGTTCGTTTGAGATTAAAAACTCATCGAGTTCTTCTTTGGAAAAAAGCATTAAATATCCATTGCTAAAATTTCTTTTTCTATCACTCCACTTTCTAAAAGTGATACAAGTTTTGCTACGCAATCTTTATCATTTTTTAAATGACTTATGATAATTTCAACCACTTTTTTAGCAACATTTAAACGATAGCTACTTGGATCTTCTAATCTTGCAACCTTTCTCATTTTTGAAAAGCTATCGCCTATCCTTGCAATGGCTTCAGTTTTCTTTTCTGCATTCATTTTTTCATCAGTATTTATATTTTCAATCGCACAAAACATTTGCTCAGTAAAGCTTTCATATAATGAGGCACTTTCTTTATCTTTGATTTTTGAAGTTAAAAGATTAGCTTTTTGCTTATCCCAATCGCCATCTTTGGCTTTGTAATTTCTAATCGTTTTTTCATTGCGGTTTAAAATTTTTGCAATTTTAAATATATCAAAACCTGCAATATAAAGTTCTTTTGCTAAATCTTTTAATTCATTTTTAGACTTCGCAGCGGAAGTAATTCCGCTTTGCGATGAAGGGCTTTGCCCTTTCAAAACCCCTAAAGCCCCCGTCCCACTTTGTGGGGTTAATTCTTTTTTGCTTTCTTTTTTAGCCATTTAATCTCCTTAAATCCATTCTTTTTCTTTTAATTTTAAACGCTCTAACTTTGTTTTGTGGAATAAAGTTATCTTCGTTGATTTCAGTTGGAATTTTTTTATTTGCCATTTTTAAAAGTAAATCATTAGCCCACTCTCTAATCTCTTCTAAGCTTTCTTTTGGAAAATCATTTCGGCGTTTTAATTCCATAATTGTAAGCTTTACACAGATATCTTTTAAAAGAGGAGTTGGGTTTTTAGGTATCTTTATAAAACTTGCAATATAACTTTGTGCATCATTAATAGCATCATCAATCACTTCTTTATCACAAACCCCATCAGCATTTAAATCGCTAAGCTCTGCTATGGCATGAACGCTTAATTCTTTGATTAAATCCTTTTCATCTATCATAAAAAAATGCGTTTTAGTTTCTGTGATAAGCTTTTCTTCTAAAATGTCTTGATAATTCATTTAAAAAAACCTTTTTTAATGTGGTTAAAATATGGTTAAAATCGTTTAAAATCTTTTTCTAATATCTTTTTAGCTTTAAAGGCATTTTTTGCCTTTAAAGCTAAAATTGTGCGTTTTACTCTAAAACAAGCTTAATAAGTCCATTTGGTCTGGTGCAAACTGGCATGGCTCTCATTTCGCCTACAATTTCAATTCCAGCCCCACGAGGTAAAATCTCAGGCTTAGAAACAAACATTAAACTTGGTGCTTTTCCTAAAGCATCAGTATGATTTGCTCTTGTATAATAAATGCGATTAGAATTATCCTTTGGCACAACCATACCCTCAGTGCCTTTTAAAAATTCAACGCTTTTTCCATTTGTATTTTTATATTTTGCACTATAACGGCGATATTTGGTGCCATATAAAATTAAGGACTTATCTTTCTCATCCCTACTTGCAAGATGATTTTTATAAAGATCTTCACTTAATGCCAAGTTAGAAATAGCCGCAAAAAGTTCATTTCCACAAAGCACTTCATAATCAGCACTTGTTCCAAATTCATCAATAATTGCTGAATCAATCGCATCACAAACGCTGGCTAAAGTCACACTCCCATCTTTTTTAACACTAATAGCTTTCTTACTTGCACTTCCAAAATCAAAAAGCACATTTCCTTTGCCATCTAAAATCTTGCCAAATAAAGCACCATTTGCCATATATTCAAGCGTAGTATTAAAGCTTTCTTTCATTTCTTTAACCAAAACCCCAAGAGCTCCACTTAAGCTTTTAGCCTGAGCTTCTTGCAATGCTAAAGACCTTAAAGAATTAATCTCACTCGCACTGATTCTTTTTGCTAATGCAAAGCGTGGTAAAGGTATATTTAAAATATAAGCGTCTTTAGTATTTTCTAAAGAATGTTCCCCATTATCTGAAATGCTATTTAAAACAATTCCAGCACCTTTTATAATTTCAACCCTTACAGTGCTCTCTAAACTTGGGATTTTATCCTTAAAAAAAGTATCACTTACAAAGCGAGGTGAAGCTTTGGTTTGATTAATAACTTCAGTTATTTTTGTACTTGAAAAAAGTTCCAAAAGTTGCTCTAAATCCATTTTTACTCCTTAGTATTAATAATTAAATTTTGCATAAAAGCCTTTTTAACTACACTTGCATGAACGCCTTTTAAATTGATTTCTCCTGCTAATAAAACCCCATAAACGCCGGATCTTAAAGCGTGATCTTTAAGCATTGCTAATTTAACATTTTCTTTTGCACTGATATCTTCATTTGGACATTTTTTAAAGCTTTCTCCAAAATCTTCGCTGATTAAAAGCGTTCCAAGAGCTAAGCTTTCATTAGTTTCAAGATCTATTTTCGCATTAATTGAAAACAAATCTTTATTGATAAAACTTTCAAGGCTTTTTGGCATAGCAATTAAAGGATCATTGCTTAAGCTTTTTGGTGTGACCTTTGATGGCATTTCTTCTCCTTCTTCATTTATAAATTCCTTAGCGGTTTCATTTTCACTCACAGCTTCTTCATCAGCTAGGTTCTCATCTTCTAAAGACAAAGCTTTAGGCAAGTCTTCATTTTCTAGGTTTTCATTTTCTAGGTTTTCATTTTCTAGGTTTTGGGTTTCTTTTTTAGCTTTAGCCATTTTTAATCCCCTAACATCATTTTCACAACATCAAACTCATTAGTTTTTGCTGTGTTTTTATTTGCAAAAACATTGTTTTTTGGAACTTGCACTTGATCATTCTTGGTATCTAAAAAGCTTTTAAAGCCTTCTAAATCCTTGCAAGCATAGGATATTGCCCATTCTTTTTGGGAATTAGCAATTTTGCCACTATTTAGAGCATTATCAACTAAAGAGCTTGCTAAGTTTTTAGCGCTTTCTTCGTTTTGCTTTTTTAAAGCTTCATTTTGTAAAGCGAGTGAACTGTTTTCATTTTTTAAAGCTATAATCTGAGATTCTAGCTCTTTGATTTTTTCATCCATTTTCTCTCCTTTGTTTTGATGAATATTATTTTTGTTAGCAATGAGTTCGCCTAGCTCATCAATAAATGGCGTATTAGTTAGTGCGACTGAGTGAAGCTTAGCTCTTACTAGTTCTCCACTTTTATTGTCTTTTGAATTAAATTCAAACACAGGGGATAAATAGCAGTATTGCTTATTTGCTATATATTTTTTAGCCTCTTCGTTAAACTCAGCCTTAGCCATTAAGGCATCATTTTCCAAATAAAGCTCTTTAATCCAACCTGCAGCAGGTGCTTTTTCATTTTTTAAGCTTTGATGCTCATAGTCAATAACCAAATCAATCTTTTTTTGATTAAAATTATCAATCATTGAGTTTAAATCTTTATCATCAACCTTAAACCTGCCATTATTATGCCCTTTCCACTCACCCTTAATTGCCACTTTTATGGGCTTATCATTGCTAACTTCGACTAAATTTTCTTTATTGATAAAAAGCATTTTAAATCCTTAAAAAATCATCTTTTGGTAAAAAGCTACTTTGCAAAGTTCTTGCATAAATGCTTAAATAGCCATGATCGCTTATTCCTTCGTAAACCTTTTTAAGATCTTTAAGCTCTATTCTAAAACCATTGCTAGGTTCTGCATTTAAAAGCACTTTATCAACAGCTTCTATTGCATCAAATAATTTATGCTTAGCATCAATTCTGTGTTTAGGAGCTTTTGATTTTGTATGGGTTAAAATATAAAGTTTCCAAGTTCCCACTTTATTTTCTAAATCTTTATAACTTTCTCCTTCAAAATCAAGCAAAAGCGAAGCATCTAAATTATTAATACAACTTGCTATGTTTTGGGTGTCTTCAAACTCGCCTAAATACATTTTTGCTTTAAAATCTTTTAATAGTTCTAAAAGCTCATTTTCAAAACTTTTAAGCATTTTCATCCTTTAAAAATTAGCGGCAATTTTAAAATGAGTTCTTTTTTTAATCAAGCAAATTATTTTTTCAAAGAGTTTTAGCACAAAATTTTTCTAGTTTTTGGGTCAGCTTTTTAACTAAACTTACGACATTTAAAGGAGTGAAAATGAAAAATAACCCTTATTTTAAAGAAAGCGAATTTAAATGTAAATGCGGCAAATGTGAATTGCCTCAAAATGTACCAAGTGATGAGCTTATAGACATTCTTTGTGAAATCAGAGAACATTACAATGCTCCTGTTATTATAAATAGTGGATATCGCTGCAAAGAGCATAATGCAAATGTTGGTGGAGCCCCTAAAAGCCAACACACTATAGGAAGTGCAGCGGACTTTGTGGTTAAAGGAGTTAAAACAGAAGAAGTTCATCAATATGTTTTAAACACCTATGGCGAAAGAGGTTTAGGGATTGCCATAAAGCATAATTTTAATGATCCTTATGCTGGGTTTGTGCATTTAGACACTAGAGGCAAAAAAGCAAGATGGACTTATCCATAAGGAAAAGATTGTGTTTAGTTTTATTTTATCAAGGTTTTTAAGTCCTTCAAAAATAGCTTTTTTTGTTCTAATTGCTCTTTGTGGTTTTTTATATTTAAAAAACAATGCTTTAGCTTTAGAAAATGAAAATCTAAAACTTAAAGCTTTGCATTTTAGCAATGAAATCAATGTTTTTAAAGATAAATTAGCCCAGCAAAATAAAGCTATTGATAAATTAAAACTTGATTTAAAGCCCAAAGAGACTTTAAAAGAAGTTTTAAAAGTGGATAAGGTTTTTATTAAAGATAAAAGCTGTGAGAGTGAACTTAAAGCTTATAAAGAATTATTTAATATTTTAGGAGCAAAAAAGTGAATGATAAAATGAGAATTTTCCTATTAATTATACCTTTTGTTTTTTTAAGCGCTTGTGCTTCTAAAGATATTTTGATTAAAACTGAAATCAAAGAAGTTAAAGTTCCTATTAAATGCCCTTTAAAACTTCCTTTAAAGCCTTTAGACAAACAAGACTTAGAAAGTGCTAAAGAAATCTCTAAGTATTACTTAGAAGTTGAAAATATAGCCAAGCTTTGCACAGGAGAGAAAGATGAAAGAAAATAATAAAATGATAAATCAAAAAAGCATTGCAAAAGATCTTCTTATAGCTCTTTTATTTTCAAGCTTTGCTTTAGCTTTATTATATTTATTTGAAATTTTTACAAGGAACTAGCAATGAAATTAGAAGATATATTTGTATATATGGTTTTAATGATAGTAAGCTTTATAGCTGGACTTGTAGGAATTGTAACAAAAAATAAATTAAGCAAAGCTCTTAATTTAAAAGGTAAATTTACACTCTTTTTAAAAGGCATGCTAGGTTCTATGTTTGTAGCATATCTAGTTTTTGAAATTGTAAATTATCTTAATTTTGGCATAAAGCTTAGCGTTGCAGTGGGTGGTTTTGCAGCTTATATGGGGACAGATGCATTGCTTAAAATTGAGCAACTTGTAGAAAAG
>NZ_MJXN01000076.1:0-8914 GCF_001762815.1 Campylobacter sp. BCW_6465
ACACAAACTTATATCCATCAGGTAAAGGTAAATTCATATCCCATGCAAGTTCAGCAGGTATGTTATGATAATTGATTTTTTCATTTTCATCATTTAGTTTCTTAGGATCAAGTAAAGAAGGGTAAGGATGATTTTCTTTTTTGTATCTTTCTTTGAAATCATCTGATAATAACCATTCTTCTATAAGATCGAAATTTTGTATAAAATAATTAAAATTGCGAAAGATATTATCTAATATTGCTTTATAATCTTGATGAATTTTTAATATATTTTTTATTCTTAGAATTTTTTTTAAAAATAATTGTTTATTATCTATCCAACCTTCAAGGATGCTAGAGTCAATCTGATTAAATTCTTTAAAAATTTCTCTAAAAATTTGAAATTCTTTTTTAGCTTTTTTAATATCATTTTTTAGTTTAAATCCACTTCCTTTATACCAGGTTTTATCAGCTTTGATTAAAACTTCACCTAGCATATAGGACAAATGAAATTTATATCTTAAAGCTTGCTCATAATCACTGCATGTTTCTAAACTTGGATATTTGAGTTGAGGAAAAACTTGTATAGTTTGTTGGTAAATTCTTTGTTCTTTTTTGTGTTGTTTTTTAATTTTATAAAGTTTTTTAAATAATGCTATATACCCCCCCCATTGTTTGTGAAATCAATCATAACTTGACCTAGTTTATAAGCAAGATGATTTTTTACTCTTTCTATAGCTGAGTTTGGGTTAAACATGGGGTTTCTCCTTTAAAAATAGCTTTAATTTATAATAATCCTCAGGTATCCCAATATCAATAAAATAATCATCAAAAATTTCAGCCCTAGCCTTTAGTTTTTTATAATTTTCTTGCAAAAATTCTTCAAAAGAAAATTTTT
The DNA here is from genome assembly GCF_001762815.1 of Campylobacter sp. BCW_6465. NCBI lineage: Bacteria > Pseudomonadati > Campylobacterota > Epsilonproteobacteria > Campylobacterales > Campylobacteraceae > Campylobacter > Campylobacter sp. BCW_6465. The sequence goes on from NZ_MJXN01000076.1 coordinate 877, forward strand.
CCTGCAAAGCAAAATCTTTAAAAATATCTTTAGTCAAAAGATAAATTCCACCATTGATTAAACCTTGCTTTTTAAATACCTTTTCCTCAAAAGAAAGCACAAAGCTCTGTTCATTAACATTTAGCGTGCCATATCTATCAAAATCATTCATTTGCTTTAAAGCAAGGCAAATTTTACTTTTTTCTAGCTTTAATTTACTTAAATCTATGTCAAAAAAAGTATCACCATTTAAAACATAAGTCTTGTTTTTTATAAATTTCAAAGCCTCTTTTATAGCTCCACCCGTTCCTAGAAGCTCTTTTTCGATGCTGTATTTTATTTTTATACCTAAAAACTCATTTTTAAAATATTCTTGTATTACTTCATATTTGTATGATACTGCTAAGATAATCTCTTTTATGCCTTGTTTTTTAAGATACCCAAAAATAAATTCTAAAAAAGGCTTATCATTTATCGGTGCCATAGGCTTTGGAATGTCTTTTGTAATACTTTTAAGCCTTGTTCCTAAGCCACCACAGAGTATTATTGCTTGCAAGAAAAACCTCTACCAAAAAGTTCTTCTTCAACAATAGCACAAATAATATGTCCTATTAAAATATGTGCTTCTTGAATTCTTGGCGTGCAAGTTGAAGGCACTTTTATACAATAATCACAAAGTTCACTCATCGCTCCACCACTAGCTCCACTTAAGCCTATACTTATGATTTTTTTTTGCTTACAAAGCTCTAAAGCTTTTAAGATATTTTTACTATTTCCACTTGTAGAAATTCCTATAAAAACATCTCCCTTAACTCCTTGAGTTTGTACTTGTCTTGCAAACAAATTTTCATAACCATAATCATTGCCAATAGCAGTTAAAATACTTGTATCTGTAGTAAGTGCAATGCTTGCAATACCAGGTCTATCAAAGTAAAATCTACTCACAAACTCTCCTGCTATATGCTGTGCATCAGCTGCACTACCGCCGTTTCCTGCTAGTAAGGTTTTATTGCCATTTTTATAAGCTTTTATGACTTCTAATGAAGCATTTTTAATAAGAGTTATTAAACCTTCATCTTTTAAAATTTGCTCTTTTACTAAAATAGAATCTGTAAAATGTCCTTTTATATAGGAATTTAAATTCTCCATGATTTAACTCCCTCTTTTGCAAACGAAAAATCTTGCACCCAGCCTTGCTCTTTGCTTAAAGCTTTGATTAGGTTGTATTTTTTAGTAGGATCTACAAAGAAAAACATAAATCCACCAGCTCCTGCTCCACTAGTTTTACCACTGTAAGCTCCATTATCTATAGCTAGTTTATAAATTCTTTCAAGCTCATCATTACTAACGATTTCAGAAATGATTTTTTTTGACTGCCAAGACTTACCTAAAATTTTCGCCAAAGTATCAAAATCCGCCTTAAATAAAGCTTCTTTCATCTTAATGGCATCTTGTTTTATCGCGTGCATAGCTTCAAGGGATTTTTCATCTCCAAGTTTTCCTTTTTTATGCTCTTCTATATCTTTTGCTTCTCTTGTGATATTTGTAAAATAAAGTACAGTTCTAGCTTCAAGCTCACTAGCTATCCAGTTTTTAATACGCAAAGGATTAACAATAACTCTTTTATTGTCATAAAATTCCATAAAATTAAAGCCGCCAAAAGTTGCAGCGTATTGATCTTGTGCTCCGCCTACTATGCCTAAATCTTCTCTTTCTATCTCATAAGCAAGCTTAGCGATTTCATATTCTCCTAAAGGTAGATTAAGCCACTCTGCAAAAGCTTTTATAATGCCTACAACTAAGGTTGAGCTTCCGCCCAAACCACTACCACTTGGTACATCCGAGTATGTGTGCAAAGAAAAACTCAAAGGTTTTTTTGTAAAATCTTTTACAATGCGATTATAAATACTTTTAAAGATATCTAATTTTCCATCATTTTCTAAAAATTCTTTACTTTCGTACTCAGAGTAAGAATTTGTATCAGGAGAATCAAAAATGATTTTTTCATCTTCTCTTTCGATTAAAGTGCAATGTATATATAAAGATATAGTCGCATTTAAAACATAACCTGTGTACTTATCACAATATAAATTTATATCAGTCCCCCCACCTGCCAAACCAAGGCGAAGAGGAGTTTGTGTGCGTATGGTTTTCATCTATTTAAAGGAATCCTTCCTTTTTTTATCTCATCTCTCCAATGATTTAATAGATCCTCAAACATTTTTCTAGCTGGAATTTGGGGTTTCCAGTCAATAAAACTTTTGATTTTTGTGTTATCAAACATTTGATAATCCGCATCAATTGGGCGTAATCTTTGCTCATCTTGTTCTACTTTAATATCTTTTCTTATAGAAAAAGATAAAAGAATTTCTATTACTTCAGGGAGTTTAAAAGCTTCTTCACCTGCTATATTAAAAGCTTCACCACAAGGAACTTTTCCTTTTTGGCTTTCTAATGAAAGTAGATAATAAGCCCTTATAGCGTCACGACAATCTTGAAAAGTTCTTACACTTGAAAGATTTCCAACCTTGATAACAGGCTCTTGATAACCCGCTTCAATCAAAGCAATTTGTTTTGCAACTGTGCTTTCAAAAAACACATCAGAACGTCTTGGACCACTATGTGTTCCCATTCTTGTAACAAAAGTGCGAATGTTATAAGCTTCGCCATAAAATCTTCCCAAATAATCAGTGCCGATTTTGCTTATACTATAAGGACTTGCACCGTGAAAAGCTGTTTCTTCATTAAGTTTAACACCTGCTTTTGCTTTACCATAAACTTCACTTGAAGAGCAAATATGCACTATAGGATCATAGCCATCTTTTGCCTTTAAAATTCTAATATTTTCCAAAATATTTGCTGTGCCTATTATGTTAGTCTGTAAAGTTTCAATCGGTATATTAAAAGAAGTTTTTGGATAAGATTGAGCTGCTAAGTGAAAAATCACATCAGGCCTTTGACTCTCGAAAAGTTTTTGAAGACTAGAATAATCATTTAAATCTGCATAAAAAATACTGATTCTATCTTTTTTATTTATCCTATCACTTAAATGATAGATATTGTCCATAGGTTCTTGCCAACGCATCATACCTATAACATCATAGTCTGTGTTTTCTAACAAGAAATCTGCCATTTGCGAGCCAACTTGCCCTGTAAATCCTGTAATTAACGCTGTTTTTTTCATAAACTATCCAATACTTTTTTAAATAAATTAATTTGATTGCTAATGCTAAATTGGTGATTGCCTACAAAAAATCCTTTTTCATGTATATATTTTGCATTTTTTAATTCTTGATAAATTTCATAGTCAAAATACTTAATTACCTCATTTTGTGTAAAATTTCCAGTTGCTATAGGACGATACTCTATATCATTTTCTTCTAGTTTTTTAATAATATCTTTTCTTTTTAGTTTGGAGTTTGGCTTAATCACCAATGAAAATCCAAACCACGAACTGCTTCCGATTTCTTTTTGCATAATAAATTCAGGATGATTTTGAAAGTATTCGCAGAATAATTTCGCGTTTTCTCTACGATGTTTTAAAAACATAGGTAATTTTTTAAGCTGTTCTATACCGATAGCCCCACTCATTTCCACTGGACGCACATTATATCCTGGCAACACAAAACGAAATGACTCACTAAACCAATCGTCGCTTTTATTGACTACTAAATTTTCTTTTGGAAGATTTCTAGTCCAACCATGTGCTCTTAAACATAGCAAAATATGATACAGCTCCTCATCATCCGTGACAACAAAACCACCTTCCATTGTGGCCATATGGTGAGAAAAGAAGGTTGAAAAAGTTCCCATAATACCAAAAGTTCCAGTTTGCTTTCCCTTATACTCTGCCCCCATTGATTCGCAATTGTCTTCAAGCAAAATAATATCTTTTCCTTTGATAAGATCATTAATCGTATCAAAATCATTAGGATTTCCTAATAAATTTACAATCATGATCATTTTTGTTTTATCGCTAATAGCACTACTTAAAGCATCTAAGTCGTAATTTAGTGTTTCTAAATCTATATCTACAAATTTTAATTTCAAGCCATACTGATAAAGTGGATAATAAGTAGTACTCCATGATACCGCAGGAACTATAACTTCATCTCCTTTTTTTAATTTAGGGTTTTTTGTATAAAATAAGGCTGCTGTTGCTATCAAATTTGCAGTTGAACCTGAACTTGTCATAACCGCATACTTTGAGCCTATAAATTTAGCAAAATCTTTTTCAAATTCAGCCACCTTTTTGCCCATAGTAAACATATCACTTTTGATAACATCTTGTATTGCTTGCAATTCCTTTTCATCCCAAGTTGACGAGGCTAGTGTATATTTCATTTATTCTCCTTTATTTAAATACCAATCATACATCATTTTAATACCATCTTCAAGTTCAATTTTGTGTCTCCAACCCAAAGAATGAATTTTAGAACAATCCATCAAACGATCCATTGTGCTATCTGGTCTATTAGGATTAAAAATCAATTTTCCTTTAAATCCGACAATTTGCTTAACCATTTGAGTAACTTCTGCTATGCTATAATCAACACCTGTTCCAATATTAATATGCGTATTTTTTATTTTTTCATCTTTATTATATAAATCAGAAAAATTTACATTTTCCATAACATAAATAGCAGCATCAGCCAAATCATCACTATGTATAAATTCTCTTCTAACCTTCCCTGTCCCCCAAATTTCCACATAGTCTTTTGAAATACCAAAATTAGCTAAATACTTCTTCGCTTCAACAAATGATTTCATTTTTAAATCTTTTAAAATTTCACCCTCTCTTTCCTCTTCTAGTAGTTTAGCTAGATGAAATTTTCTAAGTAGCGCCGGCAATACTCTAGACTTTTCAAAGTCAAAATTTGCTCTTGTTCCATATAAATTATTTAAAGCTAAAGTTATAAAATTGGTTCCGTATTGAATATTATATGATTCACACATTAATGCACCTGATATTTTTGCAACACCGAACGAGGTTGCATTATATTCTAATATATCAGTCAACATACTTTCTTCTTTAATGGGATTAAGAGTTTTTTCAGGATACATATAACCTGAACCAAAAAAAATTAATTTTTTTACTCCAAATTTGAAAGATTGATGGATAATATTATTTTGTATAGTTGTATTTTCGTATATAAAATCTGCTCTTTGAGATACATTAGCAGCGCCACATGGCAAAACTGCTGCTAAAAAAACATATTCTGGTTGCTCGTTTTTAAAAAATTCAATCACAGCTTGTTGATTTAACAAATCAAGTTCTTGTCGTGTTTTAAGAATTAAATTTTCATATCCTCTTTTTTTTAAGTTTTCTACTAAGGCAGTACCAGCTGTACCTTTGTGTCCCGCTATATAAATTCTAGAATCTTTATTCATTAAAATCCTTTAGTATGATCATTAATTGTTGCATCAATATCCCTATCTGATAATATAGGATTGCTTGTTGGCCAATCTATAGCAATTCTACTATCATTCCATGCATAGGTAAACTGATCTTTGGCATCAACATATTCACCCTCATAAGCCCACTTGTAATAATATAAAGCATCACTTTTTGAGCTAACATACTGCGCATTTCCAAAATAAGGTGGAATTAAAATTAATTTCTGATTATTTTGATTGATAATAAATTTTTCCCATTTTAGATAAGCAGGAGAGTCTTTTCTACAATCAACCACTACTTGATGCACTTCTCCATACACACAAGTTACCAACTTCCACGACTTGTGATCTCCATGAATTCCTCTTAAAACATTTGGTTTTGATAAAGTAAATTTATCCAAAACAAAATTTAGGTTATCAGGAAGTAAATGCTTTAAACAATCTTCAGAAAATGCTGACCAAATCTCCCCTCTCAAATCTCTAAATTTATTAGGAGTTATTATATATACCCCTTTTAAAATTTTTGATTCTTGTATGTCAAATTCTATAGCCATTATTATCTCTCCCTTCTTGTTTAGCCTTCCTTTTCAATCTAGGTATATCTTTGAATATAAATTTAATATATCCCCCCTTATACCAACTTTTATGAGCTTTTATTAAAGCTTCTCCCAATTTATAATTAAAACATTCTTTATATTTTAAAGCTTCTTGATAATCTGGATAATTTTTGAAACAAGATAATTTTAAAGATAAATCTTTTTTGTATTTTTGTTCTTGCTTGTGTTTATCCGAAATATAAGAAAGCACATAAGGCATTCTGATTAATCCTAATATACTTTTTGAATTTTCTACTATTGCTTGCCCTAATTTATATGATAAGTGATTTTTTACCAGTTCTATTGCTGAAAAATTTAAATTAGACCTTGATAATTTTAAATTATTTTTTTTAAAAATAAACAAAGCTACAGCTTCCTCCATTTCATTGTTGCATAAATATTCTCCTTTAATAATTTTTATGCATATCTCTATACTTATTTCAAACAAAAATCTATGTTTATCATGGTATCTCACAAAATAAAAATACATAAAACCATACAAGGAAGTAATTTCTTGATTTGATAAAATAAGTGATTTTATTTTTTCTAGCTCTTTGTTATTTAAATTATCTAATAATAATTTTAAAATTTTAAAATTATTATTTTTTAATAATATATAAATATAAAATAATTTAAATAAAAAACATTCTTTATATAAAAAAGTAGCATTCTGTAAAAAAAATTCTTGTTCTTTTGGATCTCTATTTAACCAACTTGAATAAATATAAAGCATAAAATAAGAAGTTGCTGTTTGCTCATCATTAAATTGAAATTGTCTTACGCCGTCATACAACATATTAAAAAGTTGCTCTGCTGTAAAACTTTGATAAATACCACAATCCTCTCCTGCTGAAATAAAATTAGCCAATCTTGAAAATCCAGAAAATCTAGTAGAATAAATTTTATCGGCCTTAGACATTAACAAAACTTCAAAAAAAGTTCTTTCCGAGCTATTTAATTCATTTACAAAATTAAAATCTTCAACTGTAAAAATATTAATATTTTGACCCAAACATTGTTTTTTTAAATCTCTAGTTGACTTACAATCATCAGCGAAAACTAAAAATTTATTACAATTTTGAGTATCTTTAAGACACTTAATCATAGAAGCTGCTAAATGAAAACATATCATTTTTAAATGACCTATAAAAATAATATCTCCACATTTACTATAAACAATATCTCCACTTCTAATATGTATGGCGATAAAATTTCCAAATTCTTGATAAATATTATTAACATTATCTATAATAAATTGATATTTTTGAGAAAATTTAATATTTGTCCATGCTAATTGCAAATCTTTTTTATATGATTTAAGATCATAATCAAAAAATTCACTTAAATACATTTGACTATAAAAAATATCCCCCCATTCATATCTTGCAAAATCCAGCCAAGATTTAATTTTACAATTTTTTAATTCTGAAATATCTGGAAAATCTTCATGGTTTATATCTTGAAAATTAAAAGCATAATGCTTTTGAATAAATTCATCATCGAAAATTTCTTCGATATTTGGAATGCAGGATTCTGGGGTAAATAAATCTAATTTTTCAGCATAAATATTTCTTGATAAGCCTAAATTCCAAGTAAATTCAAACTTCAATTTTAAGTTCTTAGCGATCACCATTGCATTTAAAAAAGCACACATTCTTTCACCGAGTCCATCTTTTCTTACGGCAATTATTTTTTTCAAATTAAAACCTCCATTTCGAAAAAAATTAAATTTTATATTTTAAAATTAGCAAAGGAAATTTAAACAAAGCACCTTTATGCCAAGTTTTAAAAGATTCTAATAAAATTTTTCCTAGTTTATAAGATAAGTGTTCTTTATACTTTAAAGCTTCTTGGTAATCTGGATAATTTTCTAAAGGGGGTAGTTTTAAAGTTGGATCTTTTTTTATTTTTTGATAATATATTTTTTGATCTTGTTTGTAATTTAAAAATACTGATAACAAATATATTGGCATGAATAGAATACCAATAATACTTTTAGAATTAATAATCATAGTTTGACCTAATTTATAACAAAGCTGATTTTGAATTCTTTGTTTAGCTGTGCC
>NZ_MJXN01000077.1:0-3362 GCF_001762815.1 Campylobacter sp. BCW_6465
CTCCTTTTTATTATTTTTTTATCTTTCTTCTTTCTTCATACATTTTAATTTGTTCTGGTTCCTCTAAACTTGTATCAATATTGTATTCTTTAACCAATTGTTCCCAAGTCTTAGCACCTGCTTTTTTTAAGATTGTTTTATTTTTATTTATCCCAAAAGAAATAGCCCTATCTAATGGAGTATCAGGTTCAAAATAATCAATTTTATCATCTTTAATTTCATTGATAGTGCAATTAGCAGCATTGACATCAGCTCCATATTTGATCAAAATTTCCAAACAAGTTCCAATAGGTTTTTTATCAGATGTTGCAGCTATATGTAAAAGGGTTTTTCCTGCATCGATATAACTATGTTCATGTTCTGTTTCAATCCTTCTCATATTTACATCAGCACCAAATTGTAAAGCCACTTCTAAAGAATTTACAGACTCAGGATCACCAAGCAATATCCAAGAATGCAAAGGAGTGGCACCTCGTTCATCATAAACTTCAAATTTACATCCTTTTTTAAAAAAATAATCAATCATTTTTTTATTTTTTCCACCTACTCCAATATAACTAGTAAGGGCATTTTTTCCTAAACATTCATCATCAGCTTTAAGTCCTAAACTCTCAAAATACTCCATCATTTCAAAACTTTGACTCTTATCATAAGCGATCCCTGCCCAAGCTAAAGTAGAACTAGGGCTAAAAAAAGGTATAGGATGATTACACCAATATACCTTACGACGTTTCTCTAAAAATACTTCAGGCACGGGATAATCTTTTAAAAACTCTTTCACTTCTTTAAGTTTATTATTTTTAATAAGATCAAAAAACTCCCAACCTAACTCCCTTATAGCTTCTTCATCCATAGCTTGCATTTCTTCTAAAGTTTTCATTTGTTTTTCCTTGTGTTGTTATAATTTAAAAAATTAGTTTTAATCCACTCTTAGATCACCGCCTTTGATCCTTAAGCCCTTATCGTCTATAATAATTTGCATTTTACCTACTTGTATTACAATTTTATCTTCTGTTTGAGAAATGATTGTATTTTTTACCCTAGAAACAATATGTTCTTGTGCTACTAAAACGCTATCTTTGTTTGCTAAAGTATTAACTCTATCAGCTGCAAAAGTACAATCTTTTCTAGCTTTAAAACTAATAGAATCATCTGCTTCGGCTTTAATATATTCATTTGTTTCCAAGGTCATATCTTTTTTGGAATAAAATTTTACAGAGTGGTTAGTTTGGAGCACATAAGAACCTCTTATGGTTTCATTTTTATTATGTCCTACTCTATAAATAGAATCATTTTTAATATCTTGTTCTAGATTATTATTTACAAAGACTCTTTTGTCATTTCCTATTTTTTCTTCGTGGTTTTGCCCTATGTTTATTTCATTGCTAATCCCCACATTTAAAGTATTACTTAAACCTACATTGGTATCTTTAGAGAGTAAAGTATTTTCTAAATATTCAGCCCCTACATTGACATTTTTAAATCCTGCGATATTTTGCATATGACCTAAAGTGATAAATTCAGTATATAAGGCTCCTACTTCTGAAGTTTTGTTGCTTTTTATAGTTTGTTCATAATTATTGCCTATTTCTTCTTTATAATCTTTTTGCGCTAAGATATAAATTTCTTCTTTATCTTTATCATTTTTTAAAGTGATTTCATTTCTTGCTTTTGCATCGGTATTATCTACTCCTATTGTAGAATTTGCTAAAGTAAGATAATGATTATTAATAGAGCTTAATTCATAATCTGTATTTTCTTGAAGTTTTAAGGTATCTAAGCCTTGATTGATCATAATAGGAACTTCGCTTAAATAACTTAAAGTGCTAGTGGCAATCTCTCTTTGATATCTTGGATAATTATATTGAGGCATAGTTGTAGTCCCATTATACAAACTTCCACTTACATAAGGTTTATCTATATCATCATCTAAAAAAGAAATAATCACTTCATCTCCTATTCTTGGAGTATGAAAAAAACCTGAATGATTACTTGCTATATGAGAAGCTACTCTTAAAAAAGGAGTGTGATGATAAGATTTATAAGTATTGCTTGATAAATTAGAAGAATTTATATCTATATCATTTGCAATAAAAGTATCATTATCTAATTCTTCTTGATTAGCATAAAGATTAATCCTTACCTTAACCCTTCCATGCTCATCAGTATAAATAGTATTTCTCTCACTTTCTATATCTTTACTCTCTCCTATAACAATACCTTGAGTGCTATTAGGAGCTTTAGGTTTAGCTTTAAAACTTGGAGTAAAGATAATATTCTTTTTTAATAAAGTTAAAGTATTAGAATAAGATTTACTTAAATTTAAATCTTTTAAATTTAAATGATCATTAGTATTAATAGAATTAGCTAAGATAGCATCATCAATTAAGATTTGAGTATTAGCAATAATAATAAAGTCTTTAAGCAAAGAAGCTTTATCTTGTTTTTCTTCATCTTGATTTTTTATTTCTTCTTGATGATTAAACTCCTTATAATTTAAAGTGATAAAATCTCCTAAGCTAAGATGATAAATATTACTTTTTGCTAGTAAGCTTTCATTTAATACTAAGGCTCTTTTTTCTTTAAGAGAAGGCTTAGTCTTTAAATCAATGCTTTTTGTAAAAGAATATTCACTCTCATAAAAATGTTCATTATAATAAGCTTTGTTATTAAGTTCTTGTTCATAAGGAACTTTATTAGAATGTAAAGATAAAAGATTTAAAGGAGTGTTAGCATTAATACTAGAATGTGTAAAAGAATTAGTTCTTAAGTTTTGCTCTTTATAAATAGAAGAAATACAAGCTTGATTTAAAATATTATTAACATTAGGATTATACTCAATTTCTTTATTTTTTACATTTTTATACACATCACAAAAATAAATAGTGTTCTCATCTTCATAAAAAAAGATTCCATTATTATGGCTTAATCTTGTAATAAAGTCTAAATCACTTTCATTGTATTGAGAGATGAGTTCTTGTTCTTCATAATTAAAATGTATATTAGAATAATCAATTTCTTTATGTAAGATATCTTGATAAAAACCAAGGGTTTGTTTAATCACTTCTATAATATTAGTATGAGTATAAATACGATTGGCTTTATTTAAAGAAAGTCTTATCAAGACTGATTGAAGCTTAAAAGAAAAAAAATGCTTGTATTTTATTTGCTTAGTATTTGAAGTGCTATCATTAATATTTAAAGCACTTTCATGATTAATACCTAGATATTTTATATAAGTGATAATTCCCTTATAATTTTTTACTTCATTGTTATCAAAGTTTAAGGTATTATTCTCATAAGGATTATGGATACTTAAAATAGCTTCTTGATCGATTAAAACATTAGGATGAAAATTAAAA
>NZ_MJXN01000078.1:0-2144 GCF_001762815.1 Campylobacter sp. BCW_6465
AAGGAAAAACAAATGAAAACTTTAGAAGAAATGCAAGCTATGGATGAAGAAGCTATAAGGGAGTTAGGTTGGGAGTTTTTTGATCTTATTAAAAATAATAAACTTAAAGAAGTGAAAGAGTTTTTAAAAGATTATCCCGTGCCTGAAGTATTTTTAGAGAAACGTCGTAAGGTATATTGGTGTAATCATCCTATACCTTTTTTTAGCCCTAGTTCTACTTTAGCTTGGGCAGGGATCGCTTATGATAAGAGTCAAAGTTTTGAAATGATGGAGTATTTTGAGAGTTTAGGACTTAAAGCTGATGATGAATGTTTAGGAAAAAATGCCCTTACTAGTTATATTGGAGTAGGTGGAAAAAATAAAAAAATGATTGATTATTTTTTTAAAAAAGGATGTAAATTTGAAGTTTATGATGAACGAGGTGCCACTCCTTTGCATTCTTGGATATTGCTTGGTGATCCTGAGTCTGTAAATTCTTTAGAAGTGGCTTTACAATTTGGTGCTGATGTAAATATGAGAAGGATTGAAACAGAACATGAACATAGTTATATCGATGCAGGAAAAACCCTTTTACATATAGCTGCAACATCTGATAAAAAACCTATTGGAACTTGTTTGGAAATTTTGATCAAATATGGAGCTGATGTCAATGCTGCTAATTGCACTATCAATGAAATTAAAGATGATAAAATTGATTATTTTGAACCTGATACTCCATTAGATAGGGCTATTTCTTTTGGGATAAATAAAAATAAAACAATCTTAAAAAAAGCAGGTGCTAAGACTTGGGAACAATTGGTTAAAGAATACAATATTGATACAAGTTTAGAGGAACCAGAACAAATTAAAATGTATGAAGAAAGAAGAAAGATAAAAAAATAATAAAAAGGAGATATTATGGAATTTGATGTTGAAATTTTAGACAATCTTGAGAATTTTAAAGAATTCTTAAAAACAAAACCTAGCAAAGAAGTTTTACAGGCTGTTAATTCTCATTTAGAGGGTTTTTTAAGTGATGCGTATGATCATATCGATCCAGAAGAATACGAAGTCGCTTTTGAAGAAGAAACAGGAATATCTTATCGTGATGCTACTGAGGAAGAATTTGATGAGTGGTTTATTGCAAATGTACTTTGCTTTGAGGATTTAAGTGAGATTTGCAAAATTCTTCGATCACTTTTAGAGGCTAAAGATTTGGATAAAGCTTTGGAAAATTTTAACAAATAAAAAAAGATTTTTAAAAAATTATTTTAAGGAAAAACAAATGAAAACTTTAGAAGAAATGCAAGCTATGGATGAAGAAGCTATAAGGGAGTTAGGTTGGGAGTTTTTTGATCTTATTAAAAATAATAAACTTAAAGAAGTGAAAGAGTTTTTAAAAGATTATCCCGTGCCTGAAGTATTTTTAGAGAAACGTCGTAAGGTATATTGGTGTAATCATCCTATACCTTTTTTTAGCCCTAGTTCTACTTTAGCTTGGGCAGGGATCGCTTATGATAAGAGTCAAAGTTTTGAAATGATGGAGTATTTTGAGAGTTTAGGACTTAAAGCTGATGATGAATGTTTAGGAAAAAATGCCCTTACTAGTTATATTGGAGTAGGTGGAAAAAATAAAAAAATGATTGATTATTTTTTTAAAAAAGGATGTAAATTTGAAGTTTATGATGAACGAGGTGCCACTCCTTTGCATTCTTGGATATTGCTTGGTGATCCTGAGTCTGTAAATTCTTTAGAAGTGGCTTTACAATTTGGTGCTGATGTAAATATGAGAAGGATTGAAACAGAACATGAACATAGTTATATCGATGCAGGAAAAACCCTTTTACATATAGCTGCAACATCTGATAAAAAACCTATTGGAACTTGTTTGGAAATTTTGATCAAATATGGAGCTGATGTCAATGCTGCTAATTGCACTATCAATGAAATTAAAGATGATAAAATTGATTATTTTGAACCTGATACTCCATTAGATAGGGCTATTTCTTTTGGGATAAATAAAAATAAAACAATCTTAAAAAAAGCAGGTGCTAAGACTTGGGAACAATTGGTTAAAGAATACAATATTGATACAAGTTTAGAGGAACCAGAACAAATTAAAATGTATGAAGAAAGAAGAAAGATAAAAAAATAATAAAAAGGAG
>NZ_MJXN01000079.1:0-8101 GCF_001762815.1 Campylobacter sp. BCW_6465
GAAGTCTATGCAAATACTCAATTTTAGAAAAATTAATTATTCAATAACGCAGCTTTTATTGTATCATTTGTTGCTTTGGCATATATAGTAGTAGTATTTAGATTTGCATGTCTTAGAATTTTTTGTATGACCACAAGGTTTGTTCCTTTGGCTGTTAATCTCATGGCTAAAGTGTGTCTAAGCAAATGAAGTCCTTTTTTGCTAATCAAAGCTTTAGCGTAAATATTATTTACGATCAAAAAAGCATTACTTCTATTCAAATGTTTTCCTGTGCTAGTTTGCATTATGTAATCACTATCTTGGATATTTTCTTTAAAATATTCAAGCTCATCATCTACTTCTTCTTTTTTAATAAATGCAAATTGTTCTTTACCGCCCTTGCCTATTATGGATATTTTTAAAATTTCATCATCAACTTCTTCAAAATCACAAAGTTTTACATTCAAAGCTTCAGAAATTCTAAGTCCTCCATAAAGCATAAGTTTTATCAGTAAAGAATTTCTAAAACTATTATAAACTTCTTTTTTTGCTTTTTCTTTCTCTAAAACATTATTTAGCCTTATAATTTCATTTTCATTAAGATAATTTAATTTTTCTTCTGATTTTTCTGTTCTAAATCTAATTTTCTTCATATCAAAGGAAAAAATAAACAAATCATCATTATTATCGCTTATAAAAGAAAAAAAGCTAGTTAATACTCTAAAATAAGTTATTTTTGTTTTTTTTGATAGTTTATTGCCATTTTTTGAATTATTTTCTAAATAATTAAGAAAATTGACTAAAAAAGTCGTTTTTATATCGTTTATTTGCATTTCATCTTGATAATCTAAAGAATATTCTACAAATTCTAGTAAAATACGCCTATAAAGTAAAAAAGTATTATTTGAATAGGATAATGCTTGAATATGTTTCAAATAAGCTTCTATCCAACGCTCTAAATCTTCGCTTATTGTAGTATTTTTAAGTTTCATTTTATTTATATCCTTTTTTTATAACATAATTTCTAATTATGTTATATTTATTTGCTTGTGTTAATATCAAAATATATATTTTAATAGGCTTATTTTGAAATAAGATTATGTTATATATTTTAAATTATACCATAAAAATATTTATATTTTTGCATTATTTGTCTATTTATACAATTTTTTATTAAAATTATGGTATAATTTATATATTTTAACAAATAAAGGATAAAAATGGAAAAAAATACAATAAATAATGAAAATATTCAAAAAAATGAAATATTAATTCCAAAAAGAGTTTTATTTGATGAAAAAACATTAAAAATGATAGAAATGATGATTCCTACTTACAAAGATGAAATTTCTAATACAAATAAAGAAAATGAGAAAATTAATCAAATGATTAAGCTTGCTATAGAAAAAATGTTTAAAAATGATTTTTTGAATAAAATAAATAATTTTTAATTAGGTTTTTTTATGAATAATGTTTTGTTGCACAGAATAACTGAGAAAGGAAACATTCGCTATTATAGCATAGAAATTATTGCCACTCTATTTGAGGAATATATGGTTGAGAGAGTTTACGGAAATGTGCGTTTTAAAAGTTGTACAGGAAGAAAAAATAATGTATTTCCAAGTTTTAATGAGGCACAAATTTTTTTTGAGAGATTAAAGAAACAAAAAATGAAAAAAGGGTATGCGTAGGTTTTTGCTCAAAAAATAAGAAAAAACATTGATAAAATAGGCTTTTTAGATAAGCTTTTAGCTAAACTCTCAAAAACAGGTAAAAAATCCTTATCAAATCCGCTAATTTCAATTTTTATAGCCATTTGTATCCTTTCTTATATAATTTTTATTTTTATTATACCATAAAGGGTTTTGTTGTAAAATTGGAAAAAACTTTTTTTATATATAAAATTACATAAATAAGACAATCAAAATACAATATAAAAGATTAAAGAATAGTAAAAACGGTTTTTTAAAAAAAACTAATATAAATATATGGCTAATTATATAATTAATCCTCCTCTAAGCCATCATTAATTCCTGCTTCTGCAAGTTCAAGCTGTTCTTTTTGATGCACTTTATCATCTTTAAAGGCTTCAAAACTTTTTTCCCATAAAACCTTTCTTTGCTCTATATATTCTTGATCTTTACACATATTAATCCTTTTTATTTATCAGGTTTAAAACCACTATCTAAAATTATTTTTGTCATTGCACCTTTAAGTTTATCAAAACGATTTAAAGCTTGCATATTACTAACTCTAAGCAATCTTATTTTATCATCTTTTTTATAAAACACTTTAAAAACTTCATCACTTTGTTTGTGTTTTACCATATCATCTAAAGTAGGACTATCTATGAATTCATATTCTTTGGTAAAATCTTCATTTAAAACATCGAATAAATCTTGTTTATAAGCATTTGATGAATGGGGATCGCAAGAATGAACATCAATAATATAATCTTGTATATTTTTTTTGCATAGCAAATCCTTTAAAAAATAGTATAAATTTTTATTTTTAGAATGACTTAAAATCTTTTTTTAATTTTTATAAATATTAAGGATATTATTTTTTTATATTATATTGATGATCTTTTTTATCAAAGTCATAAAATGTAACAAATATGGCTACGGCTATTGCAAAAGCTAAAATAATATATTGTCCTAATGAATGAGATAAATCCATATTGTTTCCTTTGTAATATGTTATTTTAACATATAAATTATAATAAAAAAGAAAAAAATAAAATGAAAATAATAAGAAATTGATTTTTTATTATTTATTATGATAATCTTATTTGAGTACTTTAAAAAGCTTAGAGTATAAAGTGTTGTGATGTAGCTTTTAAAAAGAAGAATAAAAACAAAGAAGCAGAAAACGCCCTTATAAAAATTATTAATTATATTCACTAACCATAGATGTAATAAAAAATATTGAGTAAAATATAATCAAAACAA
The DNA here is from genome assembly GCF_001762815.1 of Campylobacter sp. BCW_6465. Taxonomy (NCBI): domain Bacteria; kingdom Pseudomonadati; phylum Campylobacterota; class Epsilonproteobacteria; order Campylobacterales; family Campylobacteraceae; genus Campylobacter; species Campylobacter sp. BCW_6465. The sequence continues at coordinate 2,931 of NZ_MJXN01000079.1, forward strand.
ATTTCTATTTATTTTTATAAAAACTGCATTTTTAAATTTGCTATGTTATAATTAAAAAAAAGGTTGTATAAATATGAAAAATTATTATATTTCAGAAGGTGTAAAAGCTTTATTTTCTGTCTATTTTAAAGATCAAACTGAAGAAAATTTCATTAAAGCTCTTAACGAATTTGCTAAAGAAAGCCAAATAAATTCTCAAGAAATAAAAGACAAATCTTTTAGAGAATTTAAAGAAGCCATTTCTAAATTACCAACTATAGATCTTTTGAATACTAGATTTGATAAGCTTGAAGATTCAGTATGTGCTAAACTTGATAAGCTTGAAGATTCAGTATGTGCTAAACTTGATAAGCTTGAATATTCAATAGGTGCTAAACTTGATAAGCCTGAAGATTCAGTATGTGCTAAACTTGATAAGCTTGAAAACAAACTAGATAGTTTTAAAAGAGAAGTTAGAACATATGTAATTATTCTTGCTGCTTTAATGTTTATTTTACAGCCTACAATTTTTGATTTAATTTTGTCTATCTTTAAATCATTTCTAAGACAATAAGGTTTTTAGTTTTCACTTTCGTTAGTGTGTTTATCATTGAGATAATGAGCTACTAAAACCAATGTACCAAAAACGAAAGTGATAGCACCAATTAAAATAGCTATATTATAACCATCCATTTTTTCTCCTTTTTTCAAAAAAGTTCAATCTTTAAGAAAGATTGATGATAATGCAACTACCGTTAAAATTAGCAAACTTTCGATGAGAATAATAAAAGCTCTACTATCGCCTGTTTGTAAACCATAAAGACTATTTATAAACAATCCTATGCCAATAGATTCCATGAATATTAAGATTGCTTTTGTGGGTATTTTTGTAAATATTACTATTTTTTTGAAAAAATCCTTCTTTTTTCTCCTTATCTTATAACAAAAAAATGCTAAAAGTCAAGGGATAAAATATCCCACCTTAGGGTTAAGTTACACTAGATTGTTTCTAGTGTGAGAATATTATTTTAAATGTTTTACCATAAAGTCCATTATTGCCCAAACACTTGAAATTATAGTGGCAATGCTAACAACACAAGCTCCTAGCCAATAGATTCCTTGCTGTTTTAATGAACTTTCCATTCGTTTGATTTCAGCTTCAAGTCCTTTAGTCTCAGATTGGAATAAATCCTTGCTAACCAACTCATTTCTTATTTGCTCAATGGCTTCTTGCTTTAAATTCTCAAAATTAAGCCTTTGCGTTGTTGCTCTATCATTAGCAAATTCTTCAAAAGCTTGAATGAGCTTTTTAGCTTGATCAGTATCTGAAAAAATACTTTCCAATAATGTTTTAAAGCTCTCATTGAGTGTAATTTCTTTTTCCATGGCATATCCTTGCATACTAACTCCTAAATTATAACATATTTTCATGTGCGTTCTTAGGCTACATTTCCAATTTGTTTCCACCATGTTTTTTTCTCAGGGTGAAATCTATAACCTAATTGCTTGATTTTTTCATTTAAACCATAGGTATTTCCTACAATCCAATAATAACCATCTTCATTTTTCACTTCGAGTCCCAAAGATAACAAAACTTGTCTTTCATCTTCGCTAAAAGTTGTAGCGTTTGATTGTGAAAAGTTTTGTAATAAATCAACTTTCTTTTTGTTTTCTTGAGTATTGTTTTGGCAAGCTTCAGTATCGATAACAATATTGCTACTTTCAGTAACTCCAACACCCATTTCTTCAGAAGAATATAATCCACTAAGTTGGAATTTTACCACTAGCCCAAGTATTTATTGTAGAAGCAGAGACATCTAATTGTCTTCCTAATTCAGTTTGAGTAATGTTTAACTCTTTACAAACTTCTTTAATAATATTTTCTTTCTCTTCTGTCATGCTAATCCTTTATTTTAGATTAATATTTTTTAGTAATAATTTTTTCATTACTTTTCAGAAATGAAAGGATTTGGCTCATTTTTTGAATTTCCCTGTCTTAGTGCAGGGCTTATTATATTTTCTACTATTTTATTTTTAATCATTTCAAAATCTTTGTCATTGATTTTTCCTATGTAAGTTTTTATCCTTTTAGTATCAAAAACTCTCATTTGTCATAAAAGTGCAACTTGTAAAGTGCCTTTATTGTCCTTAAATTTGTGAAATAAAAAGCCTTTTTTTGTTTTTAGTCTTAGAACTTAAAGGTGCGCCTAAAAATGTGCCATTATAAAAACTATTTATTACCAAAACAGGACGCGTAAAAAACTCATTTTTACCTTAAACTTCAGCACCGATATTTAAACCAATGCTAAGCCAATAAATCTTTTTTTACACTAACTTTTCTGATTAATTTTACTTTGTTTAAGCTCTTTTTTCGTTCATTCCAGCTGTCAAATTGCACTTCGTTCGTTTTATTTCCTTTATATCTTTTGACATAATGCTATGTAATGCTGTAAGCAGAAGTTTTATCTTTAAATATTTCTTTTCTCTATTTTTCTAAGTTTTTTCATTGTTTCTCCTGTCTTTTTAAAAATTAATTCTCGATTTGTTTTTCAACTAATTTTCTCTTTCTTTTTTTAATTTATTGGTATTTTGGTTTATGATTTATATAAAAAGCAAGATCCTTATTATAACAGTTCCATTTTTTTAAATAGCGAAAAATGAAAGGAGTGATAAAAATTTTGAGATTTTTCCATGTATAAAATAAGGCAGATTTTTATTTTATCAATAGCAATTATTATTAAAAAAAATAGCAGAAAATTTCATTTGCCTATATTAATGTAACTTTTTATTACAATCAGCATTTTCAAAAAACTTTATCATTATTTCAGCTTAAATTTTATCATTTAAAATTAAACTTGATATAAATCTTTTCGTATACTTTGCTCGCTCGATTTAAATATATAAAAGCATAATATTGAGTAATACTATGTAATTTTAAACAAGGCATGGTTTTTGATAAAATTTTTAGATGAAAAAATCTACAAGCTTGATTGTTTTATTGATTAATTCCAAAACAAGAACCAAAAATTAACAATCTTAGTCTATTAAAATTCTTTTTATACAATTAAAAAATAATTATTATATACTAATGTGAAAATATGGATAATACGCAAAAATATGCAGCTATAGATCTTAAGTCATTTTATGCTTCTGTTGAATGCATTTTAAGAAAATTAGATCCTCTAAATACCAATCTTGTAGTTGCGGATGAAAGTAGAACTGAAAAAACAATATGTCTTGCGGTATCTCCTGCATTAAGATCTTATAATATATCAGGCAGATTAAGACTATTTGAGTTAATACAAAAAGTAAAAACAATTAATTACGAGCGCTTAAAAATTGCTAAATATTTCAGTGCAAAATCATACAATCATCTTGAACTAATAAATAATCCTAATTTAGAACTTGATTACATTGTTGCAAAACCTAGGATGTCAACATATATAGACTATAGTTCTAAAATCTACAGTATTTATTTAAAGTATTTTGATCCAAAAGACATTCATATTTACTCCATTGATGAAGTATTTATTGATTTAACTCCTTATATCAAACATTATAAGCTATCTGCTGACAAACTCATTGAAAACATATTATTTGAAATTTTAAAAACAACTCAAATAACAGCAACTGCGGGAATAGGAACAAATCTTTACTTAGCAAAAATTGCAATGGATATATTAGCCAAAAAACAAAATACTAATAAAGATGGACTTTGCATAGGGTATTTGGATGAAATGCTTTATAGAAGAAAATTATGGCAACACACGCCCATAAATGATTTTTGGCGTATAGGCAAAGGATATGCAACAAAACTAAAAAGCATAGGCATTAACAATATGGGAGATTTAGCAAGACACTCTCTTAATAACGAGGATAAACTTTATCAAATTTTTGGAGTAAATGCTGAGTTATTAATCGATCATGCTTGGGGGTTTGAAAGCTGTACAATGCAAGCTATTAAAGAATATAAAAGCAAACATATCTCTAAGGTAATGGCTAAGGTTTTGCCTAAACCTTATAGTTTTAAAAAAGCTAGAGATATGCTTAAAGAAATCGTCGATCATATGGTTCTTGAGCTAATTGAGCAAAATTTAACATGCAATCAAATCGTTTTAGATGTACAATATGATAAAGAAAGCTTAGAAAAGGTACAAAGCTACAAGGGTCCAATGAGTAAAGATTCTTATGGAAGATCTATTCCAAAAAATGCACATTCAACAATCAATTTGGATTACCATACCTCTTCCTTGGAAACTATTTGCAATAAAGGTTTAGAATTGTTTGATTTAATAGTTAATGCTGATTTTTTAATTAGAAAAATAAGTCTTACTCTTAATAATGTTGTAAAAAATGACACGATGAAAAAAATTAAAGAACCCAGTCTTTTTACTGACTTAGAACAGAAGGAAAATAAAAATTTTATAAAAGAAAAGAAATTACAAAAAGCTAGACTCGCGATTGTTCACAAATATGGAAAAAAATCTATTTTTAAAGCCTCGAGTCTTGAAAATGGCTTAAAAATTAATTCGCAAATAGGAGGACACAATGCCTAATAACCACGATGATATTATTAATATTAAATACAAAAAATCTACAAAATATCCTCTTATGCCATTAGAAAAAAGAGCGGCACAGTTTGCTCCATTTTCAGTGCTTAAAGGATTTGATGAAGCAATTGAAAAAAAGAAAAAAGAAATGGAAAGAAAGCTTGAAAAGTCTATCTATATAAACGAGTAATCATGTTTTTATGAGAAAAATATTTTAGATATAAAAATCAATTAAAAACAAGTAAAAAAATAAGTATTTTTTAAATAGTGTATTTTTTATACCACTTTTATCTCTATATATTTTAGACTTAAAATAAAATTAATTAAAATTAGTATTAAAATTTTATCTTTTTTTTCTGTGAATTTTCATATAAAAAATATTGTTTTTTAAATGATTAAAAAAATAAAAAAATTATCTTGTACTTTTTGTGAGCAAAAATTCAAAGAGAAAATTACAGCAAAACTATATTTATTTTGATTTATTTTTTTGTTTTTTTATCTATCTTTACTCTAAAATTTTTGTAAATTTTTCAATTAAAAAATACTCCAAATCCAAACCCACGAAAAGACAAAAAATAGTTTTAATTAAGCATTAAAAAGTCTAGGTTTAAGCAAGGGCATTTTTATACCTACCCTAAAGCA
>NZ_MJXN01000080.1:0-8561 GCF_001762815.1 Campylobacter sp. BCW_6465
ATTTGTGTAATAGATAGAAATAAAACTTTTAAGAATAAAAGCATTTGTGTGATTAATACTAGAGATGGACTTTTTATAAAACAAGTTTTAAAACAAGATGATGGAGTGATTTTACACTCTTTAAATCCTTTATATGAAGATATATTTTATAAAAATGGAGATTTTTTGCTAATTGGTGTGGTAATTGGAGAACTTTCTAAGATGTAACAGTACACAATAAGCTAAGCCAAGCTAATCTTGTCTCATCAATACAAAAGGATATAAAGATGGATAGAGTATCAGCAGACATAAGACAAGGTGTTAACAAAAGATTTATAAACGCAATTTGCAACCATAACAATGAACTTGTTTTAGAATATCTTAAAAATGGTATGAGTGCAACTAAAGAATGCATGGGCGAAGAACCTATGTTTTATGCAATAACTCATAATAATTTTGGAGCGATTTTACTTTTATTAAAATACGGTGCTATTTTAGATAAAGAGTATCTAGAAGAAAGCAATAAAGATTTTAGCAAAGAAGCTTTAGAATTTTTAGCCTCTTTGCTCTAAAAAGGATATATATAATCTTGTTTTATCAGACCTACATTTTTAAGTCTGTGAAAAACAGCTTGTTTTGAAACTTCGAATTTTGAAGCAATAAGTAATATTGCTTCTGCTGCCTTTAAATCAGGTGTTGTTTTTCTGCATTCTGCTATAAAATCTTCTATTTGTCGAAGAGGCATAAGTAGTCTTGCCGCAAATTGATTGGCTCTAGTTTCTATTCCACCATATGTATTGCTTCTATAAAGGGTTTCATAGCTATCAATAATAGGATTTTCTATGCTAGGTAAAATATCATTAGCTAAATGCCCTAATTCATGTGCCAATGTAAAACGCTGTCTATTTTCATTTTTAAGCGGATTTATCCAAATAATAGGTTCACCTTTTTCATCTACACTAATTTGACCTTCAGTGTCAATTTTATCAAGGTCAAGATCTTTAACTACATTTATGCCTAATTTTTGAGCAATTTCAAACGGATTGAATGGTGGTTCTTTCATTTCCAATAAATCTAAAATTTCATAAGGGGTTTTATCTTTTATTTCTTTATAAGTCATTCCAAACCTCCTATTTGTGATTTTTCTTGATCAATATCTGTCAATATAGATATTTTATCATTTATATGTAAATCGACCATTCTTTCAAATTCTTCCATAAATTCACTATTTTTTAGAATTTTATTTATAAAATCATTGCGTAATTTCTCATCTTCTATAATTTTATTCAAAAATACATCAGTTGTTTCTTTTATTAATCTTTGTTTATCACGGTTATAATATATAGTAAGCCCTATGGTAATAACAGCTGTTAAGAAAGTAGCAATAGCAACAATTAAACTTCCATAAGTTAGATAAGAACTTGCAATAGTAATAATATCAGAATTGGTGTAATTGTTTTCTATAATAAATCCTTAAATTACTTTTAATTTTAAAGGTACTTTACCATATTTTTACAAAATTAAATATTAAAGAGAGTATTTTTACTCTCTTAGCTTTTAAAAATTCATAATCAAAAGCTCTTTGCTTTCTTTTCTTTTTAAAACATTATTATTTAAAGAATACCTTACTTTCAACTCCTTAAAATTAAAATCTTTATAAAGCTTTCTTATAAGCTCACAATCATTATAAGAAAGCATAAATTTACCTTTGATATTTTTTAACAACTTGCAGCGAGATGCTAATTTTTATTCAATACCAAAACTTAATGTTTCCGCTTCTACCAGTGGTGACAATGAGTTAATTGGGCTCGAAGGATATGAAACAGGTGAAATGCTTGAGCTTAGTAAAGCCTTTTTTAAAACAACGCCTAAAAATGTGAAAGCTATTAAAGTTGATGGTTACTCTATGGTTCCAATGCTTTTACCTGATAGCTGGGTTGTTTTTGAAGAAACGCATAAGTATCAAGGAGATGGATTGTATATTTTAAATTTTGATAACCAATTAATGGTTAAACTTTTGCAATTAGATCCAATAAGTAAAGTTTTAGATATTATTAGTGTAAATAAGGATTATAAAAGCTATAGTTTGGACTTAAAAGACTCGCAAGTTGAGCTGATTATACAAGGCAAAGTTTTGCGTTTTATTATATAATTTAAAGGAATTAAAGTGAATATTGTGTTGCTAATATTAATAATCTTTTATGTAATTATTTATATAGAAAAATAAAAGGAACACCAAATAAGCCGCTAAAAGAAATTTGGAATGAATATAAGCAGGAAATGCAAAAAATCAACGAAGAGCATAGGTAAAAAATGCAGAAAATTGATGAAAATTTTAAAAAAGAAAAAGAGCAAAATAAGGACTTGGAACTTAATAAATTTCAAATAATCTCACGCGAAATTTTTACCATAAAAACTCCAGAGAATAAAGATGTTGAGGTTGAATTAACTTGTACAGCTGGATTAATTCAAACTAGCCAAATTAATTATGAAGAGATTGCTAGAAAAGAATTTTTATACAAATGTTTTCCAGTAACTTGGAATGATTTTTTAAAGCTTAACAAGTATGAAAAAAATTGGCATATACAGTTAAAGATTGTGATGATATTGGATTGTTAAAAGAGGTTTATGAGTAAATATTCAAATATTTAAAATGACAAAGTGAACTTCCTGAATATTTTAAAAAATATATACGATCTAGGAAGAGATATTTGCACGAATTTTCGGACCCCGTTCAAATAAAAAGCAAATTAAGCTTAAAGGCTTATCGCTACTATATCAACTTCTTTTTAAATGAAATACCAGAAGGAAGCTATTTTCCTATGCAAATAATGCATAGGGGTGATGAGTTGAGTGAAGCTTTATATAATACTTATTTTTTAAAAGATGATGAAAGTATAGATATGTATTATCCACCAAATTTTTATGGAGACACATCAAGTTTTGACATAGTAGAACCTAGATTTTTTAACAGTAGGGAATATTATAAAAATTACAAACCTTTTAATCGTTTTGATTTAAAGCCACACTCTGATTACGACTTTAACATTCCAAAATATATAGTAAAGCATTATTTGGATATGAAAACCATTGTTAAAGAAGATGAACATCATAAACGAATTTTTTGTTAGTTTTATTTTAATAAAGTTATATTTTAAGTTTAAGGTTTGTAGAAAAATAAAATTTCCACTTTTATGGAAGTTTTATTTTTCCAAATGGAAATTTTATTTTTCCGCCGACAAAAGATTTGTAAATTAATAAAAATAAAGATATAATTATGTTTTAATTTAGAGAAAGGAATCAATATGAAACAAGGGGATTTTACAGATGTTGCAAAGCATTATCATAATAGACCTGCTTATAGTCCATTTTTACTTGAAAAACTTGTAGCTTGTATCAATGATAAAAATAAAAATTTAAAAGATTTAAATATTGTTGAAGTAGGAGCTGGAACTGGAAAACTTACTAAGATGCTAGGAGAAATGTTTGGATGCCAAATTAGTGCTGTGGAACCAAACGATAATATGCGTGAAGAAGGGCAAAAATTTACACAAAATTTGTCAAATATTTCTTGGCATAAAGGGAGTGGCGAAGAAACCTGCATGAGCAATAATCAAGCTGATTGGGTCATCATGGCTAGTTCTTTTCATTGGACAGATCCTAAAAAATCTCTCCCAGAATTTAATCGTATATTGACAGGGGGGGGGTATTTTACTGCGATTTGGAATCCTCGCCACATTGTAGAGGGTTCGGTTTTTGATGAAATTGAAAAGGAGATTAAACATATTGTTCCAGATCTTGCTCGTGTAAGCAGTGGCACTCAAAATGTTAAAAAATGGGAAGAAATTCTTGTTTCAACAGGAGATTTCACAGACTGCTTTTTTATGGAGTGTGACTATAAAGAGTTTTGGGATAAAGAGCGTTATCTTGGAGCTTGGCATTCTGTAAATGATATACAAGCACAAGCAGGTGAAAAAAGATGGAAGGAAATTTTAGAGATGATAGAAGCTAAAATTTCTCATATGCAAAGTATAGAGATTCCTTATAAAATAAGAGCATGGACAGCTAGAAAAGCATAAAATACCTCCTTTTTTTCATCAAGCTTGTCAAAGATGAGAAAAAGGAAATAAAATGCAAAAACTAGTAGAACAAGTGTGGGATTATACCAAGCATGCTAAATTTTATAGCTATAGACCAAATTATGCTCCAAAAACTATAGATATGCTTATTAGCTTAGTTGGAAAAAAAGATATTAAAGTCGCTGATATCGGTGCAGGAACTGGAAATTTAAGCATTATGCTTTTAGAAAGAGGATGTAAGGTAGTATCTGTAGAACCAAATGATGCGATGCGTGAGATCGGGATAGAAAGAACCAAGGATCAAAAGATTGACTGGGTTAGAGCAACAGGCTTAAACTCAACACTCCAAAATAGTGAATTTGATTGGGTGACTTTTGGTAGTAGTTTTAATGTAATGGATAGAAATGAAGCCTTAGAGGAAGCACATCGCTTATTAAAATCAGAGGGATATTTTTCTTGTATGTGGAATCACAGGGATTTAAACGATCCTGTGCAAAAAATAGCTGAAGATACTATTGTAGAATTTGTACCAAATTATACAAGGGGAACAAGAAGAGAAGATCAAAGACCAATTATAGAGAGTCGAAAGGATCTTTTTGATAATATTGTTTATATTGAAGAGGATTTTTATTTTCATCAAAGCATTGAAAATTATATTAATGCATGGAAGAGTGTTAAAAATCCTTACTGGGATTTGGAGACTGATGAAGGAAGTGAACTTTTTAATAAAATTAGTAATAAAATTTCACAAAGACTTCCTAAGGAATTTAGCATAAAATATACCACTCGTTGTTGGAGTGCTAAAAAAATATAAAACTAAGGAAAAACATGGCGGAGTTAAAATTTAAAACCAAAGCACAAAATTTAAAAAATTTACAAACAAAATTAAAAAAAGCAAAAGTTCTACCTTTGGTTTTAACTTCGCTTGAAGAATTAATATCAAATGAAGATAAAGTTTTACAGGACATTCAAACCTTAAAGGCTAATAGACTCATTATAAGAAGTTCTTCTTTGAGTGAAGATAGCATGAAAAACTCCAATGCAGGTGCTTTTCTTTCTTTGGCAAATATTAAAGCTGATTCTAAAGATGAGTTATTAAAAGCTTTATATGAAGTTGCCAATTCTATGCCATCAAAAAGTGATGAAATTTTAGTTCAACCTATGCTTGAAAACATTACTCTTTGTGGAGTTGGTTTTAGCGTTGATAAAGATAATTTTTCCCCTTATTTTTGTCTTCAATATGATGAAAATGGTTCAAATAGCTCTATTACAGATGGAAGCAGTAAGAGTGCAAAAACTTACTATCATTACAGAAATTATTTAGAATTTAAAGATATTAGACTTCAAAAAATTATAGAACTTATAAAAGAATTAGAAGTTTTATATGATTGTCATTTTTTAGATGTTGAATTTGCATTTGCTATTCAAGATGATAAGGAAGAACTTTTTTGCTTACAAGTGCGTCCTTTGGTTATGCATGAAAAAAATAATTTATTTCATTCTTTACCAAAAGAAGCTTTATATAGATTTTATAAACGTTTTGAGTCTTTAAAAGAATCAAGATCTAGAGTTTTGGGAGATAAAGCCATTTTTGGGGTAATGCCTGATTGGAATCCAGCTGAAATCATAGGGTTAAGACCTAAGCGTTTAGCTTTTAGTTTATATAAAGAAATCATTACGGATAATATCTGGGCGTATCAAAGAGATAATTATGGTTATAGAGATCTAAGATCCCATCCTTTAATCCATTCTTTTTTAGGCATTCCTTATGTAGATGTAAGATTATCTTTTAATTCTTTTATACCAAAAAAATTAGATGAAAATATTGCACAAAAACTTGTCAATTTTTACTTAGATAAGCTTAATAAAAATCATGAATTGCACGATAAGATTGAATTTAATATTGTTTATTCTTGTTATGACTTTAATAGTTCTAAAAAATTAGAAGAACTTTTAAATCATGGTTTTAATGAAAATGAAATCAAAAGATTAGAATTTTCATTATTAGAACTTACAAATAAGATTATTAATCCTAGATCAGGGCTTTATTTAAAAGACATACAAAAATCTTATAAGCTAAAAGAAAGATATGATGGCATTATTAATTCTAATTTTTCTTTAATTGATAAAATTTATTGGCTTATTGAAGAATGCAAGCGTTATGGAACATTGCCTTTTGCTGGGGTGGCTAGGGCTGCATTTGTAGCAATGCAACTTTTAAATTCTTTAGTTGAGATTGATTTTATAGCTAAAGAGGAAAAAGATGATTTTTTAAATTCACTCAATACAGTGAGTAAAAATTTAAGCAAACAAACAAACCATCTTAATTTTCACAACAAAGATCAATTTTTGAAAGATTTTGGACACTTAAGAGCAGGAACTTATAATATTTTATCTCCAAGATATGATGAAGATTTTGAACTTTATTTTGATGTGGATCAAAAAGATAGTAAAGTTTATTTACAAGATAAAGCTTTTGTTTTTTCAGAAGAAAAGACAAAAGCTTTAAATGCTTTACTTAGAGAACATGGATTAGAGATTAATGCTTGTGAATTTTTTGATTTTTTAAAACAGGCTATCGAGGGTAGAGAGCTCGTTAAATTTGAATTCACTAGATTGCTTTCTAAGGCTATAGTTTATATAGAAGAATTAGGCAAATATTATGGTATTGAAAAAGAAGATTTGGCTCATCTTGATATAAAAAGCATTTTAAATCTTTATTCTAGTCTTTATTCTATAAATCCAAAAGAGCAGTTTGTAGAAGAAATTAATCGCAATAAAAAAGAATATGAACTTACACAAGCTATAAAACTTCCTTCTTTGCTTTGCAATGCCGATGAAATTTTTTCTTTTTATAATCATAGTATTATTCCAAATTTCATTACACAAAAGAGCATCACTGCATTTACGGCGAAAGAAAATGATAAAGATTTAGAAGGAAAGATTGTTTTAATTTATGCAGCAGATCCTGGATATGATTATTTATTTACAAAAAATATAGCAGGACTTATTACATGTTATGGGGGTGCTAATTCACATATGGCCATTCGTGCCTCAGAACTTGGAATGCCTGCTGTTATAGGAGTTGGAGAAGAAAATTTTGAAAAATATTTAAAAGCTAAAAAAATAAATATAGAATGTGAAAGTGAGCAAATATTTTGTTTATAGGTATTACTCAAAGACTTATTTGCAACGAAAGCTATCATGAAGAAAGGGAATGTTTGGCTTTGGATTGGGGAAAATTATTTAATAAAGATTTATTTAAAAATTTTACTCCTCTTCCTCTTAGCTATGAAATAGATTTTTCTCATTATAAACATCTAGTAAAAGCTGTGATATTAAGCGGTGGTAATGATTTAAGTTTTTATAGTCCCAATGTTTTATCTAAAAAGAGGGATTTATATGAAAAGCAAGTTATAGAAATTTGTTTAAAAGAAAAAATACCACTTTTAGGAATTTGCAGAGGAGCTCAGATGATAGCTCATTATTTTAACAGCCATATAAGCCCTTGTGAAAATCATATAGGCAAACATGAAGTATTTTTCTCAAAAGAAAAATTTATAAGTAATTCTTTTCATAATTTTGCTATTGAAAAATTAGGTAAAGATCTTATAGAACTTTGCTTAGCAAAAGATAATACTATAGAAGCTTTTAAACATAAGTATGAAAATATTTTTGGTATAATGTGGCATATTGAAAGAGAAAATGGGCTTAATAATATTCAAATTTTAAAAGAGTGGTTTAGTTTAATCAAGGAATAATATGAATGCAATTATCTTAGCAGCAGGTTTTGGATCAAGGCTGATGCCTTTAACAAAAGATCAACCAAAGTGTATGGTTGAGTATAAGAATAAAAAAATCATAGATTATGAAATCGAAGCTTTAAAATCAGCAGGTATAAATGAAATAGCTGTTGTGGGTGGATATTTAAACGAAGTGCTAAAAAATTATCTTAATAAATATGATATCGAGCATTTTTTTATTAATTCAAAATATGATAAAACCAATATGGTTCATACTTTTTTTTGCGCTAAAGATTTTATATTAAAATGCATAGAAGAAAAACAAGATTTGATTATTTCTTATGCGGATATTGTTTATTTTCAAGATTGCGTACAAAAGCTTATAAATGCCAAAGAAGAACTTGCTATAGTAGTTGATAAGTCTTGGCGTAAGCTTTGGAGCAAACGCTTTGCAAATCCTTTAGAAGATGCTGAAACATTAAAGATGACAAATGGTTATATTATAGAACTTGGAAAAAAAGCTAATGCCTATGATGAGATAGAAGCTCAATATATAGGACTTTTTAAATTTTCTTATCAATTTCTTTCCGAAGTTATTGCTTTTTATGAAATGCTTGATCGAGATATTTTATATGATAATAAAAATTTTGAAAATATGTACATGACAAGTTTTTTGCAAGCTTTAATTGAAAAATACAACAACGCAAAAGCAGTGGAAATTGATGGCAATTGGTGTGAAATTGATTTTATGAGTGATTTA
>NZ_MJXN01000081.1:0-3062 GCF_001762815.1 Campylobacter sp. BCW_6465
TCCTCCTAAAAGCGAAGAAGAGCTTTTAAACGAGGCAAAAGAGTTAAAAATCAACGAGATTAATACAAAAAAAGAAAATATTTTAAATGGTGGATTTTCTTTTAAAGGTAAAATCTATCAAAGTTCTAATGAAGATCAGTTAAGAATTAATGGAGCAGTAACCAATGCTCTTGTTAATCCTAATTTAATTCCTTATATTGATTGGATTGCGCTTGATAATACAACTACAAGATTTAGCGTAGATGAGTTTAAACTTTTTGCAAGTAGCATGGCTTATTTTGTGCAAGAGACTATTTTTAAAGCAAGTGCTTTAAAAGAAAAAGCTAGAAATGCACAAAGCAAAGAAGAACTTGATTTAATTGTTTGGGAGAGTGAAAAATGACTAAAACAGAATTAAAAAGGGTTTGTGTAAAGCCCTATGATAAAGACAGATTTGAAGTAATTAGTGATTATGCTTTTTCTTTGCCAAATTATAAAGGCATTGTACCACAAGGCTTTAAAACAGATGGAGCGAGTATCCCACGCCTTTTTTGGTCTTTGTTTCCACCTTTTAAAAGTGAGTATTTTAGCGCTTGTGTGGTGCATGATTTTTTATGCGAAAAAGCAAATTCAAGAACTGATTATAGGACAGCTGATTTAGCATTAAAAGAAGCTATGACTTTGCTTGGATGTTCTAAGTTTAAAATCTTTGTATTTTATCATTCTTGCAATCTTTATCATGCAATAAAATGCTTGATAAAAGGAAAATAAAAAAAGGTGAGCTACCCACGCAGTGGGACGGGGGCTTTCTCAAAGAGAGTGCAAAGCACAAGAGTAAAAGCGACTTTGGGCGGATTTTATTCGCACAAAGTGAAAGCATAAAAAGGAGTTAAAATGAAAGATTATGGAATTTCTTTTATTCCAGATATTAATCAAGGCTTAATAGAGCCAAGTGAACCTATAGTTAGTGATAAGCTTAATGCTCAAAAAGTTAATGAGCTTGTAGATAAAAAACTAAAGCTTTTTAAAGAAGAGCTTGTTAATAAAGAGGAGCTTAAAAGTCTCATTCAAGAGATTTTAAAAGATGAGGGTTTTCAAAATACAAACATAAAAATATCAAAAACCCCACCTAGCTACAATACACAAGCTAAAGTAGGAGAAATTTGGGCGGTTGTAGAAAGTAAAAAGCAATTATTTATTTGCACTGCTAATGATAATGATTTTACAAGCTGGGTTGATTTACTAGGAGATGGTAGCAATGATATTGTCCCTAAAGAAAAAATCATTATCACATTTGATAACACTACAACAGGTGGACAATATGGGGGTTGTATGAGTGATTTAAGACTTGGTTTTGAAAATGGTTTTGCTACTCCAAATAAAGTTCAAGATGAATATGAAAACGCAAAATTTACTATGACCAAAGATGGTAATGGTCTTAATAGAAGCGATTTTACTATAGATTCTAATCCTATTGCAGGAGAAAACCAAATTTTAGGAACGATTAAGACAAGTGGTATTTATCAAGAAACCTATCACAAAATCGCCCATGTGTTTAAAAAATATAATGGTGGCGCTGATGAGTGTTGCTTATGGTCTAGTTCAGGAAGTAGAGAAGTAAGCATAGAACTTGAAAATACACCAATGCCTAATAAGCTTTTTGCTAGAGGTAATGGATATTATGGTCAAACAGAAATTACCAATGTAAGAGTAAAAAAATCCATTTTTATAGGTGAGCAAGAAATTCAAAGTGAAGATTTTAATGTTGAAAAGTTAGAAGCTAGTTCTGATACTTATGGAGATTATGCTTTTTTATTTGAAATTTCTAAACAAGATCAAATTGTTATGAAAAAAGAGCTTAATTTAAATCCTAAAAAACAAAAAAAACAAAAAATACAAAAAATGTAAAGAAATAAGGAGTAAATAATGACAGCAAATTATGGAGTTAATTTTAATATTAGCAATGGTGCGGCAAGTCCTATTAAAGTGCAAAGTGATACGCCTATTGGTATTGCTGGGGCTATAAAAGGTGCAAGTAAAGAAATGATTTACACAAAGGCTGGTTATGAAAGCGTGGATAGCTTTCCAATCTTTGCCTTTTCAAATGTAAGCAAAGCAAAAGAATTTGTAAACGATTTAATCAAAGAAAATAACTTACAAGATTTTAGACTTTTAGATACTTTAGAATGTATCAATCTACAAAATGTAAGTAATGTAATTATTATTAGTTTTTTTGAAGAAAGCGAGGAAAGTGAAAACACTTTAACCAATATTGTTAATGCCATAGAAGCCTTTAAAAAAGCCAAACATAAAACAGGTTTTAGTCCTGATTTAATCATTGCTCCTTATTACTCACATGAAGCAGGAGTAAAGGCTAAGCTTGAAAGTGTGGCAAGTTCTATGAATATCACAGCTATTGTGGATCTTTACGCTACAAATGTTGGCGAAGCTATTAATACAATGGAGGCTTTTAGCTCTAAAAGATTAATTGCCACTTGGCCACAGGTTCAAATCTTAAATACACAAGGAAAATACGCTTATGTTCCACAATCTCCTATCATCGCAGGTTTAATAGCTCATACAGATGGAGATAAAGAATATGGCTTTAGTGATTCTTACTCAAATAGAGTGATGAATGGGGTTACTGGCACAGAGTATTTTATAGAGTTTATCAATGGCTTTGATTGTGATGCAGAAAGACTAAGAAACGCTCATATTTCAACTTGTATTTTAAGTGAAGGTTATCGCTCTTGGGGTGGGGAAACTAGCCATGAAGATACGATTTGGCAAGATTTAGCTCGTGTAAGAACCTTTGATCGCATAGCTCTAGCAGGACAAAAAGCAGCTTTTAAAGCTATTGATAAAAAAGCAAGTGAATTATATTTTATAAAAATCAGCATTGAAGAATTGCTAAGAGATTTAAAAGGAGCTAAGGTTTTAATTGGCTATGAGGTAAGCTGGGATGAAGAAAGAAACACAGATGCCAATGTGAGTGCTGGTAAGTTTTATCTAAATATAAAAATGATGAATAATCCAATCGTTAAACAAATCACTTTAGAGTTCATCTACTCTGATGAATGGGC
>NZ_MJXN01000082.1:0-3231 GCF_001762815.1 Campylobacter sp. BCW_6465
TCCTCCTAAAAGCGAAGAAGAGCTTTTAAACGAGGCAAAAGAGTTAAAAATCAACGAGATTAATACAAAAAAAGAAAATATTTTAAATGGTGGATTTTCTTTTAAAGGTAAAATCTATCAAAGTTCTAATGAAGATCAGTTAAGAATTAATGGAGCAGTAACCAATGCTCTTGTTAATCCTAATTTAATTCCTTATATTGATTGGATTGCGCTTGATAATACAACTACAAGATTTAGCGTAGATGAGTTTAAACTTTTTGCAAGTAGCATGGCTTATTTTGTGCAAGAGACTATTTTTAAAGCAAGTGCTTTAAAAGAAAAAGCTAGAAATGCACAAAGCAAAGAAGAACTTGATTTAATTGTTTGGGAGAGTGAAAAATGACTAAAACAGAATTAAAAAGGGTTTGTGTAAAGCCCTATGATAAAGACAGATTTGAAGTAATTAGTGATTATGCTTTTTCTTTGCCAAATTATAAAGGCATTGTACCACAAGGCTTTAAAACAGATGGAGCGAGTATCCCACGCCTTTTTTGGTCTTTGTTTCCACCTTTTAAAAGTGAGTATTTTAGCGCTTGTGTGGTGCATGATTTTTTATGCGAAAAAGCAAATTCAAGAACTGATTATAGGACAGCTGATTTAGCATTAAAAGAAGCTATGACTTTGCTTGGATGTTCTAAGTTTAAAATCTTTGTATTTTATCATTCTTGCAATCTTTATCATGCAATAAAATGCTTGATAAAAGGAAAATAAAAAAAGGTGAGCTACCCACGCAGTGGGACGGGGGCTTTCTCAAAGAGAGTGCAAAGCACAAGAGTAAAAGCGACTTTGGGCGGATTTTATTCGCACAAAGTGAAAGCATAAAAAGGAGTTAAAATGAAAGATTATGGAATTTCTTTTATTCCAGATATTAATCAAGGCTTAATAGAGCCAAGTGAACCTATCACTAGCAATAAGCTTGATGAAAAAAGAGTGAATGAATTAATTGATAAAAAACTCGAAGGGATTAAAGGTATAAAGGGCGAAAAAGGAGATAAGGGAGATAAGGGAGATAAGGGAGATAAGGGAGATAAAGGAGATAAGGGAGATAAAGGAGATAAAGGAGATAAAGGAGATAAAGGAGATAAAGGAGATAAAGGCGAAGATGCAAACTCTAATTTAAAAGAATTACAAATCCTTGATGGTAAAAAATTAAGGGTTGAGTTTAGCACCAAACAAACAAGCTCAGCCTATCCTTTAAAAACCTTAACCCTTTCAAGACTTGGTATAAAATTAGCAGGAGATAATGAGTTTTTAAAGATTAATGCTTTAGAGTTTATTGACAATTCTAACAATAATCTTTTGCTAGGCAATATAGAAAATGAAACTTTAAATAAAGCTTCAAAAGAACACGCCACTACTTTACCTGCTGAGTTTAGTTTAGAGAATGCTAATACTGAAGGTTTAGACTCATATGCAAAAGTAAAAATCACTTCAAATGGAGCTTATGAATTTGGCAATCGTTACACTCCATATTACGCTTTTAGAGAATATGATGAAAAAAATATTAGCGTGTTTTTAGCTAATGATGGATTAGAAAATCCTTTTTATACTATAGAATGCAAACTCTCTAAACCTATAAAAGAGTTTAAATTCACTCCTTGGGGATATGGCGTGGGTGGAAACTTCTTTAGTGAAAATCTAAATATTAAAATTTTTATAGATGACATTCTTTTTAAAGAGTTTAATTCTTTAAATCCAAATAGTAAAGAAATCGATACAGATTTTATTATTAATTTCAATATAAAAGGAGATAAGCTTATTTATGATGAGTTTAAAGATGGGGTTGATGAGAGATTTAGGATAGTAGAGAATGAACTTAAAGGCTTAGGCTCTACATTTACAAAAGCAAGTGCATTAAGTGAAGTTAAAAGCAAAAGAGTTAAAAAAACATAAATTAAAGTAAGCTACTTAGGGCAGGATAAAAGGTTTGGCTTTTGGGGCAAACACGCAGTGTTTGGGCGGGGAAGCCTTTAGCATTTGGTTCTTTAGGCGAACTTGTTCGCTGTTAAAAGAACATAAGAAAGGAAAATGAATAATGGCAGCAAATTATGGAGTTAATTTTAATATCAGTAATGGTGCAGCAAGTCCTATTAAAGTGCAAAGTGATACGCCTATTGGTATTGCTGGGGCTATAAAAGGTGCAAGTAAAGAAATGATTTACACAAAGGCTGGTTATGAAAGCGTGGATAGCTTTCCAATCTTTGCCTTTTCAAATGTAAGCAAAGCAAAAGAATTTGTAAACGATTTAATCAAAGAAAATAACTTACAAGATTTTAGACTTTTAGATACTTTAGAATGTATCAATCTACAAAATGTAAGTAATGTAATTATTATTAGTTTTTTTGAAGAAAGCGAGGAAAGTGAAAACACTTTAACCAATATTGTTAATGCCATAGAAGCCTTTAAAAAAGCCAAACATAAAACAGGTTTTAGTCCTGATTTAATCATTGCTCCTTATTACTCACATGAAGCAGGAGTAAAGGCTAAGCTTGAAAGTGTGGCAAGTTCTATGAATATCACAGCTATTGTGGATCTTTACGCTACAAATGTTGGCGAAGCTATTAATACAATGGAGGCTTTTAGCTCTAAAAGATTAATTGCCACTTGGCCACAGGTTCAAATCTTAAATACACAAGGAAAATACGCTTATGTTCCACAATCTCCTATCATCGCAGGTTTAATAGCTCATACAGATGGAGATAAAGAATATGGCTTTAGTGATTCTTACTCAAATAGAGTGATGAATGGGGTTACTGGCACAGAGTATTTTATAGAGTTTATCAATGGCTTTGATTGTGATGCAGAAAGACTAAGAAACGCTCATATTTCAACTTGTATTTTAAGTGAAGGTTATCGCTCTTGGGGTGGGGAAACTAGCCATGAAGATACGATTTGGCAAGATTTAGCTCGTGTAAGAACCTTTGATCGCATAGCTCTAGCAGGACAAAAAGCAGCTTTTAAAGCTATTGATAAAAAAGCAAGTGAATTATATTTTATAAAAATCAGCATTGAAGAATTGCTAAGAGATTTAAAAGGAGCTAAGGTTTTAATTGGCTATGAGGTAAGCTGGGATGAAGAAAGAAACACAGATGCCAATGTGAGTGCTGGTAAGTTTTATCTAAATATAAAAATGATGAATAATCCAATCGTTAAACAAATCACTTTAGAGTTCATCTACTCTGATGAATGGGC
>NZ_MJXN01000083.1:0-2136 GCF_001762815.1 Campylobacter sp. BCW_6465
ATAGGTTCACTTGGCTCTATTAAGCCTTGATTAATATCTGGAATAAAAGAAATTCCATAATCTTTCATTTTAACTCCTTTTTATGCTTTCACTTTGTGCGAATAAAATCCGCCCAAAGTCGCTTTTACTCTTGTGCTTTGCACTCTCTTTGAGAAAGCCCCCGTCCCACTGCGTGGGTAGCTCACCTTTTTTTATTTTCCTTTTATCAAGCATTTTATTGCATGATAAAGATTGCAAGAATGATAAAATACAAAGATTTTAAACTTAGAACATCCAAGCAAAGTCATAGCTTCTTTTAATGCTAAATCAGCTGTCCTATAATCAGTTCTTGAATTTGCTTTTTCGCATAAAAAATCATGCACCACACAAGCGCTAAAATACTCACTTTTAAAAGGTGGAAACAAAGACCAAAAAAGGCGTGGGATACTCGCTCCATCTGTTTTAAAGCCTTGTGGTACAATGCCTTTATAATTTGGCAAAGAAAAAGCATAATCACTAATTACTTCAAATCTGTCTTTATCATAGGGCTTTACACAAACCCTTTTTAATTCTGTTTTAGTCATTTTTCACTCTCCCAAACAATTAAATCAAGTTCTTCTTTGCTTTGTGCATTTCTAGCTTTTTCTTTTAAAGCACTTGCTTTAAAAATAGTCTCTTGCACAAAATAAGCCATGCTACTTGCAAAAAGTTTAAACTCATCTACGCTAAATCTTGTAGTTGTATTATCAAGCGCAATCCAATCAATATAAGGAATTAAATTAGGATTAACAAGAGCATTGGTTACTGCTCCATTAATTCTTAACTGATCTTCATTAGAACTTTGATAGATTTTACCTTTAAAAGAAAATCCACCATTTAAAATATTTTCTTTTTTTGTATTAATCTCGTTGATTTTTAACTCTTTTGCCTCGTTTAAAAGCTCTTCTTCGCTTTTAGGAGGATTTATTAAAGAGTTAAATTCTTCTTCGCTAATAGGTGTTAAGCCTGTTTTAATTTGCTCATCGCTCACTTCATCCTCATAAGCATAAATTTGATTATTATCGTTTTTGTCTATAAAATATTTCATTTTTTCTCCTTATTTGCTTGATGCTTATCTAAGCTCCATAAAAGATACAATGCTTTTGCTTGGGTAAAATCCGCTGTGTTCTGGTGTATTTAATCTGTATTGCCCATTTGGTGGAATGATTCCAAAACCAAAATAAGTTCGACTTACTCCACCATTGGATAATGAAGTTTGAAACATAGAAACTACAAATTGCTCACTACAAGAAAAACTGACACCCCCACTTGCACTAGCATTAACTTGAAATTTGGCTGCTATAGGTTTTCCTGTATTATTTGTATAAGTTACATCAAAGGCTCTTGAAACATTTTGCCAAGCTTGATTTACTCCCAATCCTCCCATTAAACTAGGAGCTTGTTCTTTTAAGGTAGCTAAATTTACAAATTGATTGTCATTTGTAGCTTTTATAGAGCTTGTAGGTAGTTTGGTAAAGTCTTTAGCTCCTGTAATGGTTTGATTAGTAGCTAAAGTAACATATTTGGCAATTTCTGTATTAAATTTATTTTCTAAAAGATATTTAGCAAACTCACCCCATACTTTTTTAAACTCTGCATCATATTTTTGTGTTAAAGCATCAATTTTAAGATTGAGTTCCACTTTAATAGCATCCACATAATCACGACTTGCCATAATCACACTAGGATCTAGTTTTAAAATAACTTCCTCTGCATTAGAAAGCTCCATGACAATTTTTATCATAAGCTCTTTAGCGCTGCCTTCTTTTAAGATAGGTTTATAAGTGCGTGGGACATTTCCTACTGCAAGCAAATCTCCTGCTTCATCATAAATGCCTACTGCATTAACTTCAAACCCGCCCACATCGCTTGGCACATGACACATTAAATTCACATAGTTTGGATTGCTTTCATCCACGCTTTTGCTACTAATATTAGCTTCATATACAATCTCTTCTAAGCTTTGCATTTCTTCGCTGGGCAAAATAACTTTTGAACTTAATTTAAAGCTTTTTAAATTGATACCATTTCCACTTGCTCTTGCGGCAATAAATTTAGCAATGCCAATTTTTGTTAGTATGGTATAGTATTCACTTTTTGCCATTAATACACTCCTTT
>NZ_MJXN01000084.1:0-2169 GCF_001762815.1 Campylobacter sp. BCW_6465
ATAGGTTCACTTGGCTCTATTAAGCCTTGATTAATATCTGGAATAAAAGAAATTCCATAATCTTTCATTTTAACTCCTTTTTATGCTTTCACTTTGTGCGAATAAAATCCGCCCAAAGTCGCTTTTACTCTTGTGCTTTGCACTCTCTTTGAGAAAGCCCCCGTCCCACTGCGTGGGTAGCTCACCTTTTTTTATTTTCCTTTTATCAAGCATTTTATTGCATGATAAAGATTGCAAGAATGATAAAATACAAAGATTTTAAACTTAGAACATCCAAGCAAAGTCATAGCTTCTTTTAATGCTAAATCAGCTGTCCTATAATCAGTTCTTGAATTTGCTTTTTCGCATAAAAAATCATGCACCACACAAGCGCTAAAATACTCACTTTTAAAAGGTGGAAACAAAGACCAAAAAAGGCGTGGGATACTCGCTCCATCTGTTTTAAAGCCTTGTGGTACAATGCCTTTATAATTTGGCAAAGAAAAAGCATAATCACTAATTACTTCAAATCTGTCTTTATCATAGGGCTTTACACAAACCCTTTTTAATTCTGTTTTAGTCATTTTTCACTCTCCCAAACAATTAAATCAAGTTCTTCTTTGCTTTGTGCATTTCTAGCTTTTTCTTTTAAAGCACTTGCTTTAAAAATAGTCTCTTGCACAAAATAAGCCATGCTACTTGCAAAAAGTTTAAACTCATCTACGCTAAATCTTGTAGTTGTATTATCAAGCGCAATCCAATCAATATAAGGAATTAAATTAGGATTAACAAGAGCATTGGTTACTGCTCCATTAATTCTTAACTGATCTTCATTAGAACTTTGATAGATTTTACCTTTAAAAGAAAATCCACCATTTAAAATATTTTCTTTTTTTGTATTAATCTCGTTGATTTTTAACTCTTTTGCCTCGTTTAAAAGCTCTTCTTCGCTTTTAGGAGGACTTGTTAAAGCATTAAACTCTTCTTCGCTAATAGGTGTTAAACCTGTTTTAATTTGCTCATCGCTCACTTCATCCTCATAAGCATAAATTTGATTATTATTGTTTTTGTCTATAAAATATTTCATTTTTTCTCCTTATTTGACATTTAAAATTGTTGCCTCAATATTTGATTTATCTACAACAATATTAAACAATTCTATTTTATATGTGTCATTTGGTTTCAAAATACCTTCATAATATGTTAATGGAATATATTTATTTGTTGAATTAGTGTATTGTATAGCATTTATTTTTTTTATTAAAGAATTATTTATGTATATACTAATACTAGCTTGACTGATTACATTATCGATTTGTTGAATTTTTATTGCAATAGGTGTTTTTCCTCCTGTTGTATTTGTGTATATCACATTATTAGACATAGAATGAGATTTAAGTAAAGAAGTTCCATCAAGATAAGTATTAAACCCTATCAATGCTAAAAGTTCTGGATCTTTCAAATTGAGTTGATTTTCTTTTAAGGTAGCTAAATTTACAAATTGATTGTCATTTGTAGCTTTTATAGAGCTTGTAGGTAGTTTGGTAAAGTCTTTAGCTCCTGTAATGGTTTGATTAGTAGCTAAAGTAACATATTTGGCAATTTCTGTATTAAATTTATTTTCTAAAAGATATTTAGCAAACTCACCCCATACTTTTTTAAACTCTGCATCATATTTTTGTGTTAAAGCATCAATTTTAAGATTGAGTTCCACTTTAATAGCATC
Source organism: Campylobacter sp. BCW_6465 (assembly GCF_001762815.1). Classification (NCBI taxonomy): domain Bacteria; kingdom Pseudomonadati; phylum Campylobacterota; class Epsilonproteobacteria; order Campylobacterales; family Campylobacteraceae; genus Campylobacter; species Campylobacter sp. BCW_6465. Next base: position 1,706 of record NZ_MJXN01000084.1, read on the forward strand.
CACATAATCACGACTTGCCATAATCACACTAGGATCTAGTTTTAAAATAACTTCCTCTGCATTAGAAAGCTCCATGACAATTTTTATCATAAGCTCTTTAGCGCTGCCTTCTTTTAAGATAGGTTTATAAGTGCGTGGGACATTTCCTACTGCAAGCAAATCTCCTGCTTCATCATAAATGCCTACTGCATTAACTTCAAACCCGCCCACATCGCTTGGCACATGACACATTAAATTCACATAGTTTGGATTGCTTTCATCCACGCTTTTGCTACTAATATTAGCTTCATATACAATCTCTTCTAAGCTTTGCATTTCTTCGCTGGGCAAAATAACTTTTGAACTTAATTTAAAGCTTTTTAAATTGATACCATTTCCACTTGCTCTTGCGGCAATAAATTTAGCAATGCCAATTTTTGTTAGTATGGTATAGTATTCACTTTTTGCCATTAATACACTCCTTT